>ONLG01000020.1 GCA_900318625.1 uncultured Prevotella sp.
GTTTCTTGTAATAACCGCCGAGGGCGAGGAGTTCAGCTCGCAGCCCGAATACTGGTACACAATAGAACTGTCCAGCCTCAGCAACGACCCAACATTGATGCTCGTGCCCGACGGCCAGGCCGACGAAAGCCACTACACGCTCCGAACAGAGAGTGGAGTGACCTTCTACAACTACAATGTGGGCAGCAACAACCTTGTGGTAAACTCTATTCTCGAGAACGCCACGCAGTATAAGTATGCCTGGGGCTACGACCTGACTGCCATCAACAATGCTACACCCAGCCAAGGTCCCAAGACCGGCTCCACATCGGCTGAGGTATTCCGCCAGATGCAGTACGTTCAGAACGCTTCTACTTGGCAGATGCAATATGCCGACGATGCTTCTGCCACTCCCACGTGGAACACAGATGCTGCCGGCAACAACCAAGGCTACGTCTATGTGAAAGCTCAGCCTGTGGATAATGGCGGCAACCTAACAGGTGCAGCCAAGATCTACCGCTACGTGTTCTCGGCATATAGCGACATGCACCCGTCTGTCACCATCGCTCCCACCGAAGGCTTCTTTATAAATAAGGTGAACATCACAGCAAGCAACGTAAGCACAGAGGTCGGAATGAAGTGGAAGGGTGGCTATGCCACCGAAGCAGCCGCTCATGCCGCCACCTACACCGACGACGGCATGAAGGCTATCGACCTGACAAGCGGCACTGGCAGCTTCTCGCTCAGCACCCCGGGTTATGTGGCTGTGGTTGACGAGTCGGGCAACGTGGCTGTGGGCAACTTCGAGTTTACCTACTCTACTTCCGAGAACTATGTAAACTACTACCACAACGGCACTTTCTCGCAGTCGGTAACGCAGGCCGGAGGTAAGGATGCCACTAACATCTTCGTGCAGGTTGATGACCGCTATCCTCACCTCTACATCTACGCATGGAACCACACTCTCGACACTGAGCTTCAGGCACAACAAGATGCCTACTACCCCAACTACTACCACCAAGTCGATGGTAAGCTTGAAAGGGAAGACGGCACATACGGAACGGAAGGCACGTTCAAGGTTTATGAAGAAGACTTAGGTAATGATTATTACAAATATAAGGAAACGACCGTAGGAGTCCACGAGCGCGACCCATACGTGAAGCTTACCCCGGATTTCCCCGGCACCCAGCTTACTGAAAACCGTACCTTTGAGATCGACGGAGTGAAGTACTACTCTCTCTCTCTGCCATACGAGCGGTTGAGAAACCCCAGCGAGGAGGTTGGCTTCATAGTAACCCAGTATGACGGTACTACTATAACCGATGCCACCAAATTCAAGACCAGAGACTATCACTCCACTAGCAACAAGTCATTTGTCTACACCTCAGCAGGTGCCAATACATGGAGTGGCGGCTATCAGGATACCAGCAACAACCAGCTTGTAGACATCTCCTCTGCCATCGGCGGCGAGAACGCAGTGTTCTTCCACAAGCCTTCTGGCTGGTCTGGCAAAGTCTACTGCCACGTATGGGGAGAGGGCTACAATCCAACTTGGAAGAGCGACGGCGAGAGAATGGGACTGATAAAGAAAGACAACGATAACGGCGACCTTTATGGATTCAATGTTCCTATAACCACTGCTGACGCGCCGACAGTCAACATTATCTTCTACGATTATAACGATAGTGATCCTAACAGATACCAGACCACTGATTATACCAGTGGACGCAAGACCTTTACCAACACTGGCGCACTGTCTGACGAGGTACACAACATCGACAGCGACTACACTCTGTTCCTCGAAACTCCCGGTACAACCACAGTGGAAGTTACCAACTATCCCAACGGCAAGGACTATGTGGATGCCGTGCCTTACGACAAGACCATTCTGCTCGACCCCACGTGGGGCGGCGTGATTACCGACCCGCTGACCAGCACACAGGAGGAAACAAGTATCTCAAGCTGGAACGGTCAAACGGACAATGGTCTGCGCAAGATTGTTGACAAGGAGATTACTCAGCGCATCGTTGGACTTGATCCTTCAGAAACCTACACCGTGCAGGCTATCGTGCGCGGTTGGGGCGAAGAGAATGCTAAGATCTCGCTCAAGGTTGGTGAGGGCGAAGCCCAGAGCTTCGACTTCGTCAATGCCAGTGCCAAGTCTTACGTCAACAAGAACGGACGCGTCGACGACCGCTATACCGAAGGACCCGACCCCGACGACCCCAACATTCTCCCCATCAACAGCGATTACGGTTGGATGAAGATCGAGGCCAGCGGCACTCCCACGCCAGCAGGCAACCTTGACATCACCCTGACCCCAACGTTCGGAGCAACTGGCCACTATGACCTTGCCGACGTTATCCTACTCGAGGATGCCAACACCGCAGGCCACTACTGGACCAAGCTGCCCACCGACGAGACATCAGTGGCAGCCATCCAGGCAGGCGAGATCGACCTCACGAGCCGCACCACCTACAACGCCTTCTCGTTCTTCGACCGCAACGAGGGCAACCCGAACGCCATCATCAAGGCATCTAACCGCACGGTGATAGGTCTTCGCGACGGCATAGCCGACGTGCAGGCAGCCAACGGAACGGTGAGCAAGGACGCTGTGGACCACATCCAGTCGCGCAACACCATCTCGCTGAACGAGGACGGCACCACCTGGAGCGGTCGCTACCTGTATCTCTACGACGAGTCGGATGCCACGCAGTTCGAGACAGCCTACATACGCTCGGCCTGCAACACCTACGGAGCCACCGTTCCGTTCACGATGATAGGAGCCAAGTACGACCGCAAGTTCACTTCCGGCAACCACTCCACCATCTTCCTGCCTTACTCGCTCACCACCTCGCAGCTCAAGGCCGCCGGATTCACCCAGCTTGCCAATGTGAAGGAGATCAGCGATGTGAACTCGGACATCACTCTCAACACCTGGGACCTTACCGTGGCTGAGCCTACCGACTACACCACTGATGCCGGCCAGGGCTACATCGTCGTTGCCGGAAACATTCCTGGCAAGAGCTACGCGGCTTTGGAGTATTTCTACAAGCCCAGTAGCGGCATCTCCGTGCAGGCAGCCTCGGCAGGCCAGACCACCGAGCAGACCGGACTGGTGGGCAACTACGAGTATTGCCTGCGCTATCAGAAAGACGGCAACTACATGAACTACAGCTACCAGAACAACAAGTTCCGCGCCCTGTCAACCAGCGGAGCCGGCACCAAGCCGTTCCGCGCCACCTTCGCCGTGCCGTTAGGCAGCAATGCCAGCCGCTACACCATCCTGAACGCCGTCTTTGTGGATGTCGACGACATCGTTCCCACTGCCATTGACGGAGTGGAGACCGTTGCCGAAGGCGACAGCCGCATCTACACGCTCGACGGACGTCTCGTGAGCAACAGCGGAAAGCTCTGTGAGCTGCCCCGTGGCATATACGTTCGCGACGGAAGAAAGATTGTAGTGAAGTGAAACGAATGATGTTGTACCCGAAAAATTAAAACGAATATATGAAAAAGCAATATATAGCACCGTTTACCGAAGTAGTTAATGTGCGCACGTACCGCCTGCTTCAGGGCGACACTACCGACAATATTACCCCCGACCCAAATCCTTCGGATTGGAGCACCAACGACTGGGTGGACGGTCGCAGAACTGACTACATGGAAGAGGATACCGAGGACGAGGGCTATGGCTACCGCCGGTATAACCTCTGGGATAGATAATAGGAATAATGCAATTTTGCATTATATATGCGCTGTGAAGCGCGTTTGCACATAACAATTTATTCATCGTTCGGCTCCACGCTGTTTGGCGTGGAGCCCTTTTTTGTTGCCCGTCGTCCTCGTGGCAGGCGGATAAGTCCCTGCTTGTGCAAGTTGAGCAGCGGATTATGCCCGATGCCGTGAAAAAATGATTACTTTTGCAGCACAATCAACAGTGATGAGAAAGGTTAGCAGGCTTAAACGTTTGTGGATATGGCTCAGCCGGTGCAGCCATTCGCGCGGCTTCGGTGTGCAGTCGCCTTGGGCCTACTCGTTCATCCGCTATGTGGTGAGCGAGCACTATCCCTATTATGCCTACGACGAGCTGCGCCAGCGCCATGCTGATGCCGATGCTGTGACTCGCAAGCTGGCCGAGTTCTATTTCCGTCTGGCCAATTTCCGTCAGCCGGAGGTGGTGGCCTGCTACGGAGCCACGTCGCCGCTCTATGCCGCCTACATGAAACGCGGCTGCCGCAAGCTGCGCACCGTCGGGGTGGGGAGTGGCAGCAGCGTTGCCGCCTGGCGCAGCCGGTTGCTTGGTCTGGGGCGAGTGGACCTTCTGCTGCTTTGTGCCGACGGCGGAGCCGATGCCTTCGTGGATGCCCTGCTGCCGCTGGCCGACGAGAGGCTGGTGCTCGTTGTCGAGGAGATAGGCGAGTCGGCACGCGCGCGGCAGCTCTGGCAGCGCATCGTCGACAGCGACGTGGCCGGCGTGAGCTTCGACCTGTACTACTGCGGCGTGGTTTTCTTCGACAGAAAGATGTATAAACAGCAGTATGTGGTGAACTTCTGACGGGGGGCACTGCGCAAATAGCGCAGTGTACGTAACAGGAGGAAAGCGGAAAAAGTGCAGGCGGAAAGCGGGAAAAGTGCCGTAAACTTTCTCCAACAGCCTTTGTAGTAACCTTCCAGAGGCTCTGGAGCAATGCTCCAGCTATCCTGTAGCATTGTTCCGGGGCTCTTGGAGAAAGTTTACGGACGCATCGGTAAAATTCCGCCGCTGCCCTTCGCCGAAGTTACTGTCGCTCGACAGGGCAAATAAAAAAAGGTTTTTTATTTTGCTCTTTACTCACTTATTCGTAACTCTGGCCTTCGCCGAAGTTACTGTCGTTCGACAGAGCAAATAAAAAAGGGTTTTTAATTTTGCTCTTTACTCACTTATTCGTAACTCTGGCCTCCGCCGAAGTTACTGTCGTTCGACAGAGCAAATAAAAAAAGGTTTTTTATTTTGCTCTTTACTCACTTATTCGTAACTTTGCAGCCCGTATGTGTGGTCACGAACCTTATATGATAGACTTGTTGGGCCTTGCTCAGGGGCATACGCTGCTGAGCATGAGGCTTGATGATGCTTTCTTTGAGGCCGAAGACCAGACGGAGATACTGGGAGGTGACGTTTCCGTCGGGCTCGACATAGAGCGTTGCGGCGAAGTGTTCATCGTGAAGTCGTCAGCCGAGGGCCGTGTGGCCGTGGTCTGCGACCTCTGCCTTGATGCGATGGATCAGCCCGTGGCTTCGGAAACCACTTTCAGCGTGCGCCTTGGCGAAGAAGACGACTACTCGGACGACGTGGTCATTGTTTCGCGCGAGCGCGCACAGATAGATATGCGTTGGCTATTGACAGAACAGATAATCCTCGCCCTACCCATCAAGCACGTTCATGCACCTGGAAAATGCAACGCTGCGATGACCGAAAAGCTCATGGAGCTGTCAGCTGCCCGAAGCAGTGATGAGGAAAGCGAAGCTTTATAACAATGTTGAATAGATTTTAAAGATTTAATAATTATGGCACATCCTAAAAGAAGACAGTCAAAGACACGTACACGTAAAAGAAGAACTCACGACGGAGCAGTAGCTCCCACGCTGGCCGTATGCCCCAACTGCGGAGCCTACTATGTTTACCACACAGTATGCCCGACCTGCGGCTACTATCGTGGCAAGGTTGCTATCGTAAAGGCTGAGGCAGAGTAATGGGTAAGGTCAACGCGGTTATCACTGGTGTGGGTGGCTACGTCCCCGACTATGTGCTCACTAATGATGAGCTGTCGCGGATGGTGGACACCAGCGACGAGTGGATAATGACTCGCGTAGGTATCAAGGAACGCCACATTCTCACCGAGGAAGGCTTGGGCACGAGCTACATGGCGCGCAAGGCTGCCAATGAGCTGCTCAAGAAGACGGGTGCCGATCCCGACAGCATCGATGCACTCATCGTTTGTACCACCACGCCCGACTACAAGTTCCCCTCGACGGCAAGCATCGTCCTGGGCAAGCTGGGCTTGAAGAACGCTTTCGCCTTCGACATGGAGTGTGCCTGCTGCGGCTTCCTCTATGGTCTGGACACGGCATCGTCGATGATACAGAGCGGTCGCTACAAGCGCATCGTGGTGATTGGTGCCGACAAGATGTCGACACTTATCGACTACACTGACCGCCAGACCTGCGTGCTCTTCGGCGATGGTGCCGGAGCAGTGCTCGTAGAGGCCACCGAAGAAGAGGGCGTGGGCTATCAGGACTCGTTCCTGCGCACCGACGGCAAGGGCTTGCCCTTCCTCCACCTCAAGGCCGGAGGCTCGGTATGTCCGCCAAGCCACTTCACTGTGGACCACCGGCTGCACTACCTCTATCAGGAGGGGCGCGCTGTGTTCCGCTTTGCGGTGACAGCCATGAGCAACGACGTGATGGAAATCATGCGTCGCAACAGCCTTGGTGCCGACGATGTGCAGTGGGTGATACCCCATGAGGCCAATATGCGCATCATTGAGGCGGTGGCACGTCGTGCCGAACTGCCGCTCGACAAGGTGGTCATCAACATCGACCGCTATGGCAACACCAGTGCCGCCACCATTCCGCTGGCCCTCTGGGACCACGAGAAGAACCTCAAGAAGGGCGACCAGATAGTGTTCACGGCTTTCGGAGCAGGCTTCGTCCACGGTGCTTCGCTCTATAAGTGGGCCTATTAGCAGTCCGTCGTCAGCCCCTTCGGAAGTGAGGGGCGCGCAGATGGGAATTACTACAGGCTGGGGCGAGACTGGATTGAACGCAAAATATCACGAATAAGGAGAGCGCACCTATTATATATATAATAAGGTGCGCTTTTTTAAGTTAACAGCATACCATATATCGAACGCAAAATGCACAAAGCAGGATTTGTAAATATTGTCGGCAACCCGAATGTGGGCAAGTCTACGCTGATGAATCAGCTCGTAGGCGAGCGCATAAGCATAGCCACCTTCAAGTCGCAGACCACGCGCCACCGCATCATGGGCATCGTGAACACAGAGGATATGCAGATAGTGTTCAGCGATACGCCCGGCGTGCTGAAGCCCAACTACAAGATGCAGGAGATGATGCTGGCTTTCTCGGAGAGTGCGCTGGCCGATGCCGACGTGCTGCTCTACGTTACCGACGTAATCGAGAACCCCGAGAAGAACCTCGATTTCCTCGAAAAGGTGCGTAAGATGCAGATTCCCGTGCTGCTGCTTATCAACAAAATCGACGAGCTGCCGGCTGTGATTGCCGCCCGTAAAGGCAAGGATGGTGCTGCAAAGTCAGCCCCGTCGGGTGCGCGCAACGCCCAGGAAGAGCTTGGACGGCTCGTGGAGAAGTGGCATCAGCTGCTGCCCAATGCCGAGATACTGCCCCTTTCGGCAAAAAACAAGTTCGGTGTGGATATGCTTCTGAAGCGCATCAAGGAGCTGCTTCCCGACTCGCCGCCTTACTTCGACAAGGATCAGCTCACCGATAAGCCTGCACGCTTCTTCGTGTCGGAAATCATACGCGAGAAGATACTCCTCTTCTACGACAAGGAGATACCCTATTCGGTGGAGGTGCGAGTAGAGAGTTTCAAGGAGAGCGAGCAGCGGATAGACATCCGCGCCATAATCTACGTGGAGCGCGACAGCCAGAAAGGCATCATCATCGGCCATCAGGGAGTAGCCCTGAAGAAGGTGGGAGCCGAGAGCCGGAAGGCTCTGGAGCGCTTCTTCGGCAAGAAGATATATCTCGAGACATACGTAAAGGTAGACAAAGACTGGCGAAGCTCAGACCGCGAGCTTAACATCTTTGGCTATAATCCTGAATAACAATCACTAAAGGCAAACTTATTATGAAAAAGACACTGGCCTTTGTGCTGCTGTGCCTGATGCAGGTGGCAGCCGTTAGTGCTCAAGAGAGCAACGTAGTGAAGTCGACCGGCCACATCGGACCGTATGAAGTAACGATGTTCATCGACACCGACTACACCAAAGAGGGCGACGAAGTGGGCTATTACTACTACAACGACCGCCCCAATACCCACTTCAAGCTGGTGATGCGCGAGTATACAGCCCTCAATGCACAGGGAACCATGCTCCTTGTGCTCGATGAACGCTCGCCCAAGGGCAAGCATACCGGCACCTTCCGCGGCAACAAGGAGAACCGGGGAGGCGGCTACGTGGGCACGTTCACCAACAGCAAAGGTCGGAAATACAAGTTTGAAATGATGGAGGAATAACTATATGGGAAACTTAGTAGCTATTGTTGGCCGTCCCAACGTGGGAAAGTCAACACTTTTCAACCGCCTCACGCAGTCGCGTAAGGCTATAGTGAGCGATACTGCCGGCACCACTCGCGACCGTCAGTACGGCAAGTGCCAGTGGAACGGACGCGAGTTCTCGGTGGTTGACACCGGCGGATGGGTTGTCAACAGCGACGACGTGTTCGAGGATGCCATCCGCCAGCAGGTGGTCATAGCCACCGAAGAGGCCGATCTGGTGCTTTTCCTGGTGGATGTGGAGAACGGCATAACCGACTGGGACGAGGATGTGGCCATGATATTGCGCCGCACGAAGCTGCCGGTGGTGCTCGTGGCTAACAAGGTGGACAACAGTGCCGAGTATTATATGGCCGCCGAGTTCTACGGGCTCGGCCTTGGCGATCCGATTTGCATCTCGGCTGCCACTGGTTCGGGCACGGGCGACCTGCTCGACGTCATCTTGCGGAAGCTGCCGTCGACCGACGAGGAGGGAACAGAGGACAACATACCGCGCTTTGCCGTCGTTGGACGGCCCAACGTGGGCAAGTCGAGCATCATCAATGCCTTCATAGGCGAAGACCGCAACATTGTGACCGACATCGCCGGCACTACGCGCGACAGCATCTACACCCGTTACGACAAGTTCGGCTTCGACTTCTATCTTGTCGATACAGCCGGAATACGCCGCAAGAACAAGGTGACAGAAGACCTGGAGTTCTACAGCGTCATGCGCAGCATCCGTTCTATTGAGAACAGCGACGTGTGCATACTGATGATTGATGCCACGCGAGGCATTGAAGCACAGGACATGAACATCTTCCAGCTTATTCAGAAGAACAACAAGAGCCTTGTGGTGGTTGTCAACAAGTGGGACTTAGTGACCGACAAGTCGCAGGAAGCAGTCAAGACGTTCGAGAATGCCATCCGCAACCGTATGGCTCCGTTTGTCGATTTTCCCATAATCTTTGCCTCGGCAGTAACAAAGCAGCGCATCTTCAAGGTGCTCGAGACAGCCAAGGAGGTCTATCAGAACCGCAAAGTGAAGATTGGCACGTCGAAGCTCAACGAGGTTATGCTGCCTATAATAGAAGCTACGCCGCCGCCATCGACCAAGGGCAAGTACATAAAAATAAAGTATGTGGCTCAGATTCCCGACACTCAGATACCGTCGTTTGTGTTCTATGCCAATCTGCCGCAGTATGTGAAGGAGCCTTATCGCCGTTTCCTCGAGAACAAGATGCGTGCAAACTGGCGTCTCACGGGCACTCCCATCAATATATTCATTCGTCAGAAGTAGTGCTATGTGGGCTGTAGTGGGTAAGCATAAGGTTGTCTTTGCATCATTGCTGCTTGTGGCAGCGGTGGCTCTGTCGTCGTGTCGCCGTCAGGTGCGCGACGTGGAGCAGGGCGAGCTGGCTGCAAGGGCAGCCCAGCTATATTATTCCGCGCTCAGCGAGGGGCGTATCGACGACTTTGTCGATGGCATAAGTGTTGCCGACAGCACCGACGAGAGCTATCGCAGGATGCTCACCGACAACACCAAGATGTTTCTCAGGCAGCAGCAACGCGACCACAACGGCATAAAGAAGGCCGACATCGTGGGAGCTGCGCACAAGGAGGGCACCGCCACGGCCAATGTGTTCCTGATGCTTACCTACGGCAACGGCAACACAGAGCAGGTGCTCGTGCCAATGACGCGCCGCGGCGAGGTGTGGAAGATGAAGTAGCTTATTGTTGACTCGGTTTTGCCGATATGCAGGCGAGCCAAGCTGGACTGTATTCAGGTGTCGTTCACCGAACAGTTGCCAGCTTGGCTCGCCTTTCTTTTGTGCTTATGTGTCTGTCAGTTCTTCCTCTGCACCTCGTTTTCCACTTCCTTCACCTTCTTGAACAAGTCGGAAGCAAAGACAAGGTCGTTGAGTTTCTTGTTGCGCGACGATATTACGAGGTCCTTGTCGCCCTGCCACTCCTTTCGTCCGTCGGCTATGAACACGATGTTTTCGCCTATTCCCATCACCGAGTTCATGTCGTGGGTGTTGATGATGGTGGTAGTCTGGAACTCCTGGGTAATGCCGTGCAGCAGTTCGTCGATAACCAGCGATGTCTTGGGGTCGAGTCCAGAGTTCGGTTCGTCGCAGAACAGGTACTTCGGGTTCATCACTATCGCCCTTGCAATGGCCACGCGCTTCTGCATACCGCCCGAAATCTCGCCGGGGTACTTGTTTTCCGCACCCTTCAGATTTACCCTTTCAAGACACTCCAAAGCCCTGTGCTGTCGCTCGCGGAGTGTCATGGGCGAGAACATATCGAGCGGAAACATCACGTTTTCCAGAACAGACAGCGAGTCGAACAGTGCTGCGCTCTGGAAAATCATGCCCATCTCGCGGCGCATGAGCACCTGATCCTGCTTCGACATGGCCACGAAGTTGCGCCCGTCGTAGAGTATCTCGCCCTTGGTAGGTGCCAGAAGGCCCACGATGCACTTCATCAGCACCGTCTTTCCGGCACCAGACTGACCTATGATAAGGTTGGTCTTGCCATTCTCGAAGGTGGTGTTGATGTCCTTCAGCACCTCTTTGTCGTCGAAGGACTTGTATAGACTGCAAACCTCTATCATGATAAAAGCTGTGTTAGGAATACGTCAGAGAAAAGTATCAGCACCGAACTGTTTACCACTGCCGCCGTGCTGGCCTTGCCCACCTCAACCGAGCCGCCCTCGACGGAGTATCCGAAGAAGCTCGACACGCTTGTTATGATGAAGGCGAAGAACACGCTCTTGATGATACTCATCCACAGAAACCACGGCGAGAAGGAGTGTTGCAGACCTGCGGTGAGGTCTTCGGGCGTGAGCACATGGCCTATGAAGGCCGTGGCGTAGGCTCCCAGTATGCCCGTCGTGGCCGAGAAGATTACAAGGAAGGGCATGATGGTGATAAGTCCGAGTATCTTGGGCAGAATGAGATAGCCTGCCGAGTTCACTCCCATGATTTCCAGAGCATCAATCTGCTGCGTCACGCGCATCGTGCCCAGCTCGGAAGCAATGTTCGACCCTACCTTTCCGGCCAGTATGAGGCACATGATAGAACTCGAGAACTCAAGGAGCAGTATCTCGCGGGTTGTGTAGCCGCTCACCCATCGTGGCATCCAAGGGCTCTGGATGTTGAGTTTCATCTGTATGCATATTACCGCACCGATGAAGAACGAGATAAGCAGCACGATGCCGATGCTGTCTACTCCGAGCGAAGACATCTCCGTGACGTAGCGTTTCCAGAACATACGGAAGCGCTCCGGGCGCGAAAAGGTGCGCCCCATGAGCAGTATATACCTGCCCAAAGCTATCAGCCATTTGTATATAATCATAGTTGTAATGTGGCTTTTGTGGCTGCAAAGTTACGATTAAGTGAGTGCAAAACAAAGAAAAGAATTTCCTTTTTTTGCCGAACGGAAGTAGCTTCGCTGAGTTTTGCAAAGCAAAGTTACGATTAAGTGAGTGCAAAACAAAGAAAATTCGTTTGTTTGTGCAGGTAATATGACTCATATTGGTCGGTAATATGACTCATATTGGTCGATGGTAAGAGTATTTTTTGTAATTTCGCACGCAGAAACAGTTTTTTTGTTTGATACTGAAGAATATTTAGTTTGATGATTACGAGTAGTATGGAGACGTGGCAACAGCTGGCAGAGCGAGGGTTGCAGGTGAGCAGTATGCAGAACAGCCGTGTCAAGGAACTTGTTGCCTTGCAGCAGAAGTCGCAGCAGCGTCGCCGCAAGGGGCTGTTTGTCGTTGAGGGCAGGCGCGAGCTGATGCACTGCATGGAGGGCGGCATGGAGCTTGATACCGTTTTTCTGTGCCCCGAGTTGCTTGATGCAGCGGCAGACGGCGTGCCCGGCGGACTGCCCGGCGGTGCCGATGTGGTGAGCGTAACGCCGCAGGTGTATGCCAAGATAGCCTACCGCGGCACCACCGAGGGCATCATGGCTACAGTGCGCACGCCCGAGCTGAGCCTCGAACAGCTCACGCTGCCCGACAATCCGCTGATTGTGGTGCTCGAAAGCGTGGAGAAACCCGGCAATCTTGGGGCCGTGCTGCGCTCGGCTGATGCCGCCGGAGTGGATGCCGTGATAGTGTGCGACCCGCTGACCGACCTCTTCAACCCCAACCTTATACGCTCGTCGGTGGGTGCAGCGTTCACCGTTCCCACCGTCGCCACCACTTCAGAGCAGTGCATCAGCTTCCTTCAGGAGCGCGGCATAAGCATACTGACCGCTCAGCTGCAAGACTCCCATCCCTATTACCACACCGATATGCGTCGTCCCACGGCCATCGTCATGGGCACCGAGGCTACGGGGCTCACCCCGCAGTGGCGCAAGGCCGCCACAGCACATATCCGCATACCCATGCTGGGGCGCATCGACTCGCTCAACGTGTCGGTGTCGGCAGCCATACTGATGTTCGAGGCCGTCAGACAGAGGCAGGCAGGCGAGTGAACAGGGCCGAGGCACCGTGCAGTTATTTTCGCTTAATGCCGTGATTTGTTTATTTTATTACTATTTTTGCACCGAATAACGATTGAACATGCAAGAAACACAGTCAGATATGCCCATCGGCGAAGCCCCTCATGGCGAGGCGGCGCAGGCAGCTCAGCCCGAGAAGAAGGAGGGCGTGGTGCTGCGCACCGAGAACCTTGTGAAAATCTACGGCAAGCGCACCGTTGCCGACGGTGTGAGCATCAACGTTCGGCAGGGCGAGATAGTAGGTCTGCTCGGCCCCAACGGTGCCGGCAAGACCACGTCGTTCTACATGACGACGGGCCTGGTGGTGCCCAATGCAGGCAAGGTGTTCCTCGACGACGAGGACATAACCAACTATCCCGTCTACAAACGAGCCCGTGCCGGTATCGGCTATCTGCCGCAGGAGGCCAGCGTGTTCCGCAAGATGACAGTCGAGGACAATATCATGTCGGTATTGGAGATGACCCGTCTCACTCGCGACGAGCGCAAGGAGAAGCTCGAGAGCCTTATTGCCGAGTTCCGCCTGCAGAAAGTGCGCCGCAACACAGGCGACCGCCTCTCGGGAGGTGAGCGCCGACGCACCGAGATAGCCCGTTGTCTGGCTATCAATCCCAAGTTCATCATGCTCGACGAGCCCTTTGCCGGTGTGGACCCCATTGCCGTGGAGGACATTCAGCACATTGTGTGGCAGCTGAAATACCGCAACATCGGCATCCTTATCACCGACCACAACGTCCACGAGACCCTCAACATCACCGACCGGGCCTATCTGCTCTTCGAGGGACGCATCCTCTTCCAGGGCAAACCCGAGGAACTGGCCGAGAACCGCATAGTGCGCGAGAACTATCTCGGCTCAGCCTTCAAGCTCCAGAAAAAGGATTTCCAGCTCATCGACGAGGAACGGCGAGCGCGCGAGGCCGAGTAGTGGGGCAGTGTTGCCACTTACGCAGTCGTCTTTTGCATAGAGCCGCGGTGGGATTCTTTCATTTTTCATATACTTCTATCGGCAAACCGTCTGGATCCTGAAAGAAAAGGAAGCGCTTGCCGGTGTATTCGTCAGTCCTCACATCTTCGTGCGAGATGCCGAGAGCATCCAGCTCTTCAGCAGCCTGCGCTACGCTGTCGACCTCAAAAGCCAGGTGGCGTAGACCGGCAGCCTCTGGGCGGGTGGCGCGCGGTGGTGGCGAAGGGAATGAGAACAGTTCGATTGCGTAATCTTCGCCCAAAGCCAAGTCGGTCTTGAACGACTGACGAGCCTCACGAAAATGCTCGGCAAGTACTTTCAGCCCAAGAACGTGGGTGTAGAAGTAGAGGCTTCGCTGGTAGTCAGAGCAGATAATGGCTATGTGATGTACTTTGTTCAGGTGTAGCATGGCTTCATATTGCATCTTGTTCGACAAGTTCGAGGCGGCGTACAATGGTGCGGGGCTTCAGCAGAGTGCCTGGCAACAGTCCAGGGACATTCCGATGCAAATGGGAAAGCTGTCGGCTGTGTGATAAACGATTTGAGCATACGGTTTACTTGTTTAGTGCTTTACGGTCACAAAGATAAGTATTTCCGCGAGAATAGTGGCTGAATACAGAGTAATATGGCCCATATTGGTCGGTAATATGGCCCATATTGGTCAGTAATATGGCCCATATTACTGTGTGTTAATACGCAAATAAAACCTAAAAAACAAGTTATTGTTAGGTAGTTAGGCAAATTAAGCTTAACTTTGCAGGCCAAAATCGTTAAGAAACAAATATCAGATACAGAGATGAATATTTCATTCGAGACCCAAGACAAGGTGAACGGCCTGATGACCATCACCGTAGAGGAGGCCGACTATCAGGCCGATGTAGAGAAGAACCTGAAGTCTTACCGCAAGCGTGCCAACGTTCCGGGCTTCCGTCCGGGCCAGGTGCCCATGAGCCATGTGAAGCGTATGTTCGGCGCATCTGTGAAGATGGATGCCATCAACAAACTGCTGGGCGACAGCCTGCAGAAGTACGTTGCCGATAACAAGCTTCCCATGCTGGGACAGCCCCTTGCCAACGAGAGCCAGGAGGCCGTTGACCTCGAAGGTCCGGCACCCTACGTGTTCAAGTTCGACATTGCCCTGGCACCCGAATTCAGCATTGAGCTTGGCCAGAAGGATGCTGTTGACTACTACGACATAACCGTTGAGGACAAGATTATCGACGAACAGGTTGATATGTATGCTTCGCGCAACGGCCATTACGACAAGGCTGAGGCTTACGATGCCGAGCAGCGCGATATGCTCAAGGGCGACCTGCGCGAGCTCGATGCTGAGGGCAACACCCTTGAAGGCGGTATCGAGGTAGAGGCAGCTGTGCTCATGCCGCAATATATTAAGGTGGACGACCAGAAGAAGCTCTTCGACGGAGCCAAGCTGGGCGACATCATCACCTGGAATCCGCGTCAGGCATATCCTGACAACGACACTGAGATAAGCTCGCTGCTGAAGATCGACAAGGAGAAAGTGGCCGAGCACACCGGCAACTTCAGCTATCAGATAACCGAGATTTCGCGCTTCGTGAAGGCCGAAGTCAACAAAGAGCTGTTCGAGAACGTGTTTGGCTCAGAGGCTGGAGTGGAAACCGAGGAGCAGTTCCGCGAGAAGATAGCCGAAGGACTGAAAGCTCAGTTCGCCATGGACAGCGACTACAAGTTCATGCTCGACGTGCGCAAGTATGCCGAGGAGAAGGTTGGCGAGCTGCAGATGCCCGAGGCTCTGCTCAAGCGCATCATGCTTCAGAACAGCCAGGACAAGGGTGCCGACTACGTGGAGAAGAACTTCGAGGGCAGCATCAAGGAGCTGAAGTGGCACCTTATCCGCGAGAAGCTTGCCGAGCAGTGCGGCGTGCGTGTCGAGGACGACGACGTGAAGAACGCTGCCAAGGAGGTTGCACGCGCCCAGTTTGCACAGTACGGCATGAGCAACGTGCCCGACGAGTACCTCGACAACTATGCCCAGGAGATGCTCAAGAAGCGCGACACCGTTGACAACCTCGTTGAAAGGGCCATCGACCGCAAGCTCACCATTGCCCTGAAGGATGTGGTGAAGCTCAACCGCAAAGCTGCCACCATCGAGGAATTTAACAAGATGCTGAGCTAAGAGCGAAAAAAATCAGAAAAAAACTTCCTTTATAGTGAGGTTGTCGACTTTTTTCTATATCTTTGTGATATTAAAAGATGGGGAAGAAGGTCGACGACCTCTTTTCGTATAGAAGAAAAACAGATTGAAATGAATGATTTTAGAAAGTTTGCCACCCGTCATCTCGGCATGAACGGACTGGCTTTGGACGATGTGATGAAGGCGCAAGCCCAGTACCTGAACCCATATATCCTTGAGGAGCGACAGCTCAACGTGACCCAGATGGACGTGTTCTCGCGACTGATGATGGACCGCATCATCTTCCTCGGCACCGAAATCGACGACTACACGGCCAACACCCTTTCGGCACAGCTGCTCTACCTCGACTCCGTGGACAACGGAAAAGACATCTCCATCTACATCAACTCGCCCGGTGGAAGCGTAACAGCCGGACTGGCAATCTACGACACCATGCAGTTTGTGGGCAGCGATGTGGCTACTATCTGCACCGGCATGGCTGCGTCGATGGCTGCCGTGCTCCTCGTGAGCGGTCAGGAGGGCAAGCGCAGCGCACTTACCCACAGCCGCGTGATGATACACCAGCCGCTCGGAGGCGTTCAGGGCCAAGCTTCGGACATCGAGATAGAGGCCAAGGAAATACAGAAGTTCAAGAAGGAACTCTATACCATAATTGCCAATCATTCGCACACACCCTACGAGAAGGTATGGCAGGACAGCGACCGCAACTACTGGATGAATGCCGAAGAGGCTAAGGCATACGGAATGATTGACCAAGTGCTGGCCAAGAAGAAGTAGAACGGGAAAGTAACAGCATACAGACACAGAGTAAAAGCAATGCCAGTAAAGAAATGTAGCTTCTGCGGAAGGAGCGAGAAGGACGTTAGACTGCTTATCACCGGGCTGAACGGATTTATCTGCGAAGAATGTGCGCAGCAGGCCTACAACATTGTTAAGGAGAGCGGACTCTACGAAAGCAGTGCGCAGAGTAGCCAGTTCGACGTCAGTCTCACCGAAGTGCCGAAGCCGAAACAGATAAAAGAATACCTCGACCAATACGTAATAGGGCAGGAACAGGCCAAGCGCTACCTCTCGGTAGCAGTGTATAACCACTACAAGCGACTGTTGCAGCCCCACGACAACAACGAGGTGGAGATAGAGAAGAGCAACATCATCATGGTGGGCTCTACCGGAACGGGAAAGACTTTGCTCGCCCGCACCATAGCCAAGCTGCTGAAGGTGCCCTTCACCATTGTCGATGCAACGGTCTTCACCGAGGCCGGCTATGTGGGCGAAGACGTGGAGAGCATCCTCTCGCGCCTGCTTCAGGTGGCCGACGACAATGTGGCGGCTGCCGAGCGGGGCATCGTGTTCATCGATGAAATAGACAAGATAGCCCGCAAGAGCGACAATCCCAGCATCACCCGCGACGTCAGCGGCGAGGGCGTTCAGCAGGGACTGCTCAAGCTGCTCGAGGGAACGATGGTCAACGTGCCGCCAAAGGGCGGACGCAAGCACCCCGACCAGGAGTATGTCCACGTCAATACGCGCAACATTCTCTTCATCTGCGGAGGAGCTTTCGACGGCATCGAGCGCAAGATAGCACAGCGGCTCAACACCCACGTGGTGGGCTACAACTCGGTGCAGAACGTGCGCAACGTCGACAAGAAGGACCTGATGAAGTATATTCTGCCCCAGGACCTCAAGTCGTTCGGACTGATACCCGAGATCATTGGCCGTCTGCCGGTGCTCACCTATCTCAATCCGCTCGACCGCGAGGCTCTGAAACGAATACTCGTGGAGCCGAAGAACTCCATCGTGAGGCAGTATGAGAAACTCTTCGAGATGGACGGCATTCGCCTGACGTTCGCTCCCGAGGCACTCGACTACATGGTCGACAAGGCCGTGGAGTACAAGCTCGGAGCACGCGGACTGCGTTCCATCGTCGAGAGCGTTATCATGGATGCCATGTATGAGGTGCCTTCGACTCGCAAGAAGAGCTTCGAGGTGACACTCGACTATACCAAAGAACAGCTCGACAAGGCCAATCTTCAGTCTTGACACCAACGGGAGAGCTGCCGCCGGCGACTCTCCTGTCATCCACCCCTAACCTAAAACCTTAATCTATGGCAAAGGAAATCAATCTGACCAGGCAGCTGAAACATTATTTTGGTTTCGACAAGTTCAAGGGCGACCAGGAAGCTATAATCCGAAACGTGCTTGCTGGCAACGACTCTTTTGTGCTCATGCCCACAGGAGGCGGCAAGAGCCTGTGCTACCAGCTTCCGTCGCTGATGATGGATGGCACGGCCATAGTTATCTCGCCACTGATTGCGCTGATGAAGAACCAGGTAGACGTAATCAACGGCATCAGCGAAGACGACGGCGTGGCCCACTACCTGAACTCGTCGCTCAAGAAAGCCGCCATAGACAACGTGAAAGCCGATGTGAAAGCCGGGCATACCAAGTTGCTGTATGTGGCTCCCGAGTCGCTCAACAAGGAGGAAAACATAGAGTTCTTCAAGCAAGTAAAGGTGTCGTTCTATGCCATTGACGAGGCTCACTGCATCTCGGAGTGGGGCCACGACTTCCGTCCTGAATACCGAAAGATACGCAGCGCGATAGAAGAGATAGGCGTGGCACCGATAATAGCCCTCACCGCCACCGCCACCGACAAGGTGCGCACCGACATAAAGCGCAGCCTCGGCATCGAGGACGCGCGTGAGTTCAAGAGCTCGTTCAACCGTCCCAACCTCTACTACGAGGTGCGGCAGAAGACCAAGGACGTAGACAAGCAGATCATACGCTTCATCCGCCAGCACTCTGGCAAGAGCGGCATCGTCTACTGCCTGTCGCGCAAGAAGGTGGAGGAGCTGACGGCGGTGCTCCAGGCCAACGACATCAAGGCCGCTGCCTATCATGCCGGCCTCGACAGCGACACGCGCTCGAAGGCTCAGGACGATTTCCTCATGGAAGAGGTCGACATCATCGTGGCCACCATAGCCTTCGGAATGGGCATCGACAAGCCCGACGTGCGCTTCGTTATCCACTACGACATACCCAAGAGCCTCGAAGGATATTACCAGGAGACGGGGCGCGCCGGACGCGACGGCGAGGAAGGCATCTGCCTGACATTCTATTCGGAGCGCGACTTGCGCAAGCTCGAGAAGTTCATGGAGGGAAAACCCGTGGCCGAACAGGACATAGGGCGGCAGCTCTTGCAGGAAACGGCAGCCTATGCCGAGTCGGCGGTGTGCCGCAGAAAGATGCTTCTGCACTATTTCGGCGAGGAATATCCATACGACAACTGCCATAACTGCGACAACTGCCTGCATCCGAAAGAGAAGATTGAGGCCCAGAAGCCGCTGCTTGCAGTGCTCAAGGCCGTGAAAGCACTGAAAGAGAACTTCCGGCAGGAGTATGTCATAGATTTCGTGACGGGGCGCGGCACCGATGATCTCGTCTCTCACCACCACAACGAGCTTGAGGAGTTCGGCATCGGAGAAGACGAGAGCCCGAAGGTTTGGAACCCGGTGATACGCCAGGCTCAGATAGCAGGCTACCTGAAGAAGGATGTCGAGAACTACGGACTGCTGAAACTCACTGCCGCCGGACGCCGCTTCATGGCCAATCCCGAGCCTTTCTTGATAGTGCTTGATACCGAGTTCACCGACGACGATGTGGAAGAGAGCCACGAGGGAGGCATGGGCGCACTCGACAACGAGCTCTACATGATGCTGCGCGACCTGAGAAAGAAGGTAGCCAAGAAGCTGAAGCTTCCCCCATACGTCATCTTCCAGGATATGTCGCTTGAGCAGATGGCAACCATGTACCCCGTCACCGAACAGGAACTGCAGAACATTCAGGGCGTGGGAGCAGGCAAGGCCAAACGCTATGGCAAGGAGTTCCTGCAGCTGATAAAGCGCCACTGCAAGCTCAACGACATCGAACGCCCCGAGGAACTCAGAGTGCGCACCGTGGCAAAGCGCTCAATGCAGAAAGTGAAAATCATCCAGGGCATTGACCACAAGATACCTCTCGACGACATTGCCACCGCAGAAGGCATCGACTTCGACGAGCTGCTGACGAAGGTCGACGAGATAGTGTATAGCGGAACGAAGCTCAACATCGACTATTTCATCGAAGAGGTGGTCGACGACGACCACGTAGACGACATCTACGACTACTTCACCACAAGCGAAACCGACGACCTCGACACCGCACAACGCGCTCTCGGCCCTGAGTATAACGAAGACGAGATACGCCTCGTGCGCATCAAGTTCATGTCCGAAATGGCCAACTGACAGGGGGCGTGTCCCTTATTTTGACACGCCCCTGAGTAATATGAGGGCATATAGCTGTGCGTTTGCAGTCCCCGCATAGGGTTAAAACGTATTAACGATGGATAAAATAGCTTTGAAAGTCGTAGCTGTTTGGTTTTTTATTGCTAATTTTGCACGCAATAAATTTTTATTTCAATATGTCTTCATTTGTTGCAGATAAAATTGTGATGGACGGTCTGACCTTTGACGACGTCCTTCTCGTACCCGCTTATTCGGAAGTGCTACCCAAGACGGTAGAGTTGAAAACCAAGTTCTCGCGCCATATAGACCTGAACGTTCCGTTCGTTACGGCTGCAATGGATACCGTGACAGAGTCGGCGATGGCCATTGCGATAGCTCGCGAGGGTGGCATCGGCGTTATCCACAAGAATATGTCTATCGAGGCACAGGCCCGCGAGGTGGCTATAGTGAAGCGTGCCGAGAACGGAATGATCTACGACCCCGTCACCATACGCCGCGGCAGCACTGTGAAGGATGCGCTCGACATGATGCGCGACTATCACATTGGCGGCATACCGGTCGTTGACGACGAGAACCACCTGGTGGGTATCGTCACCAACCGCGACCTGCGCTTCGAGCAGAAGCTCGACAAGAAGATAGACGAGGTTATGTCGAAGGACAACCTCGTGACCACGCATCAGCAGACCGACCTGGCTGCCGCAGCCGAGATATTGCAGCAGAACAAGATAGAGAAGCTCCCGGTAGTGGACAAGGACAACCACCTCGTGGGACTTATCACCTATAAGGACATCACCAAGGCCAAGGACAAGCCTATGGCCTGCAAGGACAATAAGGGCCGCCTGCGCGTGGCCGCCGGTGTGGGCGTGACTGCCGACACGCTGGAGCGTGCTCGTGCACTGGTAGAGGCCGGAGCCGATGCAATCGTCATCGACACAGCCCACGGCCACTCGAAGGGCGTGATTGAGAAGCTGCGCGAGGTGAAGGCTGCTTTCCCGCAGATAGACATCGTCGTGGGCAACGTTGCCACCGGCGAGGCAGCACGTCTGCTGGTGGAGAACGGTGCCGATGCCATAAAGGTGGGCATCGGTCCGGGCAGCATCTGCACCACCCGCGTGGTAGCAGGTGTGGGTGTGCCGCAGCTCAGCGCCGTCTACGATGTGTATAAGGCACTCGAAGGTACGGGCGTACCCCTGATTGCCGATGGCGGACTGCGCTACTCGGGCGACATTGTCAAGGCTCTCGCTGCCGGCGGAAGCTCGGTGATGATAGGCTCGCTGGTTGCCGGAACAGAGGAAAGCCCCGGCGACACCATCATCTTCAACGGCAGAAAGTTCAAGAGCTATCGCGGCATGGGCTCGCTCGAGGCTATGGAGCAGAAGCACGGCTCCAAGGACCGCTACTTCCAGGGCGACACCAAGGAGGTGAAGAAGCTCGTTCCCGAAGGCATTGCCGGTCGCGTGCCCTACAAGGGAACCGTGCAGGAGGTGATATATCAGCTCATCGGCGGACTGCGCTCGGGCATGGGCTATTGCGGAGCACAGACCATCGGACGGCTCCATGAGGCTCGCTTCGTGCGTATCACCAATGCCGGCGTGCAGGAGAGCCATCCGCACGACATCACCATCACCAGCGAGGCTCCTAACTACTCGCGTCCCGAATAGCCCACTGAAACCGAAAAACTTTTAGAACAAGAGCTATTATAAACTTCCTGAAGTATAATGAAAGCAAAAGCACTGTTAGCATCGATGCTGCTGTGTGCCGTGATGGCACAGGCACAAGACGACCCTACCATAATGACCATCAACGGCCAGAAGGTGAGTCGCTCGGAGTTTGAATATTCATACAACAAGAACAATACCGACGGCGTTATTGACAAGAAGAGCGTTGACGAGTATGTGGACCTGTTTGTCAACTACAAGCTGAAGGTTCAGGCTGCGCTCGATGCCAGGATGGACACTCTGCCGTCGTTCAAGAAGGAATTTCGCGGCTATCGCGACCAGCAGATACGTCCGTCGTTTGTCACTGATGACGACGTAGAGGCCGAGGCCAAGCTGGTTTATGAAAACACTAAGAAGCAGATAGGCGACAAGGGACTCTTCACGGCCTCGCACATACTGCTGCGCCTGGGTCAGAAGGCTCCGCAGAGCGAGCAGGATGCTGCCAAGCAGCGCATCGACTCTATCTACAACGCTCTCCTTGGCGGAGCCGACTTTGCCGATATGGCGCGCAAGGTGTCGCAAGATCCCGGCACGGCATCTAAGGGCGGCCAGCTGCCGCAGCTCGGTCCCGGTCAGCTGGTAAAGGAGTTCGAGGATGTGGCATATAGCTTGCAGCCGGGTGAGATGAGCAAGCCGTTCCTTTCGCCTTTCGGATACCACATCGTGAAGATGATTGAGCGTTCGCAGCTGCCTTCCTACGACTCGCTGCGCACCGACATAATGCGCTTTATCGAAGCACGCGGTGTGCGCGACCATATTGCCAATAAGAAGCTGAAGGAGATGGCCGACCAGTCGCAGGGCAAGCTCACCGAAGAGCAGATCATGGATCAGCGCGCCGAGGAGATGCAGGCCAAGGACCCGGACTTGAAGTATCTGGTTAAGGAGTACTACGACGGTCTGTTGCTCTTCGAGATAAGCAATGCCAACGTGTGGGACAAGGCTGCCAAGGACCTGAAAGGACAGGAAA
This sequence comes from uncultured Prevotella sp., assembly GCA_900318625.1. Classification (GTDB taxonomy): domain Bacteria; phylum Bacteroidota; class Bacteroidia; order Bacteroidales; family Bacteroidaceae; genus Prevotella. The sequence continues at coordinate 22,878 of ONLG01000020.1, forward strand.
AGTATTTCAAGAAGAACAAGAAGAAGTACAAGTGGGACACGCCGCGCTTCAAGGGCATAGCCTATCACACCCGCGAAGCCAAGGACGTGGAGGCCGTGAAGAAGTCGCTCAAGGGCGTAAGCTTCGACAAGTGGGCCGAAACGCTGCGCAAGACCTTCAACAACGACAGCATCCTGCGCATAAGGGTTGAGAAAGGACTCTTCAAGCAGGGCGACAACAAGCTTGTCGACAAGCAGGTGTTCAAGCAGAACGTTGAGGTGAAGCCCACTCCCGACTATCCCAACGATGCCACTTATGGCGAGGTGCTCAAGGCTCCGAAGAGCTATGAGGACGTGAAGGAGGCTGTTCTGGCCGACTATCTGGACGAACTCGAGAAGGAGTGGGTGGCCCAGCTGAGGAAGAAATACAAGGTGGAGATAGACCGCAGCGTGCTCTCGACTGTGAACAAGCACAACTGACGGGCGCATCGAAGCAAGTAGAAACACTATATATATTATATAATAAGGTGGAAAAGTCGAAGAAAACAATAGTCCTTGGTGGATTGCTGATGGTCGGTGCAACGCTGTGTGCCGGCCTCCAGATGCGTATGCCGCTCGTGGCCGCACAGCAGGCCGGCGACTCAGCTGTTGCCGAAAAGCGCGGCACCGTGGTCGACGAGGTGGTATGGGTTGTTGGCGACGAGCCGATACTCAAGTCCGACATCGAAGTGACGCGTCTGCAAGGCAATCTCGACGGTCACAACTGGGGCGAAGATGCCGACTGCCGCATACCAGAGCAGATAGCTGTGCAGAAACTCTTCCTCGCCCAGGCTGCCATTGACAGTCTGGAAGTGTCGGAATCGGAGATAGCACAGGGCATCGACCAGCGTATCAATATGTGGATCAGCGATCCGTCGGTGGGTTCGCGCGAGCGTTTGGAGCAGATACAGCGCAAGAGCATCAGCCAGATACGCCAGGATATGCACGACGAATACAAGAACCTGCTCCTCACCCAGCGTATGCAGGCAAAGCTTGTTGAGGGTATCAAGGTGTCGCCGGCAGAGGTGAGAAACTATTTCCGCGACCTTCCTGCCGACAGTTTCCCGATGGTGCCCACAACGGTTGAGGTGGAGATAATCACTCAGCAGCCGCGAGTGGCTCCCGAGGAGGTGGCCCGCGTGAAGGACCTGCTGCGCGAATACACCGACCGCGTGACTAAGGGCGAGACCTCATTTGCCACTCTTGCGCGCCTCTATAGCGAGGACAAGGGCTCGGCACGCATGGGAGGCGAGCTTGGCTACATGGGACGCGGTATGCTTGACCCTGCTTTTGCAGCCGTGGCTTTCAACCTTACCGACCCTAACAAGATATCAAAGATTGTGGAGTCGGAGTTTGGCTACCACATCATACAGCTCATAGACAAGCGCGGCGACAAGGTGAACTGTCGCCACATACTGCTTACACCTCAGGTGGAGCGTGCTTCCATCGACCAGGCCACGGAGCGGCTTGACTCGCTGTCGAAGGATATCAGGGCCGGAAAGTTCTCGTTTGAGGATGCCGCCACCTATGCCTCCGACGACAAGGACACGCGCAACAACCACGGACTGATGAGCAACACCACCGACAACGAGCGCACATCGCGCTTCCAGATGAAAGACCTGCCCACCGAGGTGGCGCGCGAAGTGGAGGCTCTGCAGGTGGGCGAGTGCTCAGGACCCTTCCAGATGATCAACAGCCGCGGCAAGCTTGTTGTGGCTATCGTCAAGCTGAAGAACCGCACCGAGGCCCATCGAGCCACGATAACCGAGGACTTCCAGGTGATGAAAGACATCGTGACGGCTCGCGAACGGCAAAAGACCATCCACTCGTGGGTGGAGAAGAAGATAAAGGAAATCTATGTGCGCATGGCTCCCGGCTACGAGAACTGCAACTTCGAGTATCAGGGCTGGCGCAAGGACTCTGACTTATGACAAACGACTTCAGAAGTCAATTCATAGAACTGCTACGGCATGGAACCACCCTTGCGGCGGTTCTGTGTCTTTTTGCGTTATGCCATCCCGTGGAGGCGTTTGCGCAGAAGAAGAAACGCGCCGCTACCGACGAGAAGATTTATCTCGACCATGCCGACGAGCTTCAGTACAATCAGATGGAGATGCCTGGTGTGCAGGTGGTCAGAGGCCGTGTGGAGTTCCGCTATCAGGACTCGCGCCTTAACTGCGACAGCGCCTACTTCAACCAGCAGCAGAACTCGTTTCGCGCCTTCGGCCACGTGAAGATGCGCAAGAGCGGAGGCATAACCATCACCTGCGACCGGGCAAACTACTACGGCATGAGCGGGATGGTTGAGGCCCGCCAGAACGTTGTGCTCACCCAACCCGGCAGGTCGCTCCACTGCGACAGCCTCGACTACAACAGCAATACCGACTATGCCAACTACTTCGGGGGCAACGGCGGAACGCTGGTCGACGGGAAGAACAAGATTGTGTCGCGCCGAGGCGAGTACTATCTTTCGCAGCACGAGGCAAACTTCTTCGACGATGTGGTTATGACATCGCCGCAGTACCGCATAACAACCGATAACCTGTTCTACAACACGCAGACCGAGGAAGCCCACGTGACTGGTCCATCGGTGATAAAAACCAACAAGGGAGAGGTTATCAACACCACCGATGGCTACTACTACAGCCGCACCGACCACATGGAACTCAACGGGCGCTCGACCATCACGTCCGAGGAACGCGACATTGTGGGCGACAACCTGCGCTACAACAACAAGACGGGCGACAGCGAGGGACACGGCGACGTGAAGATGGTGGACAAGGTGAACGACCGCGTGATAACCGGCGACAACGTTTTCTACAACGAGAAGAGCCGTAAGGGGCACGGAGAGGGCAACGTAGTCTACATAGACCGTAAGAACAAGAACTCGCTGAAAGCGCAGTTCGTAGACTACACCGACTCGGCGGCAGTGGCTACGGGCAGTCCGCTGGTGAAAGACTTTTCGCAGAAGGACACACTCTACATGAGTTCGGACACCATAAGGATGAAGGCTTTCAACCTTGACACCGACTCGGTGTACCGAAAGATACACTGCTACAACAACGTGCGTATGTACCGCCGCGACCTTCAGGCCGTGTGGGGGCTTATGATTTACAACACCAAAGACTCGTGCATGACGATGTACCAGGACCCGATAGTGTGGAGCGACGACAGACAGCTCTTCGGCGATTCCATAAAAGCTTACACCAACGACTCCACACTGCGCGAGGCTTATGTGATGGGGCAGGCCATGTCGATTGAGATGGCACGCGACCGCGAGAACTACAACCAGATTTCGTCGCGGCTGATGCACGCCTACTTCACAGACGGGAAGCTGCGGCGGACCGATGCCATAGGCAATGTGCTGTCGGTGTTCTGCCCCGAAGACGACAAGGACAGCACCCTGATAGGGCTTATCTATATGGAAACCGACACGATGCGTATGTTCGTCACTCCAACCAAGCAGCTCGACCACATCTGGTCGTCGAAGTCGGAAGGCACCATGTATCCCATGACACAGATACCGCCGGGTAAGGACCGGTTGCCGGGCTTTGCCTGGTTCGACTATATACGCCCCCTCGACCCCGACGACCTGTATCGCAGGGTGGGCAAGGGCGACAACCTTAAGCTGATGCGCCAGGTGGCTATCCGACCGCCGCGCCAGCGCATCGACGGCAGTAGGGAGGATCAACGCTGATGGGACTGTTCTATGTTAGGAAGCCACGCGGCTTCAATCATCCGCCAATCTTCTCTTCGGGCGAAGAGAGTGACGGACGTTCCGCGAAAAGCTGTGGCTCGGGAATGTCGCCGGCGAGTAACTGCCGTATGACTGACAGACCGTCGATAGTGAGCCATCTGGTAGCAGCGGTGTGGGTGGTGTTGGCCGTGCTGTTGCTGTTTCTGGCTTACCAAGCCGTCACAGGAGATTATACATTATAATTAGTAGAAAGCGATGAGCGATATTATACAGTTGTTGCCCGACTCCGTGGCCAATCAGATAGCCGCCGGTGAGGTGATACAGCGCCCTGCATCGGTGATAAAGGAACTCGTAGAGAACGCCATCGATGCTGAGGCCACTAAGATTGACGTGCTCGTGGTGGATGCCGGACGCACCCTCATTCAGGTAATCGACAACGGCAAGGGTATGTCGGCTACCGATGCACGCCTGTGCTTTGAACGCCATGCCACTTCCAAGATACGTCAGGCCACCGACCTTTTTGCACTTCACACGATGGGGTTCCGCGGCGAGGCTCTTGCCTCGATAGCTGCCGTGGCCCAGGTGGAGCTCAAGACGCGTGTCCACGGCGACGATGTGGGCACGCAGCTTACTATTGCAGGCAGTCGCTTCATGGGGCAGGAGATTTGTGCCTGTCCCGAAGGAAGCAACTTCAAGGTGGATAACCTGTTTTATAATGTGCCTGCACGACGAAAGTTTCTCAAGTCGAACTCTACCGAGATGAACAATATCATCGCCGCGTTCCAGCGCATAGTGCTTGTCAATCCGCAGGTGGAGTTCACTCTCCACAGCAATGGCTCCGAGCTGTTCTGCCTCAGGGCGGGCAACCAGCGCCAGCGGATTGTTGACGTTTTCGGCAAGAAAATCAATCAGGACCTGCTTCCCCTGTCGGTTGATACGGTGATGTGCCGCATCAGCGGATTTGTGGGCAAGCCCGAAGCTGCTCGCAAGAAGAGCGTGCCACAGTTCTTCTTTGCCAACAACCGCTATATGCGCCACCCGTTCTTCCACCGTGCCGTGACCAATGCCTACGAGCGGCTGCTGCCTGCCGGGGAGCAAATACCTTATTTTATATATATAGATGTGCCGGCTGAAGACATCGACGTGAACATCCATCCCGTGAAAACCGAGATAAAGTTCGAGAACGAGCAGGCCATCTTCCAGATGCTTTCGG
>ONLG01000040.1 GCA_900318625.1 uncultured Prevotella sp.
GACTGGAACGAAGATAATCCTTACTTGTTTTCATCTCTTTTGGTAATTTAGGTATCAACCTTATTTACAAAAAGACAAGAGCATCTGGAAGAAAATTACAGCATAGTTGATATAACATAAAATACCATAAATACTCATGAAAAGAATTCTTTTTACTATTACCTTGACTGCCGCTATGGCAGTGCAGGCGCAGCAGGTGCCTGTTTACCTCGACGAGAGCAAACCCGTGGAGCAGCGCATAGAAGATGCGCTGAGCCGCATGACCCTCGACGAGAAGATTGCAGTGATTCATGCTCAGTCGAAATTCTCGTCGCCCGGTGTGAAGCGCCTGGGCTTCCCTGACTTCTGGACCGACGACGGTCCTCACGGAGTGCGCCCCGACGTGCTGTGGGATGAGTGGCAGCAGGCTGGACAGACCAACGACTCGTGCGTGGCTTTCCCTGCGCTCACCTGTCTGGCTGCTACGTGGAACCCGCAGCTCTCGCGTCTGTATGGCGAGAACCTCGGTGAAGAGGCTCTCTATCGCGGAAAGGCTATGATACTGGGTCCCGGCGTGAACATCTACCGCACGCCGCTGGGTGGCCGCAACTTTGAGTATATGGGCGAAGACCCTTATCTGGCTTCGCGCATGGTGGTGCCCTACATACAGGGATTGCAGTCGAAGGGCGTGGCAGCGTGTGTGAAACACTTTGCCGTGAACAACGATGAGGAATACCGCTACCAGGTGAACGTGAAGGTGAGCGACCGCGCCCTGCACGAGATCTATCTGCCTGCGTTCAAGGCTGCCGTTGAGGAAGGCGGCACGTGGGGCATCATGGGCAGCTACGGACTCTATCGCGACCAGCACAACTGTCACAACGAGTATTTGCTGAACAACATTCTGAAGCGCGACTGGAAATACGACGGCGTGGTGGTGAGCGACTGGGGCGGTGCCCACGACACGGAGCAGGCTGTCAAGAACGGCCTCGACATGGAGTTTGGCACATGGACCAACGGTTTGACCGAGGGAATGAGCAACGCCTACGACAACTACTATCTCTCGAAGCCTTACAAGAAGATGATAGAAGAGGGCAAGTTCACCACTCGCGAACTCGACGACAAGGTGCGCCGCGTGCTGCGACTGTTCTATCGCACCACCATGCGCCTCGACCGTCAGCGCGGCTTCCTCTGCTCAGAGGCTCACTATGATGCAGCCCGAAAGATTGCCGGCGAGGGCATCGTGCTCTTGCAGAACAATAAGGCCAAGGGCGGCAAGCTGCTGCCTCTCAATGCCAGCAAGCTGAAGAAGGTGCTCGTGGTTGGCGAGAACGCCATCAAGATGATGACCGTGGGCGGTGGCTCGTCGTCGCTCAAGGTGCAGAAAGAGATACTTCCGCTCGACGGCATCAGCGACCGTCTGCGACAGATAAACCCGCAGATAGAGGTTGACTATGCGCGTGGCTACGTGGGCGACACGGTGCAGAGCTACAACGGAGTGACCGTTGGCCGCTCTATCGCCGACAGCCGCTCGCCCGAAGTGCTGCTCGCCGAGGCTGTGGAGAAGGCTCGCAAGGCCGACTGCGTGATAATGGTTGGCGGACTGAACAAGGCCGACTATCAGGATGCCGAGGGCCACGACCGCAAGGAGTATGCTCTGCCCTACGGTCAGGACAAGCTCATTGAGGCTCTGGCTAAGGCTAACGGCAATATAATATATGTGAATATCTCGGGCAACGGCGTTGAGATGCCGTGGCTTGCCAAGGTGCCTGCCGTTGTGCAGGGATGGTTTGCCGGCTCTGAGTCGGGCGAGGCGCTGGCCGATGTGCTCGTTGGCGACGTGAACCCCAGCGGCAAGCTGCCCTACACGTGGTATGCCAAGCTCGGTGACTGCGGTGCTCATGCCCTGAACACCTATCCCGGCACGTGGCGCAGCGACAAGCAAATCATTGACGAGGAATACAAGGAAGGCATCTATGTGGGCTATCGCTGGACCGACAAGCAGCAGAAGAAGCCGCTCTTCGCCTTCGGATACGGACTGAGCTACACCACATTCAATATTTCCGGGCTCAAGGCCGACAAGAAAGAGATGACCCGCGACGGCAAGATAACCTTCACCGCTACCGTCACCAACACTGGCAAGAAGGCCGGTGCCGAAGTGGTGCAGCTCTATATCCGCGACGTGAAGAGCACTGTCGACCGTCCGATGAAGGAGCTCAAGGGCTTCCAGAAAGTGATGTTGCAGCCCGGCGAGAGCCGTGAGGTGAGCATCACCATCGACAACAAGGCACTGAGCTTCTACGACGAGGCCGCCGGGAAGTGGACTTCCGAGGCTGGAGAGTTCGAGGCTCTTGTCGGTAATGCGTCGGACAACCTGCGCCAGAGTGTTAAGTTTACACTGAAGGACTAACACAAGTGCGCTGATATGAAGAAAGCTATCCTGGCTTTGATTGCTTTGCTCCTGACCTGCACGGTGTATGGTCAGGGGCAAATAAGAATAGTCAGCGACTCCAAGGGGAGCCGGCTGACGGTGGATGGCACTCCTCTGTTCCTCAATGGCATGAACTGGGATTACTTTCCCATCGGAACCAACTATGCCTACAGTCTATGGACACAGCCCGACGACGTGATAAAGGCTGCATTGGAGAACGAGATGTCGCTGCTGAAGAGTATGGGAGTGAACGTTATCAGGCAGTATGCCACGGTTCCTCCGCGCTGGATAGAGTACATCTACAGGCAGTATGGCATCTACACGATGATAAACCACTCGTTTGGACGATATGGACTGGTGGTCGACGGCGTTGACAAAAGCCATACCGACTATTGCGACAAGGGGGTGAGGAAGCAGCTGCTCAGTGAGGTGGAAGAGTTTGTCAGCACCTACAAGGACACTCCCGGAGTGCTGTTCTATCTGTTGGGGAACGAAAACAACTACGGACTGTTCTGGAGCGGTGCCGAGACTGAGGATATTCCGGTGAACGGCAACCTGCCCGATGCTAAGGCAAGGGGGCTCTACAGGCTGTTCAACGAGGCTGCCCAGCGAGTTAAAAGCATCGACACGGCGCATCCGGTGGCTATCTGCAACGGCGACTTGATGTATATCGACATCATAGCCGAGGAGTGCAAGGATATAGACATCCTGGGAGTGAACAGCTATCGCGGCGACTCGTTCGACGTTCTGTTCAAGGATGTGAGGAAGAAGTTTGGCAAGCCGGTTGTCCTCACCGAGTTCGGAGCCGATGCCTTTAACACCGTGACGAAGCGCGAAGCCCAGATGGAGCAGGCAAAGATATTGCTGAACAACTGGCGCGAGATATACCTCAATGCTGCCGGGATGGGCCGTCAGGGCAACTGCCTCGGTGGTTTCACGTTCCAGTTCAGCGACGGCTGGTGGAAAAGTGGCCAGACGACAGGCTTGGATGTTCACGACACAAGTGCTTCCTGGGCCAACGGGGGCTATAGGTTCGACTACGTAAAGGGCAAGAACAACATGAACGAGGAGTGGTTTGGCATCTGTGGCAAGGGAAAGCCCGACAGCAAGGGGCTTTATGAGCTGCAACCGCGCATAGCCTGCCAGATGCTGGCCGAGCTTCATAGGATAACGCCATATCGTTCCACCCCGTCGAACGTGAAAAAACAATTCAAAGATATCAAGAAACGAATCAGAAACAAAACAAACAATAAATGATTATGAATACCGAAAACAAACAGACGAAAGCAGCCAGCTATTTCAAGATAACGAACGTGGATGCCATGGAACCGTTCTTTATGAACGTGGTTAGTGGCACCGACCTATGGACTTTTATGTCGAGCAATGGCGGTATCACCGCCGGTCGGCGCAGTGCCGACTGGGCTTTGTTCCCTTACGAGACCGACGACCGCGTTACGGCATCGTCGGAGAGCACCGGCAGCAAGACACTTGTGCGTCGTGCAGGCGACAGCCGCTGCTGGGAACCGTTCTCAGTGCGCAGTGAGGCACAGTTCAGCCTGGAGCGCAACCTGTATAAGAGCCGCATTGGCAACAGTGTCATCTTTGAAGAGATAAATAAGGATTGGCAGCTGTGCTTCCGCTGGCAGTGGACTCCCGGCGACCGCTTCGGCTTCCAGCGTGAAGTGACGTTGGAGAACATGGGAACAGAAACGGCAAGTCTTGAAGTGCTCGACGGCATCCAGAACGTGATGCCCTGTGGTGTGCCCAGCGCCTTGCAGCAAGGCTCCAGCAACTTGGTGAACGCTTACAAGCAGACCCAGTTGGAGAAGCAGACTGGTATAGGAATGTTCTGTCTGAGTGCAATCATCATCGACAGGGCTGAGCCCAGCGAGGCATTGCGCTGCAACGTGGTTTGGCAGACGGGACTCGACAATCCCGTGCATCTGCTCTCGGCAGCTCAGGTGCCTGCTTTCCGCAAGGGACAGCCCCTGCATGAGGAAACCATTGTGAAAGGAGAAAGCGGTGCCTACCTGTTGGGTACGAAGTTCAGCCTTGCCGCTGCTGAAAAGAAATCATGGACCATCGTTGCCGACGTGATGAAAGACCAGACCGACGTGGTGGCTCTCAGGGAGCAGCTGCTCAGCGGAGCCGATATGAAAGCCCTGCTGGACACCGACCTGAAGGAAGCTACCGACAAGCTGGTGCAGCTGGTGGCTAAGGCAGATGGTATTCAGACCACAGCTGACGAGGCTCGCACCGCCCGCCACTTTTCTAACACGATGTTCAACATCATGCGTGGAGGCATACCCCTTGCTGAGCCCACGGAGGACAATCCGCTGCCGTTAGGCTTCAGCCGTCGCCACGGCGATCCTACCCGTCCCTGGAACAAGTTTAACATCAATACTACCGACCCTGTCACAGGCAAGCCGGTGCTCGACTATGAGGGCAACTGGCGCGACATCTTCCAGAACTGGGAGGCACTGGCCGTGTCGTATCCCACGCTGCTTGAGGCTATGACTGAGAAGTTCCTCAGCTGTTCAACCGCCGATGGCTATAACCCCTATCGCGTTACCAAGGCTGGCTTCGACTGGGAAACCGTTGATCCTTCAGACCCGTGGTCGTATATAGGCTACTGGGGCGACCATCAGATTATCTATCTGTTGCGTCTGATGGAGGCTGAGGAAGCTCACACTCCCGGTCAGCTTGCTGCCCGTCTCGACACACCGGCCTATCCGTATGCCAACGTGCCTTATCGCATCAAGCCCTATGCTGAGATATTGAAGAATCCCAAGGACACTATCTGTTTCGATGCACCTCTCAGCGACCGACTCAAGAAGGAGATGGCTGTCAAAGGTGTCGATGCAGCCTTGCTGAAAGGTCCCGACGGTGCCACGGTGAAAGCCTCTCTGCTGGAGAAGGTGCTGGTGTCGTTGCTTGCCAAGCTTTCAAACTTCATCCCTGACGGCGGTATATGGATGAACACCCAGCGCCCGGAGTGGAACGATGCCAACAATGCCTTGGTTGGCGGTGGACTGTCGGTAGTCACACTGTGCTATCTGCACCGTGCGCTGAAGTTCTATCGTGACATCGTAGCCGCTTCACCCGTCAGCGAGTTCACCCTCTCTCGCGAGGTATATACCTGGCTGAACGGAACCCAGTCGGCTCTTGCCCTCACCGATACGCAGGCTGTCATGGATGCTCTTGGCGAGGCTTCCACGGCTTACCGTCAGAAGATTTATGCCCAGCCGTTCAGCGAGGGCACCGTCAAGGTGCAGCGCGATGCCGTGCTGTCGTTCCTGTCTGCCGCCCTTGAGCCTGTTGCCAAGGGCATCCGTGCCAACCGCAGAAGCGACGGCCTATACCATTCTTATAATATAATGGAACTCTCCAAGGGTCGTTTCGCAGGTATTCGCACGCTGTCCGAGATGCTCGAGGGCCAGGTGGCTGTGCTCAGCTCGGGCGTGCTTTCGCCTGCCGAGGCTCTTGCCGTGCTCGATGCGCTGCGTGCAAGCCATCTCTGGCGTGAGGACCAGCAGAGCTATATGCTCTATCCCAACAAGGAGCTGCCTGGTTTCTTAGAGAAGAACTGTCTGTCGGCAGAAGCTCTCGACCGCTCGCCGCTGCTGAAGGCTATGGTGGCAGAAGGCGACAAGCGTCTGGTGAGCCAGGATGTGTGTGGAGGTCTCCACTTCAACGGAACATTCCGCAATGCTGGCGACCTGTCGGCTGCCATGCAGGCTATTGGCGTTGCCGAGGCAGAGCAGGAAACGCTGCTTGAGCTGTTTGAAGAAACATTCAACCACAAGGCATTTACCGGTCGCAGTGGTACCTTCTATGCCTACGAGGGACTGGGCAGCATCTACTGGCACATGGTTTCCAAGCTGTTGGTAGCCACACAGGAGTGCTATTTCGAGGCCCTTGATGCCAATGCTCCCGAGACCGAAGCCCTCTCTAAGCACTATCATGCCATCCTGGAAGGCACCGGCATACACAAGAGTGCCCGTGAGTATGGTGCGTTCTCTACCGATGCTTATTCTCACACACCGTGGGGCAAGGGTGCCCGCCAGCCGGGCATGACCGGTCAGGTGAAGGAAGACATCCTCTGCCGCTTTGGCGAGCTGGGTGTTCGTGTTAGAGACGGCAAGGTGTCGTTCCGTCCTACTCTCTTGAGAGACGACGAGTTCCTGGCCGACGGCACACTCTCGTTCACCTACTGTGGTGCAAAGATTACTTATCGTCGTGGCAACGGCGAGGGTATGGTGTTGTCGGAAGCCGACAGTGCCAAGCTCTTTGCCCGTCAGCTTTCCGAATTAGAAATTACCGTATAACCCCATAAAACAAATAAGCAATGAGGATAAAAGCTTTATTGATGATGGCAATAGCACTTCCTGCTTTCGCCCAGAACAGCAACCTCACGGTCTGGGAAACCAACTCAGCCGGTGAGCAGCTTGTTCAGAAAACAAAATTTGCCCGTGTTAAGAAGAAGGTTCTTATTGAAGTGAACAGCAAGGAGCAGCGCCAGACGCTGGTAGGCATCGGCGGCTCCTTTACCGAGGCTACTTCTTCGGTGCTGGCACGTATGAGCAAGGAGAACCGTCAGAAGGTGATTGATGCTTACTTCGGCCCGGATGGTGCCCGCTACTCGCTCACACGTACCCACATCGGCTCATGCGATTTCTCCAAAGGCAACTATTGCTATGACGAGGTGAAGGGCGACACCTTGCTGGAACACTTCAGCATAGGCTACGACGAGACCACCCTGCTGCCGCTTATCAAGGGGGCGCAGGCTGCTTCTCGCGACGGCTTCAAAATTGTTGCTTCGCCATGGAGCGCACCCTATTGGATGAAGGATAACCAAGGCTATGTTGGCGGCGCGCTGTTGCCTGAGTGCCAGAAGGTGTATGCCAACTACCTGGTGAAATATCTGGAGGCTTACAAAGCCAAGGGTGTTGACATCTGGGCTATGACTCCCGTCAACGAGCCATACGGCAACGGCAACAACTGGGAGAGTATGTTCTTCGATCCGAAGTATGAGGCAGCCTTTGTGCGCGACTATATGAGTCCCATCTTCGAGAAGGCTGGCTTTGGCAACGTGAAGATACTGGGCTACGACCAGAACCGTGGCGGTATTCCTGAGTGGGTTGATGCCATGTATTCGGATGAGGCGACGGCTAAGTACTTTGGCGGACTTGCCGTTCACTGGTACGAGAGCACCGTGGACTGGCTTCCAGAGATGCTGAACAAGGCTCATCATGCTGCTCCCGGCAAACTGCTCATTGAGACCGAAGGCTGTGTGGATGCCGAGGTTCCTCACTGGAAGGAAGATGCGTGGTACTGGGCCTGCGAGGGCACCGACTGGGGATGGGACTGGGCACCCGACAACCAGAAGTATCTGCATCCCAAGTATGTGCCTGTGTTCCGCTACGCACGCGACATCATCGGCTGTCTGAACAACTGGGTGGCTGGTTGGATAGACTGGAACATGGTGCTCGACCGCCAAGGTGGCCCCAACTGGGCTAAGAACTGGTGTCTGGCTCCGGTGATTGTCGATCCCGCAGCCGATGAGGTGTACTTCACACCGATGTATTATGCCATCTCTCACTTCAGCCGCTTCCTCCGTCCCGATGCCAAGGTGCTGGGAGTGAAGGTAGGCGGTGGCGAACCCACGACCATTGAGGAAAAGAGCAAGGCTGTGATGGCAACAGCTGTGCGCAACCCTGACGGAAGTCTGGCCGTTGTGGTTATCAACCAGGGCAACGCTCCTGTCGGTCTCGACCTTGCCGTAGATGGTAAGCACTACAAACTCTCCATAAACAAAGAAGCCATTCAAACAATCGTACTATAATGAAACCTACATCTGTTGCTACTAACAAGCTGAGCTGGGGCCAGAAACTGGCCTACGGCTCGGGCAGCCTTACCAATAATCTGTTGCCCGCTGCGCTGGGCGTATTTATGTACTTCCTCGTGACAGGCTTTGGCATGGACCCGTTCCTTGCCGGCTTGCTGGGAGGTATTCCGCGTTTCTTCGACGCGCTCACCGACCCCATCATGGGATATATCACCGATAACTCGCGCACGGGCTGGGGGCGCCGCCGTCCGTACATCTTCGTAGGTGCTATCGTCACAGGTATTCTCTTCATCCTGTTGTGGCAGATGAGTCCAGAGAACGGGCAGACTTTCAACTTCTGGTATTTCCTTGTGATGTCGCTGCTCTATATCACGGGCAACACCATCTTCAGCACGCCGTTCATCGGTCTTGGCTACGAAATGTCCGACGACTATAATGAGCGCACCCGACTGATGGGTATCACCAACACCATCGGCCAGATAGCATGGATGATAGTGCCTTGGTTCTGGGCTCTCATCTCTAATCCCGACTACATCTTTGCCACTCAGGTTGAGGGCGTGCGCAAGCTCTCTATCGTTGTGGCTGCCCTTTGTATTCTCACGGGTATCATGCCAGCCATCTTCTGCAAGGAGCCGCCACTGCCCAAAGAAACCAAAGACCGTCCCGGAGTAACGCTTTCGGGAATGTGGAACGTAACGAAGGATGTGTTCAAGAACCTTGGCGAAGTGTTCCGCAACAGGCCGTTCCTGCGTCTGTGTGTTGCCACCTTCCTTGTATATAACGGTTTCCAGATTGTTGCATCGTTCAGCAACTACATCATCGTTTACTATATGTTCAATGGTGACTACTCGCTGGCCAACAACTGGCTCACATGGGAGTGGGTGCCCACGCTCTTCCGCTCTGCATCGGCTTGGTTTGCCACTGTGCAGGCTCTTATCACAGCCTTTATGGTTATTCCAATCGTTACCTGGATGGCTGCCAAATGGGGCAAGAAGCAGGCTTTCGTCATTTCAACGGTTATCTCTATCGTTGGTTATGTGATGAAATGGTGGGGCTTCAGCCCCGAAAATCCCTGGCTCATGTTCCTGCCGCTGCCTCTGATGTCGTTCGGAATGGGCGGACTGTTCACTCTGATGATGAGTATGACAGCCGACGTGTGCGACCTCGACGAGCTTCACAACGGCCTGCCGCGCAAGGAGAGCCAGTTCGGTGCCATCTATTGGTGGATGGTTAAGATGGGGCAGTCGCTCGCCTTGGTGCTGGGCGGTGCCATACTCAAGTGGGTGGCCTTCGACCAGAACGTGGCTATCCAGACACCCGAGACCCTCACGCAGCTGCGACTTGCCGACATCATCGTTCCTGCCGGCTCAGCGTTTGTGGCTATCTTCGTGATGATTGGCTACAACCTGACGGAAGGTAAGATGAAGGAAATCAAGGCCGCGCTCGAAGAGAAGAGAAAACAATACTAATCAATAGCAAATAGCAAGGAAGACAATAGGGGTAACACACCGTTAGCCTGTATTGCCTTTCTTGCTTTTTCGCAACTACTTTAAACATAAGTTTAGCAATATGAAAAGACTGACATTATTACTGGCAACAGCCTTGGCAGCGATAGCTGTGCAGGCTAAGGACATCAAGCCGATGAAGGAGTTTGTCGACGAGCTGATGGCTCGCATGACTCTCGAGGAGAAGATAGGGCAGCTCAATCTGCAAGTGGCTGGCAACATCGTCACCGGTGCGGCTCAGAACACCGAGGTGGCCGGGCTGATTGCCGAAGGCAAGCTGGGTGGTGTGTTCAACCTGAAGGGTGTCGACAAGATACGCTCCTTGCAGGATATAGCCGTCAAGAAGAGCCGTCTGGGCATACCCCTCATCGTCGGCATGGATGTTATCCACGGCTATGAAACCATCTTCCCCATTCCGTTGGCTATGTCGTGCTCATGGAACCTCGAAGCTGTGGAGCAGGCTGCCCGCATAGCTGCCAAGGAAGCATCCGCCGACGGAATAGACTGGGTCTACAGTCCTATGGTCGACATTGCCCTTGATGCCCGTTGGGGCCGCTATGCCGAGGGCAACGGCGAAGACCCGTTCCTTGGTGCCGAGATGAGCAAGGCATACGTGCGTGGATATCAGGGCAATGGCATGAAAGGAAAAGACGAGGTTATGGCCTGCGTGAAGCACTTTGCGCTCTATGGTGCTGTTGAGGCCGGACGCGACTACAACACCGTAGACATGAGCCACCTGCGTATGTATAACCAGTATTTCCCTCCCTACAAGGCTGCTGCCGAGGCTGGCGCAGGCTCGTTCATGACATCGTTCAACCTGGTAGATGGCCAGCACGCCACTGCCAACCGTTGGCTTCTTGATGACGTACTCCGCAAAGAGTGGAAATTCGACGGTTTCATAGTTACCGACTATGCCACCATCTGGGGAATGGAGACTCACGGACTGGGCAACATGAAGGAAAATTCGGCTGCCGCACTGAAGGCTGGCACCGATATGGATATGTGTGCTCTGGGGTATATCAGTACGCTCAAGCAGTCGCTCGAAGACGGCACGGTGACAATGGAAGACATCGACAAGGCTTGCCGCCGCATACTTGAGGCCAAGTACAAGCTCGGTCTCTTTGCCGACCCGTATAAGTATCTGGACCCGAAGCGCCGTGCCAAGGACATCTATACCGATGCCAACCGTGCTGCTTCGCGCCAGCTGGCTGCCGAGACTTTCGTGTTGCTGAAGAATAGCGTGCAGCAGAGCACAGGAACGCCGGTGCTTCCGCTCAAGAAGCAGGGCAAGATAGCTTTGATAGGTCCGATGGCCAACGACCGCAAGAACATAGCAGGCACGTGGTGTGTGGCTTATACCCCCGAGCGCTACTCCACCATCAAGGAGGCTATGGAGCGTGCGGTGGGCAACAAGGCCGAAGTGCTCTATGCCCAGGGTTCCAACGTTACGCGCGACGAGGCGTTGCAGCGGGCCGCTGAGTTTGGCAAGACCATTCCGCGTGTAGACGACGAGCAGGCCAAGGCCGAGGCTCTGAAGGTGGCTCGGCAGGCCGATGTCATTGTGTGCGCCATGGGCGAGTGTGCCGACTTCTCGGGCGAAAGCTCGAGCCGTGCCACGCTCGATATGCCCGACGTGCAGCATGAGCTGCTTGAAGAGCTGGTGAAGCTGGGCAAGCCAGTGGTGCTGCTCAACTTTTCTGGCCGTCCCACTGTGCTCACGTGGGAGCAGCAGCACGTTGATGCCATAATGAACGTGTGGTTTGGAGGTTCCGAGGCAGCCGATGCCATCTGCGATGTGCTCTTCGGCGACAAGGTGCCCAGTGGCAAGCTCACCGTGACAATGCCGCAGGCTCTCGGTCAGGTGCCCCTCTATTATAACTATCTGAAGACAGGCCGCCCCGTTGAGGAGGGAGCCACGCAGTACTACAAGTACACAAGCAACTATCTCGATGTGCGCAACGACCCGCTCTATCCCTTCGGCTACGGACTCAGCTACACCACGTTCCGCTATTCCGACCTGGCTCTCAGTCAGTCTGTAACCGGCATGGATGTCAATGTTGAGGCTACCGTCACTGTCACCAATACCGGCAGTTATGCTGCCGACGAGGTAGTGCAGCTCTATATACGCGACCTTCATGCCAGTGTGGCGCGCCCCGTGAAGGAACTCAAAGGCTTCCAGCGCATCCATCTCGAGGCTGGCGAAAGCAAGAAAGTGACATTCAAGCTTACTCCAGATATGCTGAAGTTCTATAACTACAACCTCGATTTCGTGCTTGAGCCGGGCGAGTTCCAGATTATGGTGGGTCCTAACAGCCGCGACGTGCAGACAGCCAAGCTTGAGGTGAGGCTATAACCGAGGGACGCGGAACAGAAGTTAGGAAGTTAAGGAGTCAACCCTTAACTTCCTAACTTCTTAAACCCCTTAACTTCTTAACTTCATTTATAACGAATAGCGTAGGCTTAGGCAAACACGGCGATTGTCGTGGCGCATTTGTTGTTGATAGATACTATAGCCGTAGTCGGTAGTTAGATTTTGCTTCGTCAGACCGAGGATATCTCTTGCCTCTAAACGTAATGTAAGGGCGTTGTCTTTCAGAAAACTCTTCTGTACGGCAGCTGTCAAATTGTGTGAGCATGTGGTGAGGCGCTTATTCCATTCAGGATTGCCAGTTGTTACAAGATTGTAGTTCAGCTCCACCTGCCAGGCGTGCTTGAGCAGCAGAGGATTGATGATACCCAAATTGACAACTGGCTGGTAGGAACGGTGAGTGATTGCATTTATAGAAATCGTCCAGTTGGGGTGGTATATGCCCCAGACGGGTGTATAGTTCACAAAGACACTAATCTGATTGATAGGCTTGTCGTGATTTACAGGATGGAACAAGATGGTAGCACCTTCATTTAGTAACGTCACATCGGTTATGACGGCACGCCTGCGATGCTCATAGTTCAGACCACACGCCAATTGGCGGTATCGCAGTTGAAGTGACAGCTCATGCTTGACTTCTGTTTCCAGGCGTGAGTTGCCTTGCGACAGAGAATAGCGGTTAAGATATACGATGGCATCGTTTGTTTCTGTAAACTCAGGCCTACGGGTCTTCATGGCATAGCTCAATGCGAGCTGCACGCCCTTTATCTTCACGTTATAGGAAAGAGAAGGAAAGAAATAGTTTTCCCTGGCACGAAATACAGAGCCTTCAAGGTGGTTGTCAATACTTCTGTACTCGTGTTCGTATCGCAAGCCGGCAACAAGCGTTCCGCTGCTATCCATATCCCGATGATACTCCATGTAAGCAGCATAGATATGCTGGTACATATCTTCGTTTACTCCCTCGATACCGCTCAGATTGTTCTCGTTTGTATAAAGGCGGTGAAAGAAAGACATGTCTGTTCCAACGCGCAGAGTTCCTTTCCATACTGGATATGCACCATACGCTTTCACGTTATATAGTTGACTTTCCGAGTTGGTTATCGAGAACATCGTCTTACTGTTCTCGTCAATGCGGTTACGCTCTGTATAACGATAATTATAGGTGTCGAAGTGTACACCAATTTCCGATTTGCAAATATGCCCAGTGTATTGCGTGTTAGTCCATCCTCCTATCAAACCATTGTTGGGCGCGAAAGCCCGCGTGTGAGTCTCAGTGTGTAGCGTTTCTACTGGTACTCCGTTCAGCGACAAAGCATTATCGCTGAGCACAATAGTTGTATCCTGTAACTGCTGCTCCAGCATAGCCTCCAGCGAGATGGTGTGACGTTCGTTGATAGCCCAGTTTACTCCAAAGAGGTAATTAAGATTGTAGCCTTTGTAACGGAAGTCTTGCGCTCCCTGCTGTCTATAAGCCATACTCTGTCCAGCCTTTGACGTATAGCTTTGCTGGTCGGACGAGGAAATATCGGTAACTGATGCGTGCCAGAAATTAAGTCCGGCTTTCAATTCTACATTCTTAATCCTATACCGCAGGTTGGCAGTAACAGACGGATCGATATTCTCCAGGTAATCCAGAGAGCTTTCATATCGCCCGGTAATATCCCCACTAATGCCTTGCGCAAAATTCCGGCGGGTGTATATGCGCACGATGGCCATCATTTCTCCATCGTACTCTGCGCCAGGATTCATTATTACCTCAACGCGGTCTATCTGACGGCTGTTAAGACGCTTTAGTTCAACCTTTTCCTTTATTCTTCGTCCGTCGATGTAGTATTCTGGTTCTCCTTTTCCTATGACTTCCAAGTTTTCTCCATTTCTCTGCAAGCCTGGTGTGCGTGCCAACATTTCCTCTAAAGAGCCAACTTCTTCTAAAGAAGAACCTTTTATGCGAGTTACCAGCGCGTTTCCTTCTATTTTTGTGTTTGCGCGTGTACCTACTATCACTAACTCGTCCATCAGCAAAGTGTCTTCATCAAGTGAAATCACTTCGTCCTGTCCCAGTATGGCGCATGAGTATAGCACCAATAACCCGATTGCTATTATTCTTCTCATTGTTTTAAGTGGGATTCCGATTGTACTGAATTCGATGCAAAATTATGCCGCTTTCTACAAAGATTCAAATCAATATGTAACTATCAAGTTGTGAAAGTATGCAATTTATTGTAATTCAATATGTTAAATTTATGTATCGAGCAATACGTCAAGTAGTTTTCAAGTGATAAGGCACCACATTTTGGCTCCTGCGTTTCTGTTTTATCCAAGATATTTTGTTCCTTTGTGTGCAAAAGTCAGACAGAATTATGCTAAATACTTTTCTCTTAACATTACTATTTGTTCCATTACCGTCTCTTGAGAGCGATATAGTGTCCTTGCAAAAGGCTTTAGACAACAAAGTGCAATACGAAATGTCGAAGGAGCAAGCCATAGCAAAGCTTCGCAGCAACAAGGATCCCATGCAACTGTATAAAGCTTATAATTCTTATTGTTACGACTCCGCATATCACTAC
This sequence comes from uncultured Prevotella sp., assembly GCA_900318625.1. Taxonomy (GTDB): domain Bacteria; phylum Bacteroidota; class Bacteroidia; order Bacteroidales; family Bacteroidaceae; genus Prevotella. The sequence goes on from ONLG01000040.1 coordinate 14,699, forward strand.
GCACAAGAGTGTGTGATGCTAAGCGATAGAAGTGACGATCGTAATCAAAGGGCAGACTCACGGCTCAAAATGGCATATACATACCTGTCTGGCGGGCTATTTCAGGAAGCAGAGAGTGTATTAAACGGAATAGATTTGCAAGGTGTAAATACCTATATTCGGATGGGGTATTATTCGCTGCGTGGCCAGCTGCTATATGACGTGGCCCGTTACCAACAGACTCCTTATCCGCCGCAAATGCGCAAATATTATGAACAGGCGCTCCAGCTCGTCTCTCCTTCCGACACTATAGGGTATTGGAGCACATTAGCCCAGATTGCTCGTGCCGATGGGCAAAGAGAAAAGACAATCTATTGCTTTGAACGAGCCCTTCGGGCTGGGCGGGGCATTGTGCGCAGCGAGGCCATCTCTTTCAGCTCGTTAGCCCAGGAGTATTTAGAACAAGGCGACTCTGCGCAGGCACTTCACTATTGGATACAAGCAGCCATCCGCGACCTGGAGTACACTGTCAAAGAGGTAACAGCCATGCAGCAGGCGGCACATCTGTTATTTGCGCAGGGCCGGTATGACATTGCTGCCAGGGCAATCCGTTCGGCCTATGACGATGCCCAGCTTTTTCATGCCCGCCATCGGCAGGTAGAGGTGGGCGAGATACTTCCGCTCATAGACCAACAGCAGCTACAACAAATGCAGAAACAAAATCGCAAGGAGCGCATTTTATATATTTGCTTAGTGGCAATACTTCTCGTTGGAACAGGCACGCTGCTGGTTTTGCTGCGCAAACTGCACAGTCACAACCTTCTGCTTGTCGAGGCGCAAGAACAGAACCAGCTGGCCAATATCGCATTAGAGCAGTCAAACCATCTTAAGGAAACTTATCTTGCCACTATGCTTTCGGCTGAAGCAGAACATACCAAGGCCGTGGAACGATATGTAAGATATGTGGCGCGCTGCGCCCGTGAGAAGAACTGGAACGATGTGCAGGCCGTTCCGAGCTACGTCAGTAAGATGTGGCACAGGGCGGCTTTCTATAGGCGGTTTGACACGATGTTTCTGCATCTGTATCCGCGTTTCGTTGATGAGGTGAATGGGCTGCTGTCGGAACCGTTGGAGGCCAGGCGGGGCGCACTGCCGAGCGAGCTCCGGGTGTTTGCCATGATGCGCTTAGGGATAACCGACAATGAGCAGATGGCGAACGTCCTGTCGTGCTCTTTGTCTACTGTCCATACCTATAAAGCTCGCGTCTATTCAAGGCTGAAGTGCTCAAAGGAAGCTTTCCTGCGCGAGACGTGTGGATGAGCTTGTTGTCTGTGAAGGCTCATGGGTGTGGAATGATTAGTTTCCGAAGCCCTGTATGAAGTCGGTGAGGTTGCTGCCGGTGTCGATGTCGAGCTTTTTGCGCAGTCGGTAGCGCGCTGTCTCTATGCTTCTCACGCTGGTGTTGAGCAGTGAAGCCATCTCCTTGCTGCTCAGACCCATGCGCAGGTAGACGCAGAGCTTCAGGTCGCTCTTCTTCAGCTGCGGGAAGGCTTCCATGATCTTCTGGGAGAAGTTGTCATAGACGAGGTTGAAGTTCTCTTCAAACTTGTTCCAGTTGTCATCGTCGTTCATGTGCATCTTTATCTCCTTGCGTATGTCGCCGATCTTTTTCACCAGACGGGCCTTGGTCTCTTCGCGTCTGACGCTCTCCGAGAGCTGTTCCATGTTCTGGTCGATGGCTTGCAGCATATCGTTCTTGCGCACCAGGTTCATCGCCGAGTCCGAAAGCTCGCTCGACTTGTGCTTCAGCTCCACCTCCAGCTGCTTTGAGCGCAGCTTGGCGAGTTCCTTCTCCTTCTTCTCCTCGGCCAGGTGGAACTCCATCTGCTGCTCTTTCATCTGGCGTTCCTTTTCCTTTTTCACCTTGGTCAGTTCCTTTTCTGCGCGCAGGTTCATGTATCTGAGCAGTGCCCACACACCTGTCACAATCAGGATGATGTAGAGCAGGTAGGCCCACCATGTCTCATACCATGCCGGCAGTATGCGGATGACTATCTGCGACTCGCTTTCCGTGCCGTCGACGAGGTTGCGAGCCTTCACGTGGAATATGTATTTGCCTTTTTCCAGCTTGGTGTATTCCTTGCTTGAGCTATGCGACATGGTCGACATCTCCTTCTCGTAGCCCTCCAGATAGCACGAGTATAGCACGCCTTTCTCGCCTCGGTACTCGGGCATCACATATTCTATACGTATGGAGTTGAGTGAGTGGGGCAGCACCACCTCCTCCTTTACCAGCTCCGGGCAGCGCATATAGACCAGTGTGTCGCCCGTGTTGGTGCTGTAGATGCGGCGCACCATGACGTGATTGGTCTTTGCGGCATCCTTCTTCTGCGGTCGCATAAGCCGTTGTTGCTGTTGAGCACTATCTGCCTGTTTTCGAGGAAGCCGATGTTTCCCAGCCCCATCTGCATCTGCTGAACCATGTTGCCGTAGCCCACCTGCCGCGACTGATACTTGCCGTTGTGCTGCCGTTCGGCCACCGCCAGATAGTCGGCTTTGTATGCTATTATCATGCCGTCGGGAGCCTGCGTCACGTGCAGGGCTTCGCCGTAGGTGTTGAAGAGGTTGTTCATCCAGTCGCAGTGCTTCAGCTTGCGGTTTCTCTCGTCGTACTGATGGAACCCGTCGACGGAGCTGACGTAGACCCTTCCGTCTATCTTGCACACCAGATTGTTGTCGTCGACCACCAGTCCGGCACCGTTGTGGTAGTATTCCAGGTTCTCCACGCGCGTCATATCGTCCGACAGACGGAAATGCCACACGCCCTTATGCCAGTGGCTCAGCCAGATGCTGCCGTCGCTGTCTTGTTCGAAGTTGCCGCTGGCCTCATGGAAGTTGCTCAGTCGGCTGTGCAGGGTTATCGAGCCGCCCTCCTGTTTGAGCACTGCCAGTCCGTCGTAGTCGCACGTCAGCAGGTAGCCTGGATGGTCGTTGAGCTTGCGGAAGCCCCATGTGCCGACCAGCCCATCGATGCGCCTCACGGTACCTGCGCCCACTATGTAGGCACCGTCATTGGCACCGCAGAGCAGCGTGCCGTCGATGTTCTGCAGGCTCCATATCTGTCCCACCACGCCTTCCACGGTCTGCGCCTTTGGCGGCAGAATGGAGTTTTGCAGCGGAAAGGGAATGGAAAACAGTCCCTGATTGGTGCCCATGTAGAGCTGGTTGCCGCTGATAGCCGAGGTGTAGCCCGTGCCTATGGTGTTGTTTGCTCCGAGCAGATTGCCGTAGCTGCTTTCAAGCATTACGTAGGAAAGACCCATGTCGAGTCCGAGCCAGATGTTGTCGAGGCTGTCGAAGCTCATCGACAGCACCGTGTTGTTTTGCAGTCCGGTGTTAGTGTTGACATAGTAGTTGCTTCCCGTCTGCAAGTCTTTCACTATCAGTCCGTTCTTGATGGTTCCGAAGCC
>ONLG01000034.1 GCA_900318625.1 uncultured Prevotella sp.
TGCTGGCAGCGAGAAGCCTAATGAGCCCCAGATTTCAAAGTCGCCGTTGGAGCTGAGCGCCACGGTGACGTCGCCGTCTCGCAGTCTTGACACGAGTTCTCTGGTCGCCTGATTGTCGGCGAGGGTGATGCTCTGTGTTTTTCCGTCAATAGTGATATACATTTTGCTTGTTGTTGGTTTGTCTTCGCTTCCGGTAGTCTGTGCGCTGGCCTGTGTGTTGTCGTCGCCGCCGCACGAAAGGGCTGTCAGGCATACTGTTGCCAGCAGCACCTTGCCGATGAATGATAGTGCTTTCATAGTATCTTTGCTATTTGTTTTTAGTGTTTCTTCGTGCCGATACCCATACGGGCTCCTCGTCGATGGTCCACGAGTGTTGTCCGATAGTTGCGTCGCCGAAGCCCATGCAGCCAAGGCAGATGCGCGAAACGTTAAGGTCTGAGTTACCGAGTCTTACGTATTCCATGTTGTTTTCTTGCTTTAATCCGTTTTCCGACTGCATAGTTACTGCTTTTTTCTCATGTGGTGCTTATCCTATTTACGGTTTTGTTTACCTATTTTACGGTTTCGCAAACCGTGGGCACGTCTGTGGCAGACTACGGCAAGCATAATATATTAACGCATAAAACGCTGAAATATTTGACTTTCCGAGGCAAATGATTTCTGTTCGGTGTGGGTGCTGCGGCATGAGAGCCCTGTCCGCGAGGGTGGCAGACTGCTTACTGTAGTTGTAAAAATGCTTACATCGGGTTTCTCAATACTCAATTATTTACCGGCAGATGTGTTTTCGCCGCCAAATATGCGAGTATTCTGCATCGTTTGTGGGCATTTTTCCGTCCTGTAAGGCTGTTTGGCTCGGCTGTGGGCGTTTTTCTGAACTGTGGAAAGCAGCCCGTAAACTTTCTCCAGCAGCCCCGGAGTGTTGCTACAGCAATGTTGGAGAAGTTCTCCAGCTATCCCGTAGCGTTGCTCCGGGGCTGCTGGAGAAAGTTTACAGGTGGCTTCGTAAAAGTCGTTTTCCGCTGTTACGGCTTCTGTGTCAGCGGTTTATGTAAGTCGGTAGTTCTGTAAGCCCAAAGCGGAAGAGGAGGTTTGCCTTGCCGGTGGCGGTGGTAGGACGGCATGATTCCGAACCGACAAAAATGCAGTTGCTTGCCAATCTGGAGGAGGTTTAGGCCGCAGAATGTAGCAAAAATGCCGTTTCCAGGTCGTGTGGAGTGCTGTTGGTGGTGCCGCGAAGGTGCTTTTTCGTGGTTTCTGCTTATGGTTCTGCTCTGGAGCGACATTCTTCCGTGATGCGTTTCTTTGCCAATTTATCTTACAAAAAGCTGTGCTCAATTAGCTTCGAGATACTCAAAGTTATTGCAAAAGGTTTGGTGTTGCCGATAGTTTTCAGTAATTTTGCCGAACTTTTTGTTTTCACCGAATATTACTATAAGCCATATATGGGTCTGAAATTTATTTCTTTTGGAAGTGGAAGTAGCGGAAACTGCTATTTTCTTTATACTGACAGCGACGGTCTGATGATCGACTGCGGCATCGGAATACGTGCAGTGAAGAAATACTTTGCAGACTACGGCCTTTCGCTTTCGCAGGTGAGAAACGTCTTGATCACCCACGACCATGCCGACCACGTCAAGTCGGTGGGCTCGCTGAGTGGCGAATATCAGGTGCCGGTGTGGACGACGGCTGACATTCACAAGGGAATCTACCGCAACTGGTGCGTGGGCAAGAAGATTGCCGTTGCCCTCCAGAAGCAGGTTGAGAAAGAAGTGACCCTGCAGATAGGCGATTTCAAGGTGACACCCTTTGCCGTTCCTCACGACAGCGTAGACTGCGTGGGCTACGAAATAGAGTATCAGGGCATTGTTTTCACCATTGTTACCGATTGCGGCAATGTCACCGAGGACATACGCAGGCGCATCAACCGCGCCAACTACCTCGTTATTGAGGCCAACTACGACACTGAGATGCTGCTGCATGGCAATTATCCAGCCCACCTCAAGGTGCGCATACAAGGCGACCACGGCCATCTGGCCAACGATGCCTGCGGCATGGCTCTGGTGGAAAATGCTTCGGAGGGGCTGCGTCATGTGTGGCTGTGTCACCTGAGCGAGGAAAACAACCATCCGGAACTGGCCCGGAAGACGGTGGAAAGCATCTTGCGGTCGAGTGGGATAGTGGCTGGAGTGGATTTCCAGATGGATGTGCTCAAGCGCAAAACGCCCACAGGGGTGTTTGAACTTGTATAGAAACTTTGCTGATACATACCTTCGCAGGCTCATTTGCTTCCTACAAGGGCAAAATTAAATACCGATGCACTCTGTTGTGAGCGTATCGGTATTCTCTTGTTTGAACCAGGCAGCCTCGTATGTGCTGCCTGACTGTGGTTTAGAGTCGCTGATTAAACAATGCCCTGAGCCATCATAGCCTTGGCAACCTTCAGGAAGCCGGCAACGTTGGCACCCTTGACATAGTTTACGTAGCCGTCGGCCTCGGTGCCATACTTGACACAGTTGGCGTGGATGTCGTTCATAATGTCGTTGAGCTTCTTGTCAACCTCCTCGCGGCTCCAGTGCAGACGCTCAGAGTTCTGGCTCATCTCAAGACCCGATACGGCAACACCACCGGCGTTGGCAGCCTTTCCGGGAGCGTAGAGAATCTTGGCATCCTGGAACACTTTGATAGCTTCGGGAGTAGAAGGCATGTTTGCACCCTCGCTCACTGCTATCACACCGTTGGCTACGAGAGCCTTTGCAGCCTCTTCGTTGATCTCGTTCTGGGTAGCCGAAGGCAGTGCGATGTCGGCTTTCTCGAACCAAGGCTTCTTGCCGGCAACATACTTAACGCCGTACTTCTCTGCGTACTCGCTGATACGTCCGCGCTCAACGTTCTTCAGCTCCATGATGTAGTCGAGCTTCTCGCGGTCGATGCCGTCCGGATCGTAGATGTAACCGTCGGAGTCAGAGCAGGTAACGGGCACTGCACCAAGCTCGATGAGCTTCTCCATGGTGTACTGGGCTACGTTTCCGGCACCAGATACGAGCACCTTCTTGCCCTTGATGTCGATGCCCTTGGTCTTGAGCATATTCAGGAGGAAGTAAACGTTTCCGTAACCTGTAGCCTCAGGACGGATGAGCGAGCCGCCGAACTCCTGTCCCTTGCCGGTGAGTACACCCTGGAACTGGTGAGTGAGCTTCTTGTACATACCGAACATATAGGCAACCTCGCGACCGCCAACACCTATGTCGCCTGCGGGAACATCCTCGTCGGGACCGATATGACGGAACAGTTCGCTCATGAAGGCCTGACAGAAACGCATTACCTCGTTGTTGCTCTTGCCACGGGGAGAGAAGTCAGAACCGCCCTTGCCGCCGCCCATGGGCAGAGTGGTGAGCGAGTTCTTGAATGTCTGCTCGAAAGCAAGGAACTTCAGGATGCTCTGGTTTACCGATGCGTGGTAGCGGATACCGCCTTTGTACGGGCCAATGGCATTGTTGTGCTGGATGCGGTAGCCCATATTGGTCTGAACGTTGCCCTTGTCGTCAACCCAAGTCACGCGGAACTGGATGATGCGATCGGGTATGCAGAGACGCTCTATCAAGTTTGCACGCTCAAACTCGGGGTGCTTGTTGTATTCTTCTTCGATTGTTCCTAATACCTGGCTTACTGCCTGGATGTACTCCGGCTCGTTGGGAAACCGGCGTTTCAAGCTCTCAACAACTTCTGTAGCTTTCATAATCTTTTTACTTTAATTAGTTAGTATTGGTTGATAAATGATTTTCTTTAATTCGGTTGCAAAGTTATACTATTTCGCTCAAATACCAAACAAATTGTTATCTTTTTTGTGTTATTTGTAGAAAAAAGTCATTTTATGATGCCTTTGTTGATGTATGTTAAGCGTTCAACGGCTTTATCGTTTTCGGATAGGCTACAATAAAGCAGCGGAACGGCTCTTTGCGAAGTGTCTGGCGATTGTGTCAACCAGACTTCAAGAGTCGTTCCGCTGCTATATATATAATAAGGTGTAGATGATTGGCTATTTCTTGCCTAATGAGCGCAGCCATTTCAGCGGTTTCTTGACAAGCTCCTTGAGTCCGCTTTCTTTTGTCTTTGTCGGTGCTATTGAGTCTTTCACTGCATATTTTGATGTTCTTGCAGCCTCGGGTGTCGTGTTTTGCTGCTTTCTGGGGTTGTTTCTGCGCCTGCGCTGACGGCTTTTTGTCTGCTGCTTGCCTTCTTCTGCCTGTTTCGCGTCGTTGTCTTGTGGCTTGTTGGCAGGTTTTTGGCTGCTGTTGGCAGGCTTCTGGCTGTTGCTGTTGGTAGGCTTCTGGCTGTTGCCGTTGCGCTTCTTCTTGTTCTGCCGTGGCTTTTCGTTGTCCTTGGCGTTCTCCTGCTTCTGTTCGGCAGGCGTGTTGCTGTCAGCAGCAGGCGCGGCCTTCTGCTTCGGTTGCCTGTCGTCGGGGTGGTGTGGCTTGTGCTTATGTGCCGTGGCATCCCTGTTCTTGCGGCGTCGGTTCTTGGCAGATGTGCGTCCTTCGCGCTTCTCTGCTGCTTCGAGGTCAGGCTGCTCCATGCCCTCGGGCAGCTCATTCTTTTCCAGTTTCTTGTCGAGGAACTTCTCAATCTGCCTGAAGAAGGTCATGTCCGACGGGCTGACGAAGGTTATAGCCTTGCCGTCGCGGTCGGCGCGGGCCGTTCGGCCAATGCGGTGAACGTAATCCTCAGCATCGCGCGGCACGTCGTAGTTTATGACCATAGTGATGTCGTCAATGTCTATGCCGCGCGAGAGGATGTCGGTAGCCACGAGCACGTCAATCTGTCCGCTCTTGAAGCGATACATTATCTCGTCGCGCTGTGCCTGTTCGAGGTCGGAGTGCATCTCGCCGCTGTTTATTTTCATCCTTTGCAGGGCCGCATTGATTTGCTTTACGGTCTGTTTCTTGCCTGAGAACACGATAACTCTCTTCAGGTCGCCTGCTTTGAAGATGTGTTTTATTATCTCCAGCTTCTGCGTATCGTGGCAGATGTATGCGCTCTGCTTGATTTTCTCTGCAGGTTTGCTCACTGCCAGTTTCACTCTCACGGGGTTCTTCAGCAGCTTCGAAGCCAGTTTCTCGATGTTGTCGGGCATCGTTGCCGAGAAGAGAATGGTCTGGCAATTCTTCGGAAGCTTGTTGGCAATGGTCATAATGTCGTCGTAGAAGCCCATGTCGAGCATACGGTCAGCTTCGTCGAGCACAAAGAACGACACGTTGCTGAGGTCGGCATGGTCGAGTGAAAGGTGCGAGATGAAACGTCCGGGGGTAGCAATGACGACGTCGGCGCCCAGCGACAGGCTCTTCAGTTCCTGGTCGTAGCGTGTGCCGTCGTTGCCGCCATAGATGGCTACGCTGCTCACGCCGTCGAGATAGTAGCCGAAACCCTGCATTGCCTGGTCTATCTGCTGTGCCAACTCGCGCGTTGGAGCCATGATGATGCAGTTCACAGAGTCTTTCTTGTAGCCGCCGTCGTCGAGCATACTCAGTATCGGCAGCAGATAAGCGGCTGTTTTGCCGGTTCCGGTCTGAGCTACGCCCAGAACGTCGTTGCCTTTCAGTATCTCAGGAATACACTTTTCCTGAACCGGAGTGCAGGTTTCAAAGTGCATGTCATATAGTGCGTCGAGCACATTGTCGTTCAAATCGAGTTCGTCAAAATACATATTCTGTGTTGTGTTACTGTTTTTTGATATTGAGAAAAATAAATTAATTCGGAGCTTTGCGATAGCAATAGAAGGCTATCAGGGCGAAGATGATGTTTGGCATCCACGCTGCAAGCATGGGATGGGCACCTGAGTTTATGGCGAATGTGGAGCTGATGGTCTGCAACATGATGTATGTGAAGCTCAGTGCAAGACCTATTCCCAGATACATTCCCATGCCGCCTTTCCGCTTTCGCGACGATAATGAGAAGCCGATAGTGGTTAGTATGAAGCTTGCAAACGACATGGCGATGCGTTTGTGGTACTCCACTTCATACTGGACGACGTTCACCGAGCCGCGCGAAATCTGTTTCGAGATGTAATCGCGCAGCTGTGGGGAGGTGAATGTTTCCTGCTGGCCTTTGGAATACACCAAGTCGGTGGGCTCCATCATAATCACTGTGTCCTTCATTACCCCGCTGGTGATGATCTCGCGCAGTCCTTTCAGCTGGCGCACTTTCCAGTTGGATGCCTTCCAGTGGTATTTGGTGTCGGAAATGGTGTCGTACTGTATCTCGGTGGCGGTCATGTGGCTGATGAGTTTCTTGTTTTCAAACTTGTCGAGGCAGAAACCGTAGCCGCGTTTGTATGCGTTGTCGTAGTGCTGTATGTATGCAATGACCCCGTTGCCCACTTGAAGCTGAACGTTTTCGGCCACCAGACTCTTGCGTTTGCTCTTATACATACTCTCAAAGTTCTGCCTTATCACATTTCCATGCGGTATGACGTAGGCTCCGAGGTAGAATGTGACGAGCGAAATGAGCACGCAGGAGAACATATACGGGCGCATTAGTCGCTTGAACGACACGCCAGCTGCCAGCATTGCGATAATCTCTGAGTTGCCAGCAAGCTTCGACGTGAAGAATATCACGGCTATGAAGACAAACAGCGGACTGAAAAGATTGGCATAGTAAGGCACAAAGTTTGCATAGTAATCGAACACTATGGCCTTCAGCGGGGCGTGATACTGTGTGAACTTTGCAAGGTTCTCATTGACGTCGAAGACTATCGAGATTGATATTATCAGCAGAATGGAGTAGATATATGTGCCGATGAACTTCTTTATTATGTACCAGTCGATGAGCGTTATATATCGTCTGGGATTGAGCCATCCCAGCTTTCTGCCTGCTTTTTCAACGTAAGGCTTCAACCTGTCAAGCCTTGCCATTAGCAGGGAAGCCAGTGTCAGGATGCGCTTCCATGCTCTCAGCAAGGTGTGATAGCGTCGTATGGTGCCTGTTCTCATTGTTCTGTCAGTTTGTTGTGCCTATAGTGCCGGTGCTGTTGCGGCTTTATACCCGTCGTCCCAGATTGTCGATGACTGCTCTTTTCCAGCTTGTGAAGTCGCCTTGCTCTATATGCTTGCGTGCATCTGCCACCAGTCGCAGGTAGAAAGCAAGGTTGTGGATGCTTGCTATCTGCATGGCCAGCAGCTCCTGAGCCTTGAACAGGTGGTGCAGGTAAGCTTTGGTGTAGATAAGGTCGGTCGTGCAGCTGTCGGAATCGATAGGCGAGAAATCGTCTTCCCACTTCTTGTTGCGCATGTTCATCGTGCCTTGGTAGGTGAAGAGCATTGCGTTGCGCCCGTTGCGGGTGGGCATTACGCAGTCGAACATATCAACCCCGCGCTCGATAGCCTCCAGAATGTTCTGCGGAGTGCCAACTCCCATGAGGTAGCGGGGCTTGTTTTTCGGCAGAATGTCGTTGACCTTTGTAAGTGCATCCCTGAACTATCGGAAACAGCGACTGCGAATATCCGTAGAGCGGCTCGGTGGCATTGAAACGGTCTATGCAGCGGTCAAGCCAACGCTGAGTGAGGCGCAGGCTGTTGCGTGCGTAGGTGTAGTCGCTCTGTCCGGGCGGACACTCGTCGAACGCCATGATGATGTCGGCACCTATTATGCGCTGCGTGTCCATGACGTTTTCGGGCGTGAAGATGTGTTTCGAGCCATCGATATGTGAGCGGAACTCACACCCTTCCTCGCGAAGCTTCCTGATGCCGGTGAGCGAAAACACCTGGAAACCGCCCGAATCGGTAAGGATGGGACGGTCCCAGCCGTTGAACTTATGCAGTCCGCCCGCAGCCCTCAGTATCTGAAGACCGGGCCGCAGGTACAGGTGGTAGGTGTTGCCGAGGATAATCTCTGCCTTCACCTGCTCCTTTAGTTCGCTGAAATGCACGCCTTTCACGGAGCCGCAGGTGCCTACAGGCATGAAAATAGGTGTCTTTATTTCTCCGTGGGCTGTGCTTATCAGCCCCGTGCGCGCCTCGCTATTCGGGTCGTTTTGCAGTATCTTGAACGTCATTTTTCTCTTTTATGGAAAGGTCGACAGGGTTTTTCACAAGCTCGTCGGTAAGTGCGAAGTCCCACACTTCCTGTATATTCTCAACGTAATGGAACTCTACCCCTGTGCGATACTTCTCTGGTATCTCGTCAATATCTTTCTTGTTTTCCTGACACATCACAATGTCGGTTATCCCGGCACGCTTTGCAGCGAGTATCTTCTCCTTGATTCCACCGACGGGCAGCACCTTGCCGCGCAGCGTTATCTCGCCGGTCATGGCGGTGTTCTTCCTCACCTTACGCTGCGTGAGGGCCGAGGCGATGCTCGTGGCTATTGTTATGCCTGCCGACGGGCCGTCTTTCGGGGTGGCTCCTTCGGGCACATGGATATGTATGTTCCACTGGTCGAACAGCCTGTAGTCCACACCGAGCTTGTCGATGTGCGCTTTCACGTACTCTAAAGCTATCACAGCCGACTCCTTCATCACGTCGCCGAGGTTGCCGGTGAGGGTCAGCTTGCCAGCCTTTCCCTTGCTCAGCGAGGTCTCGATGAAAAGTATTTCACCTCCAACGCTCGTCCATGCCAGTCCTGTCACCACGCCGGCATAGTCGTTGCCTTGGTAGATGTCGCGATAGAAAGGCGGTTTGCCCAGTATCTCCTCGATGTTTGAAGGTTGCAGGCTGGTAGTGGTGAGCTCGCCTTCGAGTGCTTTCTTGTATGCCAGCTTGCGCATAATCTTGTTGATTTGCTTCTCTAACTGGCGCACTCCGCTCTCCCTTGTGTATTGTTCGATGATTTTTTCAAGTGCGGCTTTATTGATTTTTATCTTCGGCTGACAGGTGTCGAGGCCGGTGTTCTCAAGTTCCTTGGGTACGAGATGCCGCTTGGCAATCTCCGTTTTCTCCTCGGTGATATATCCGCTCACCTCGATGAGCTCCATGCGGTCGAGCAGTGGGCGCGGAATAGTGTTCAGGTCGTTGGCGGTGGCAATGAACAGCACCTTCGAGAGGTCGTAGTCCACGTCGAGATAGTTGTCGTGGAAGGCGTTGTTCTGTTCCGGGTCGAGCACTTCGAGCATAGCCGACGAGGGGTCGCCGTTGTGCGTGTGCTGCGTCACCTTGTCTATTTCGTCGAGTATGAACACCGGGTTCGAGGAGCCTGCCTTCTGAATACTCTTGATGATGCGTCCCGGCATGGCTCCAATGTATGTGCGGCGGTGGCCGCGTATCTCAGCTTCGTCGTGAAGACCGCCGAGCGATATGCGCACGTACTTGCGCTTCAGTGCCGTGGCAATGCTCTTGCCGAGGCTCGTCTTGCCCACGCCCGGAGGGCCGTAGAGGCAGAGAATGGGCGATTTGAGGTTGCCGCGGAGCTGCAATACGGCTATATACTCGAGTATTCTTTCCTTCACCTTCTCCATGCCGTAGTGGTCGCGGTCGAGGATTTTCTTGGCTCGGCTGAGGTCTAAGTCGTCTTTGGTGTATTCGTTCCATGGCAGGCTCACCATCGTTTGCAGGTAGCCCAGCTGCACGCTGTAGTCGGGGCTTTGCTGGTTGAGCGTGTCGAGCTTGCTCAGCTCCTTCTGGAACACTGCCTTTATTTCCTCGGGCCACTTTTTCTTCTCGGCTTTCTCGAGCAGTTCCTTTCGTTCGGGCGAGCCTTCGCCCGTGCCCAGCTCTTCCTTGATGTTCTTAATCTGCTGCTGCAGGAAGTATTCGCGCTGCTGCTCGTCAAGGTCTTCGCGTGTCTTGGAGTGTATGCGGTGCTTTATTTTCAGGAATTGCGTTTCCTTGTTGAGCACCTTCAGCAGCCTGAACAGTCGCTCCTTGAGGTCTGTGGCTCGCAGCAGGTGCATCTTGTCGTCGATTTCAAACGGCAGGTTAGAGCAGATGAAGTTCACCGCTATGATGGGGTGGGTGATGTTCGTGAGTGCAAACTGCGACTCGTCGGGTATCTCTTCGTTGTTGCGTATGAACTCGATGGCCGATGCCCTCATGTCGGCAATGGCCGTTTCGTATTCCTTGTCGTCGATGCTCGGGAATATCTCGGGTGCCGATTCCACTTCGCCGAGAATGAAGGGCTTGCGTTGGGTGACGCTCTTGAGGTGGCACCGGCCCAGTCCCTGCACGATGGCAGTCTTGTTGTCGCCGGCTCCGGGCATATCGAGCACGCGTATCAGCTTGGCATAAACGCCGTAGCTGAAGAGGTCCTTCATAGCTGGATTGTCTACTCCAGGGTCTTTCTGGCAGAAGATGGCAAACGTGCCGTCGTTGCTGTCCATGACTTCCTCGATCATTGCAACGCTCGACTGTCTTCCGATGAGTATGGGAGAGATTACGCCCGGGAACACAACGAGGTTGCGTGTGGGCAGGATTGGCAGCTCGCCGTCGAGCTTGGAGTTGAACAAATTGGTTATGTCGCCTTCGTAGTCGGCAATCATCTGTATTCCGTTATTCTGACTTGTATCCATATTTAGGGTGTTGTTCCTAATGCTTTTTGAGTGTGCAAAGTTACTAATTTATTTATATATATGGTTATTCGCGGTGATTATAATCGTCTGTAGCTGCTTTAAATTTGTGTGTTTGGGAGAGTTGAGCTAATTTTGCAGCAGCAAACCATGAGCTAATGAGTATTTTCAGGTTTAAGCAATTCGCAATCAGCCAGGACCGGTGCGCCATGAAGGTGGGCACCGATGGGGTGCTGTTGGGTGCCTGGGCGGCTGGCGGAACGAGGATATTGGACGTTGGCACGGGCACGGGCCTTGTGGCGCTGATGATGGCCCAGCGCTTTCCCGAGGCACGCGTAACGGCGATTGACGTAGACGAAGGTGCGGTGGAGCAGGCTCGCGAGAATGTTGCGGCAAGCCCGTTTGCCGATAGGGTGGAGGTGGTATGGTCTGATGTGCAGTCATTCGTCGGCCAGACTTTTGATGCCATTGTGTGCAATCCCCCGTATTTCGCCAACTCGCTGAAGTGTCCCGACAGCCGTCGCACGCTGGCGCGGCATAGCGACAGCCTCACTGCTGCCGACCTCGCAGCTGCTGCCGACCGCCTGCTCTGTAGCGACGGGATGCTGTCGGTGGTGCTGCCCACCGATGTCATGGCTGCGTTTGAGGCTGCTGTGGCTGACAAGGGGTTTGCGGTGGTTCGTCAGTGCTTGGTGAAAACCTCTAACCGACGGCCTGCAAAGCGTTGTCTGCTAACGTTTTGCAGGAGTAGAGCTACGGCGGAAACGTCAGTGGAGTGCTTAGCTGATGGGGCAGGGCGCTCTGAGTGGTACAGCGAGCTGACGCGCGACTTCTATCTTTGGTGAAACCTCGTTGCTTCTTCTGAGTGTTTCCGTGGCTTCGAGGCCGTCATCGTGAGTGCGAAAAATCCTTACTCTGACCTTCTTGATACTCTCTTGTTTGGCGGCAACGGCTGTTTCGCTGACGTATATGCGAGTATTTCGGGGCATAAATGCCGCTTTTTCCGATAGAAAGTGCTGCTGAAGCATCTCCGCAGGCGAGCCATCGGGTTCTCCGGACGCGTCTGTAAGGTTTCTCCAACGGCTCCGTAGCAATGCTACGGGATAGCTGGAGAACTTCTCCAGCATAGCTGTAACATCGCTCCAAGGCTGCTGGAGAAAGTTTACGGAGGCTCTGGGAAAGTCTGGTTTGTTGTCAAATACTTAGAAATGAGGCTGTTGCGGAATGATAGTTGTTTGGTGGCGATACTCAGGCCGACAAGCAACGGCAGTCGAGCCGGATAGTCTTGGAGGCTATTTTGGCACATGATAATTGGCGCGAGCTCGGCAATCTGGAAACGAGAAATGGCGAAAATGACGATGAAATGGTCGGTTTTTCGGTGTGTTGATGTGTTTTTATTGGTGCAAATTGTTGCTTTTTCGGCTTTTCTGAGCGTGTTTCTGTGCTAAAACAGCACAGTTCGTATGCCCGGATTATTGTCCTTTTATCTTACAAAATGTGTGGTTGTGGAGTAGTTAAGTCAAGTTTAGTTTTTTTAGTAGTTTCTTGTTCATGATGTTGATGCGCCGTCCTTGTCTGAGGATGTTGCTCCTTACTTGGTTGATGTCGTTGAAAACTTCACTGAAAGTGCTCTGCATCACGTTGGGCTGGCGCATACTTTTGTCGGCATCCGGGTTCACCACAACCTTTATTCCCTTGCTAACGAGCCTTATGTCTACGTCGGCTTCGGTCATTGCAGGGTCGCCGTCGAAGTGTATCAGGCCTGCTTCTCTGCGGTGGATGTGTATGCGTTTGGCCTTGAAAGTCTTGATTTTAGAGTTTTTGTCTAAAGTTTTGTTGAACATATCGATGCTTATCTGCGGAGCTTCAATCACGTCGAAAGGTTCCATGATGATTACATCGAGCAGGCCGTCGCTCATTGATGCCTGCGGCGCAATGTAGGCATTGTTGCCGTACTGCGACGCGTTGGCTGCCGAAACGAGGAACGCCTTGTAACGCTTGGTTCCCGTTTCGTCTTCTATCTGGTAGGTTTCTGGCTTGTATGTGAGCCCCTCCTTGAGCACGTTTTCCACGTACGTGATCAGTCCGCGCTTGCCTGCCTCTGCAAATTTGTTGCTTATGAAGGCATCGAAGCCCATTCCGCACGTGCAGAAGAAGGGGTGGTCGTTGATCAGTCCGTAGTCGAGGTCGTGGATGACGCACTTGTTCAGGTTCTCTATGGCCTTCACGGTGTCGATGGGCACCATCAGATGGCGCGCCAGTCCGTTGCCGGAGCCGCATGGAATGATGCCTAAGGCCGTCTGGCTGTCGATCAGGCCGCGCCCCACTTCGTTCACAGTGCCGTCGCCTCCGATGGCTACCACGATGTCGGTGTGCTCCTGGACGGCTTGACGGGCTATTTCCTCGGCGTGGCCGGCATATTCAGTCTCGGCAATGGTGTAGCTGAACAAATCCTTGTCGAGGTGTTGCTCAATCTTTGCCGGTATGTCGGCTTTGCTCACAGTGCCCGAAATAGGGTTCAGAATAAAAACAATGGTTTTCTTCATAGACAGTCTGCGAATCGTTGAAATGTTCTGCAAATATAATGAAAAAGCCATTTTCAGTCGTATGTAGACAAATAAAAAATACAAGAAAACAATATTTCGGTGAAAAAAGAGTTGTGTTTCAATTTCTTTTCTTAACTTTGCAGCCTAAAATAATGTTCAAAAATATTCGTTTTTGCCGTCATTCGACGCATCAACGATATTAAACAAGGAATTAACCTATTTAAATTAATGGGACAGTTACAGGAAAAGTACAAGAGCTATCGTGAACCCCAGAAGTTTATGGAGGCCGGTGTATATCCCTATTTCCGTGAAATCACAGGCAAACAGGACACCGAAGTTAAGATGGGAGGACACGAAGTGCTCATGTTCGGTTCGAATGCCTATACGGGCTTGACCGGCGATCAGCGTATCATCGACAAGGCAAAGGCCGCTCTCGACAAGTATGGTTCGGGATGTGCAGGAAGCCGCTTCTTGAACGGAACGCTCGATCTTCATGTTCAGTTGGAGAAAGAAATTGCCGAATTCGTCCATAAGGACGATTGTTTGTGCTTCTCTACTGGCTTCTCTGTCAATCAGGGAGTTTTGGCAATGGTAGTTGGCAAGAACGACTACATTATATGCGATGACCGCGACCACGCAAGTATTGTCGACGGACGTCGCCTTTCTTTTGCCCGCCAGCTCCATTACAAGCACAACGACATGGACGATCTCGAGCGCGTGTTGCAGGGTCTGCCTCACGAAGCAATCAAGCTGATAGTCGTTGACGGTGTGTTCTCAATGGAGGGCGACCTTGCAAAGCTTCCCGAAATTGTCGAGCTGAAGCACAAGTACAACTGCTCGATAATGGTTGACGAGGCTCACGGAATAGGAGTCTTCGGCAAACAGGGACGCGGAGTGTGCGACCACTTCGGACTTACTGATGAAGTGGACCTCATCATGGGAACTTTCTCGAAGTCGCTGGCAAGTATTGGCGGTTTCATCGCTTCCGATGCTGACACAATCAACTTCCTGCGCCACACCTGCCGCACTTATATCTTCTCGGCATCAAACACTCCGGCAGCCACTGCCGCAGCCCTCGAGGCCCTTCACATCATACAGGAAGAGCCCGAGCGCATAGAGAAGCTGTGGAAGGTGACACGCTATGCGCTGCACCGTTTCCAGGAAGAAGGCTTCGAGATAGGCGATACCGAGAGCCCAATCATTCCGCTCTACGTGCGCGACATCGACAAGACATTCCTCGTTACATCCTTGGCTTTCGATGCTGGAGTGTTCATCAACCCGGTGATTCCGCCTGCATGTGCGCCACAGGACACCCTCGTGCGCTTCGCTCTCATGGCTACTCACACCGAAGAGCAGGTTGAGCGCGGTGTGATGAAGCTCAAGAAGATATTTGTTGAACAAGGAATAATAAAGTAGATTCCATATATAAAATTGAATTAGTAACTCAATCCAGTTTTTGATTTGGATTTAAGAGGTGGCGTTTTTGAGAAAAAACTCCACCTCTTTTAGTGTTGTGGCGATGCGTAAAAGCCGTTTTTTAGATTTTTTTGAGCAACAGGCGGACTATTCTCGATATATTTAGGTAACTTTGTGCGTTATTTTGAGATTTCTGTAAGTATGACCAAGGAAGCAGAGAAACAACGTGTAAGGGAGATACTTACGAACTATTTGGAGATAAACCAAAATCGTAAGACCCCTGAACGCTATGCCATACTCGATGCAGTGTATGACATGGATGGACACTTTGCTATCGAAGACCTCAGCACAGAACTCGAAGCACGCAACTTCCGCGTGTCGCGTGCCACCCTATACAACACCATGCGCCTTTTCATAGAGCTTCGCCTCGTCATACGCCACCGCTTCATAGGGCGCACAATGTATGAAGCCTGCTTCAACAATGAGGAACATATACATCAGGTATGCACGGTGTGCGGCAACGTAACGGAGGTTGTATCGCCTGGAATACACAAGTCTATCGAGGAAACGAAGCTGTTTCGTTTCAGACGGGATGGCTACACCTTATATATATATGGGGTCTGTTCGACTTGTCAGGCTCGTATCACCCGCCAGAAAAAGAACAATAAGAAATAACCGACATAAAACAAAGAAAATGAACACAGGAAAAGTTGACGTGCTTCTCGGCCTGCAATGGGGCGATGAGGGCAAAGGAAAAGTTGTTGATGTGCTCACACCACACTATGACGTGATAGCTCGCTTTCAAGGAGGACCCAATGCCGGCCACACTTTGGAGTTTGAAGGCCAGAAATATGTGCTGCGCAGTATTCCCTCTGGTATTTTCCAGGGAGGCAAGCGCAACATTATCGGCAACGGAGTAGTGCTGGCACCAGACCTCTTCATGGCTGAAGCCAAGGAGCTTCAGAAGAGCGGACACGACCTCAGACCTCGTTTGCAGATATCAAAGAAAGCTCACCTTATCATGCCAACCCACAGATTGCTCGATCGTGCATACGAGATACAAAAAGGCAAGAACAAGGTTGGCACTACAGGAAAGGGCATCGGACCGACCTATACCGACAAGATTAGCCGCAACGGACTGCGTGTTGGAGACATTCTCGATGGATTCGAGCAAAAGTATCAAGCCTGCAAGCAGCGCCATCTGGCAATACTCAAGAGCCTGAACTTCGATGACTTCGATGGTTTTGAGGAAACGGAGAAGCTGTGGATGGAGGGTGTTGAGTACATGAAACAGTACGAATTCATCGACAGTGAGTACGAAATTAACAAGTTGTTGGCAAGCGGGCAGAGCGTGCTTTGCGAAGGAGCACAGGGCACTATGCTCGATGTTGATTTCGGAAGCTATCCCTTTGTCACATCGTCAAACACCATCTGTGCCGGAGCTTGTGCCGGTCTGGGCATCGGTCCCAACCGTATCGGCGAGGTCTATGGCATAATGAAAGCCTATTGTACGCGCGTTGGTGCAGGTCCTTTCCCCACGGAGCTGTTCGATGAAACAGGCGCAAGGCTGCGCGACATAGGCCACGAGTATGGGGCCGTGACTGGTCGTGAGCGCCGTTGCGGCTGGATTGACCTCGTCGCACTGAGATATGCCATTGCCGTAAACGGTGTTACGCAGCTTATTATGATGAAGAGCGATGTGCTCGATGGCTTCGACACCATCAAGGCTTGTGTGGCTTACAAGCAGAATGGAGTGCTGACAGACCACTTCCCCTACAGCATAGACCACGACATAGAGCCTGTTTATGAGGAACTTCCAGGCTGGAAGACCGACATGACCAAGCTCACTTCCGAGGAACAGTTCCCCGTGGAGTTCCAGAACTACATCAACTTCCTCGAGGAACAGCTCGAGACACCTATTAAGATTATATCAATAGGTCCGGACAGAGAACAAACCATCGTAAGAAAATAATGGCACAGAAACCGTCAATACCCAAAGGAACGCGCGACTTCTCGCCCGCTGAGATGTCGAAACGCAACTATATATTCGATACCATACGCGAGGTGTATCAGCTTTATGGCTTCCAGCAGATTGAAACGCCTGCTATGGAGAACCTCAGTACACTTATGGGCAAGTATGGAGAAGAGGGCGACAAGTTGCTATTCAAGATACTTAACTCAGGCGACTACCTCTCGAAGGTCAGCGACGAGGAGCTTACCGAGCGCAACACGCTGCGGCTGGCTGCCCGTCTGTGCGAGAAAGGTCTGCGCTATGACCTGACAGTGCCATTTGCCCGCTATGTAGTGATGCATCGCGACGAGCTGCAACTGCCGTTCAAACGTTACCAGGTGCAACCCGTATGGCGTGCCGACAGACCGCAGAAAGGCCGTTACCGTGAGTTCTATCAGTTCGATGCCGATGTGGTAGGTTCCGATTCGCTGCTCAATGAAGTGGAACTGATGCAGATTGTCGATACTGTTTTCAGCCGTTTCGGTGTCAGGGTGGCGATAAAAATCAACAACCGCAAGATCCTTTCAGGCATTGCCGAGGTGATTGGAGCCCAGGAAAAGATTGTTGACATTACCGTAGCAATAGACAAACTGGACAAGATTGGCTTGGAGAATGTGAACAAGGAACTTGCCGAGAAAGGACTTTCTGAAAGCCAGATAGCACTCCTTCAGCCAATAATTGCCCTTGATGGCACCAATGAAGAGAAGCTTGAAGTGATAGCCAAGGTGCTGCACGACTCGGAAATAGGCATTAAGGGTGTCGAAGAAACGCAGTTTATTATTTCTACTTTGAATAAACTCGGGCTGAAGAATGAGTTGCAGCTCGACCTCACTCTTGCCCGCGGACTAAACTATTACACGGGTGCCATCTTTGAAGTGAAGGCTCTTGATGTGCAGATAGGCAGCATAACGGGCGGCGGACGCTACGACAACCTCACCGGAATCTTCGGTATGCCGGGGCTCTCTGGCGTTGGCATATCCTTCGGAGTAGACCGTATATTCGATGTTCTGAACCAACTCGATGCCTATCCGAAAGCTACCACTACGGGAACTCAGCTCTTGTTCATCAATTTCGGCGCATCAGAAGCTGCTTATTGCCTGCCTGCCGTGGCGAAAGCACGCACAAGCGGCTTGCGGACAGAACTCTTCCCGGATGCTGCCAAGATGAAAAAACAGATGTCGTATGCCAATTCAAAGAACATTCCATTTGTTGTTCTGGCAGGTGAAAACGAGATAGAGCAGGGCAAGTTCACACTGAAGGACATGGCAAATGGCGAGCAGCAGCAGCTCACAATCGATGAAATAATCGATAAAGTGGTGTCAGGAGCTAACGCTTAAAGTAGACAAAATCTTTATAACTCTATAAAAATAGGAAAAGTTTGGGTGCTTTCCAAACTTTTCCTATTTTTGCATTGAGAGTTATTATTGAAGGATTAACAAACACAAAACACATTATGAAGAAGAAGTTTATTTGCGCAGTATGCGGCTATATCTATGAAGGAGCAGAGGCTCCGGAGAAGTGTCCCATCTGTAAGGCACCTGCAAGCAAGTTCAGCGAGCTCAAGGAAGACGGCGAGACCACATACGCCACAGTCCACAAGATTGGCGACGGCAAGCTGCCCGGTGCCGACGAAGAGATGATCAATGACCTCCGTAACCACTTCAACGGTGAGTGTGGCGAGGTTGGAATGTATCTGGCAATGGCTCGTCAGGCCGACCGCGAAGGCTATCCAGAGATAGCTGAGGCTTTCAAGCGCTATGCTTTCGAGGAGGCCGACCATGCAAGCCGCTTTGCCGAGCTGCTTGGAGAATGTGTCTGGGACACAAAGACCAACCTCGAGAAGCGTGCGGCAGCCGAAGCTGGTGCTTGTGAAGACAAGTTCCGCATTGCGAAGAACGCTAAAGCTGCCGGTCTGGATGCAATCCACGATACCGTTCACGAAATGGCAAAGGACGAAGCACGTCACGGCGCAGGCTTTGCAGGTCTGCTGAAACGCTATTTCGGTAAGTAGAAACAAGAGGGTAAGCACTCCCTTCAGTCCTAAAGCGGCCACAGCCAATGCGGTTTGTGGCCGCTTTTTGTGTCTGTCTGCTTCATGTTTTTTGCTAAAAAACAATAACGGACTTTGCTATTAGCGGAATAATGTGTACTTTTGTACACTAAAGTCACAATATGAAGAAGATACTTTTCTTGTTAACTATGGTGGCATTGCTCACTACTGGCTGTGCCAACGAGTTCAATAGGGTCTATAAGACGACTGACTATTCCTATAAATACGATTACGCCAAGGAGTGTTTTGCACGTGGAAAGTACACTCAGGCCGTAACGCTGCTCACCGATTTGGTAGTGGTTCAGAAAGGAACAGACAATGCCGAGGAGTGCCTTTATATGCTTGCGATGGCCGAATATTGTAATAAGAATTATCAGACGGCCTCAGAAGTGTTCAAAAAGTATTTCCAGACCTACCCACGAGGACAGTATGCAGAGATGGCTTTGTACTATGTTGGCCAGAGCCTCTATATGGGAACGCCTGAGCCGAGGCTCGACCAGTCGCCCACGGTGGCTGCCATAGCTGCCTTTCAGGAGTATCTTGACGTTTATCCCGAGGGCAAAATGCGCGGCACTTCGCAGCAAAGGCTTTTTGAATTGCAGGACAAGCTGATTCAGAAAGAATATCTTTCGGCAAAGCTTTACTACAACCTTGGTTCATATTTCGGTAACTGCACCAATGGTGGTAATAACTATGAAGCCTGCATAATCACTGCCCAGAACGCACTGAAGGATTATCCATACAGCAATCTCCGCGAAGATTTCTCACTGCTTGTTATGAAGAGCAAGTTTGAATTGGCCGTTATGAGCGTGGAATCGAAGAAACTCGACCGCTTCCAGAACGCAGAAGATGAGTGCTACGGATTTATCAACGAATTTCCAGAGTCAAAAAACGTTGCACTTGCCAAGAAGTACATAGAGCGTTGCAAGCAGATAACCAAGAACAAATAGGAATAATAAACATAAAGAACATGGATTACAAAAAGAGCAAAGCCCCCGTGAACACCGTGACGCGCGACATCATGGAACTGTGTGAGGAAACTGACAACATTTACGAGAGCGTGGCAATCATCTCGAAGAGGGCTAATCAGATTTCAGTTGAGATGAAGCAGGATCTTAGCAAGAAGCTGGCTGAGTTTGCTTCCTACAATGATTCGCTGGAAGAGGTCTTCGAGAACAGGGAGCAGATAGAGATTTCGCGTTACTATGAGAAGTTGCCGAAGCCCACACTGCTGGCAACTCAGGAGTTCGTAGACGGCAATGTCTACTGGCGTGACCCGTCGAAAGACACTCAGGACGAATTATAAACGGTAGCTGTTTATGATACAACGTAAACAAACAGTCTACCTGCTGTTGTCTTTGGTGGCTTTAGTGTTGTGCACATTACTGCCTGTCGGACACTTCGAAGCAGAGGGAATGGGAGTCACCAAGACCTTCTATAACCTCTCTATCATGCAGGAAGGCACTTCGCTGCTCAATATCGTTATGACTGTGCTGCTCGCATTGGCCGGCACAATTACGGTATGGGCTATATTCCTCTACAAAAACCGTAAGCTTCAGGCTGGTGTCTGCATGATTATCACGCTGCTGCTGTTGGCATGGTATGGCGTTTATGCTGTCATCGGGTTTGTTACAGCACCGGCAAAGACCATATTCCATCCAGACTTTGCTTGCTGTTTGCCTTTCGTTTCGATTGTTCTCACACTGCTGGCACGAGCCGGAATAAGAGCAGACGAACGTCTGGTAAGGGCAGCCGACAGGATAAGATAAGTGATTTAAGTTTCGGATGGGTTTCCTCCGAAACTTTTTTTAGCTCTATAAAGGGAGCCTTTACAAAGTAATATGAGTCATATTACCAAGCAATATGAGTCATATTACCAAGCAATATGAGTCATATTACCGAACAATATGAGTCATATTACCGACAAAAAAAGCCTGTCCCTTGTTCAAGAGGCAGGCTTCAGTCGGGGTGTTGATGATGTTATTATATACCCAGTTTGTTCTTGATGTCGCTGGCAGCTTTGTCTACAGCTTCGCCAGTCTTCTGCTTTGCTTCGTTTACAGCCTCGTTGGCTTTCTCGTTTGCCTTGGCTTTTGCTTCTTCAACTTTCTTGTCGGCGGCAGCCTTGGCAGCTTCCGGTGCATCCTTTATGGCACTTTCAGCCTTCGATGCGGCATCCAGAGCCTTGTCCTTGGTCTCACCGGCAGCTTTCAGTCCATCAACAAACTTGTCTACGGGTGCTGTGGTGAGAGTGTTCACCAGAGTTTCAACAGCTGCATTGTTGCCCAGGTTAGCCTTGATCTTGTCGGCATTGTCCTTGAGGAAGCCTTGAACCTTTGTGAGCAGTTGCTTTGCAGCATCAGGATTCTTCGTGGCAAGTTCCTTGATTTTGTCGTTCACGGTGTTCAGCGCAGTCTTGAAGGCACCTGCATCCTTTGCGTCGAGCTTCGATGTCAGCTCGCTGATAGCTGATGTAGACTCGTCGGCAGTCACCTGAGTGGTGTCAACGGTAGCACTGTCAACCTGTGCATCGGCTGGTTTCTGAGCAGTCTTGTCGCAGCTGGCGAATGTAAGCGCCGTTGCTGCCATTGCAAATAAGAATAATTTCTTCATTGTTTTAATTTGTTTTGCTCCCGAAGGGTCAACCTTATTGGCTGACCGTTCGGTAAGCGGTTATATTATTAAATCACGTTCAAAGTTAAACGATTATTTGTTACGGCGGTTCTTCCGTTTGTAAAGTTTAACATTAGATTTGTCGTATGCCCTTTAGAGCTTGTCCAATGCTTGCTTTATGTCGTCAAGAATATCGTCAGCATCCTCTATACCCACCGAAAGGCGGATGAGGTCGGGCGCTATTCCAGCCTGTCTGAGCTGTTCGTCGGAGAGCTGGCGGTGTGTGTGGCTTGCTGGATGAAGCACACACGAGCGGCAGTCGGCCACATGAGTGACAATGCGGATAAGTTTCAGAGAGTCCATGAAGTTGATAGCCGTCTGGCGGTCGCCTTTCAGTCCGAAGGCCATCACGCCGCACGAGCCGTTGGGCAGGTATTTCTGAGCCAGCGCATGGTGCTCGTCGTTAGGCAGTCCGCAGTATTTAATCCATGCCACGCGGTCATCAGCGGCGAGAAACTCTGCCACGCGCTGTGCATTGGCGCAGTGCTGACGGATGCGTAGGTGCAGGCTTTCGAGTCCTAGGTTCAGAATGAAGGCATTGTGGGGCGAAGGTATCGAGCCGAGGTCGCGCATGAGTTGAGCTGTCAGCTTGGTTGTGAAGGCCAGCTTTCCGAACGCCTTGGTGTAGGTCAGGCCGTGATATGAGTCGTCGGGCTGTGTTAGTCCGGGGAAGCGCTCGGCATATTTGTCCCAGTCGAAGTTGCCGCTGTCAACTATTACGCCTCCAACCGTAGCGGCATGACCGTCCATGTATTTCGTTGTACTGTGGGTAACGATGTCGGCTCCCCACTCAAATGGGCGGCAGTTCACGGGAGTTGCGAAGGTGTTGTCGACAATCAGTGGCACGCCGTGGGTGTGGGCGATGTGGGCAAACTTCTCGATGTCGAGCACGCGGCAGCCCGGATTAGATATTGTTTCGCCGAAGAGCAGCTTTGTTTCCTTGCGGAACGCCTTGGCAATTTCCTCTTCGGGTGCTTCCTGTGACACGAAAGTGCAGTCTATTCCCATCTTCTTCAGAGTGACGGAGAACAGGTTGAACGTTCCTCCATATATCTCGGTCGAAGCCACAATGTGGTCGCCTGCTCCGCAGATGTTGAGCACAGTGTAGAAGTTTGCGGCTTGTCCGCTTGATGTCAGCATGGCTCCCACGCCGCCTTCGAGGGCAGCTATCTTCGATGCAACGGCATCGTTGGTTGGGTTTTGCAGGCGCGTATAGAAATATCCCGACTTCTTCAGGTCGAAGAGCTGGGCCATTTCGTCACTGTCGTCGTACTTGAATGTGGTTGATTGAACGATAGGCGGCTCTACCGGCTCACCGTTTCCCGGTGTCCAACCGGCTTGCACGCAGAGCGTTGAAATGCTTAGTTTCTTATTTTCCATTGTGGTTATGTGATTTGTTTATGCTTAATCTGTCGTGTTTATTGCCTGCAAAGTTACTAATTATATCCAAAACATCGACCAATATGGGCCATATTACCGAGCAATATGGGCCATATTACTGACCAATATGGGCCATATTACTTTTTTATATTGTATCTTTGCAATGATAAAACCAACTCTGTTTTAATTATCAAGATATGTTTGAACTCGAACAACAGCAGATGCGTCAGCTCATTGAGGAGCTGAACGTGGCATCAGAAGCATATTACGGTGGTCGTGGCGAATTGCTTACCGACTATGAGTGGGATGCAAAGTTCGACCAGCTGTCTCGCCTTGAGCGTTCAACGGGCATCGTTCTCGACGGCTCGCCGACGCAAAAGGTGTCAGAGCAGACGATGGAAGGGCAGAAGGAAGCCCATGAGTTTGCCGCCCTTTCGCTCGCCAAGACCAAGCAGGTTGGCGATGTGGAGAAATGGGCAGAGGGCAAGCCCGTCTGGATTTCGTGGAAGCTTGATGGCCTGACGCTTGTTGCAACCTACGACGATGGCTGCCTGACGAAGGTGGTGACGCGCGGCAACGGGCATATAGGCACTAACATAACCCATCTGTCGAGTGCTATCAAGGGACTGCCGCAGACAATTCCTGCCGCAGGGCACGTCGTGGTCCGCGGCGAAGCCATTATTTCCTACGACGACTTCAATCGTTTTCTCCTTGAAACAGGTGCCGACTATGCCAATCCCCGTAACCTTGCTTCAGGCTCGCTCACGCTCAAGGATGTGTCGGAAGTGAAGCTGCGCAACATCCGATGGATAGCTTTCACGCTCGTTTCTGCCCCTGAGAATATACAGAGCTGGGGGCAGCGCATGGACTGGCTCGACCAGAACGGCTTTACAACCGTGGACCGCAGGCTTGTGAAAGAGCCTACTGCCTATAATATAAATAAGGTGATAGACGCGTTCACGCAAGAGGTGAGCAATCAGAAGAACCCGTTTCCCGTTGACGGACTTGTCGTGGCATACGATGACACGGCCTTTGCACAGACAGGTTCTGTCACCGGGCATCATGCCACACGAGCCGGACTGGCTTTCAAATGGCAGGACGAGGCAGCCACGACCGAACTGCTCGAGATTGAATGGTCGTGTGCGGCAAACACTATCTCGCCTGTAGCTGTGTTCAAACCCGTAGAGCTGGAGGGCACCACCGTGCGCCGGGCATCGCTTTGCAACATAAGCGAGTGCGAGCGGCTTGGCATAGGAGGGCAGGGGAGCGTGCTTTCAGTCATCAAAGCCAACAAGATTATTCCCAAGGTGGTTAGCGTAGAGCAGAAGGTAGGCCAGCTTCAGATACCCGACAGCTGCCCCGTGTGTCACCACGAGGCAAGGGTGGAAGTGAGTAAGGTCAGCGAGACCAAGACCCTGCACTGCACTAACCCCGACTGCCCAGCCAAACAGCTTCGCAAATTCTCGCGCTTTGTGTCTAAGGAAGGCATGAACATCGATGGCATTTCGGAGCAGACACTCGCAAAGTTCATCAATCTGGGATGGATAAGGGAGTATGCCGACATTTACAAGCTGAATAACCACATCCGCGAGATAGCCTCGTTAGACGGTTTCGGCGAGCGTTCGGCACGCAACATGATGCAGGCCATCAACCGTTCGCGCACCGTTGATGCCCGTAACCTGCTGATAGCATTGAGCATACCCAAGTGTGGGCCTGACGTGGCTAAACGATTGCTGGCCAGCTATTCTATCGACGATGTGCTGAAGCTTTCCGAGAACACGCTGTTCTCCGAACTCGACCTGAAGGACATAGATGGCATTGGCCCTGAAAGGGAAGCCATTATAAAAGAGTGGTTCAGAAATCCTGCCAATATCTCAATGCTCAACAATCTTCTTTCGGAAGTTTCGGTGACACAGCCACACAGCGAGCCTGCCGGAAACAGCTGCGAGGGGCTGACGTTTGTCATCACTGGCGATGTCCACCACTTCAAAAACCGCAACGAGCTGAAGGCTTATATTGAGTCGCAGGGGGGCAAGGTGACGGGCAGTGTGAGCAAGAGTACGTCTTTCCTGATTAACAACGACATCGCGTCTACCTCCGGCAAGAATAAGAAAGCGCAGCAACTGCAGATTCCAATCATATCAGAGGACGACTTCATAGAGCGTTTCGGAGCAGAGAATTAAACTTATATCCGACATTGAAGTCTAATCCATAAACAAGAACAACAATAACAAGATTATGAAAACAACAAAACTGTGGCTTTTTATGGCCATGATAACTATTTCGCTGTCGGCTTTCGGTCAGTCTGCACAGCAAGTTCTCGACAAGACCGCTGCCACTATCGGTCGTAAGGGCGGTGCTTCGGCATCGTTCAAGCTCGACGGAGGCAAGCAGGGCGCGGTCAGCGGAACAATAGCAATCAAGGGAAACAAGTTCTTTGCCAATACTCCGCAGGCCAAGGTGTGGTTCGACGGCAAGACCCAATGGGCCTACCTGACCCGCACCGACGAAGTGAACATCTCTACTCCGACACAGGCCGAGCAGATGGCAATGAACCCCTACACCTTTATAAATATATATAAGAGCGGTTATAAAGCCACGATGCGCACCGTTGGAGCAGCATATGAGGTACACCTTACGGCACAGAACCAGAAGCGAACGGTGCAGGAACTCTATATCACCATCAGCAAAAGCTATCTGCCTACGCTTGTTAAGATGCGCCAGGGAAAGAACTGGACCACCATACATATAAGCAACTTTAAGGCCAAGAACCAGCCAGACGGCACGTTCAAGTTCAACAAGTCGCTTTGTCCCACAGCTGAAATAATTGACCTGAGATGACAAAGAGCAAACAGATTTCGCTGCTGGAACTCTACAGAACACTGAGCCGCCACCGCAAGCTGGCATCGCGTCGCAGCGCCGCATGGGAGCAGAACCGTTCGGCAAAGGTGCTCTACTACATCGTCTGTGTGGTAGTGCTGCTCTATCTGATGTTCATTGCCGTGATGTTTTCTATGATAGTGAACAGTTCAAATCACGTTGCTGGCTATGAACTGATGTATGCCATCTTGCCTTTTGTGCTGTTGATAGATTTCTTTCTGCGCTTTGCTTATCAGCAAACACCCACTCAGCTGCTCAAGCCCTATGCCCTGTTGCCGCTGTCGCGCTACTCCATAACCGACTGTTTCCTGTTGTCGTCGATGCTTAGCGGTTCTAACCTTGTGTGGATGGCAATGTTTGTGCCGTTTGCCATCATGTCGGTGTTGTTCAGCGAAGGGATTGTTGTTGCCGTAGGTTTCCTTTTCGGGCTTTATCTTTTCTGTGTGCTCAATTCCCAGTGGTATCTTCTGTGCCGCTCTTTAGTCAATGTCAGCATGTGGTGGTGGGCCTTGCCAGTTGCCGTATATGCTGCGGTGTTCAGTCCCTGGTATGTCGGTAAGGATGCCGGGATAGTCAATCTGCTTGAGACCTACACCCAACTTGGCGAACCGTTCAGCTTCTGGAGTCCGTCGTGTTATGCCATTTTGTTTGGCGTGATGGCTGTGGTCTACCTTGCCAACAGGTATTTGCAGCATCGCCTTATATGGACAGAGCTGGGCAGAACGCAGAAAACAGAAAAAGCAAGCAGCCAGACCTATTCGTTCCTTGGCCGTGCAGGTGAAGTAGGCGAATATCTGAAGCTCGAGGTCAAGAGTATTCAGCGCAACAAGAACCTCAGGAAAGCGTTTGTCAGCGGCACCGTGCTGATAGTAGTTTTCAGCCTTTTGCTGTCGTTTACCGAGGTCTACGACTCGCGCTTCTTCAGCAACTTCTGGTGTGTCTACTGCTTTGCCATCTACGGTTCGATGGTTCTTTCAAAGATAATGTGTTACGAAGGAAACTACATTGACTGTCTGATGGTGCGCAAGGAGCATATCGTCACATTGCTGCAAGCCAAGTATTACTTCTATTCGGCAATGTTGCTGCTTCCTTTTCTGCTTATGCTGCCTACGGTGTTTACGGGCAAATGCACTCTGCTGATGCTCGTAGCATACGGCGTGTTCACAGCCGGAGCCGAGTATTTCCTGTTTTTCCAGATGGCGATATACAACAAGCAGACCATGCCGCTCAACACAAAGTTCATCGGTAAAGGCTCGATGGAGAATAACTATATGCAAGTAGTTGTTCAGCTTTTCATCTTTGTATTGCCCGTTTTCTATGTGATGATGCTCCAGGCATTGTTTCCCGATGTCGTTGCCTATACTGTGACGTTGCTCACGGGGCTTGCTTTCATCCTCACCCACAAGTTATGGATACGCAATGTCTACCGTCGCATGATGCTGCGCCGTTACGAAAACATGGAGGGGCTGCGCTCTTCGCGCTGATGCAGCCCCCTTGCTGCTCTCTGTATATAATCCATTTGACATACTGTCAGACAACCGCGACATTCAATGAAACGCATAGCAACGATGGCATTAGCCACACTTTTCACTCTTACTTCAATGTCACAGCAAGAAACAATCACACTGCATCTGGTCGAAACAAGCGATGTCCACGGAAACTTCTTCCCCGTCAATATGCTCAGCGGGCACCAGACGCGTGGCTCTATGGCTCGGGTGGCTTCGTATGTGGGCAATCTGCGCCAGAAATACGGCGACGATGTGATTCTTCTTGACAACGGCGACATACTGCAAGGACAGCCCTTGAACTACTACTATAATTTTGTTGATACGCTGTCGGCTAATATCGCAGCCCAGGTAGTAAACTATCTTGGCTACGATGCGCAGACAATAGGCAATCACGACGTTGAAACAGGCCAACGGGTATATGATAAATGGATAACCGAAACTCGCTGTCCGCTGCTTGGAGCCAACGTTGTTGATGTGCAGACAGGCAAGCCTCGTCTTCAGCCATACACTATTAT
Organism: uncultured Prevotella sp.; assembly: GCA_900318625.1. Classification (GTDB taxonomy): domain Bacteria; phylum Bacteroidota; class Bacteroidia; order Bacteroidales; family Bacteroidaceae; genus Prevotella. The sequence goes on from ONLG01000034.1 coordinate 27,473, forward strand.
AGAGCGCAGGGGGCTGAGAGTGGCAATCATAGGACTGCTTACCCCGGCTATTCCCAACTGGCTTGAGCCTGAGCTTTGGCCCGGACTGCGTTTCGAGAACATGGTAGAGAGTGCCCGCAAGTGGGTCAAGGTGGTTCGCGAACAGGAGAAAGCCGACCTTGTGGTGGGGCTTTTCCACAGCGGTTGGGACGGCGGAATAGTCACGCCAGATTACCGCGAAGACGACACCAAGCGCGTTGCTGAACTTGTCGACGGCTTCGACGTGATATTCTTCGGCCACGACCACACAAACACCTTTGTCGGCAGAACCGAGGACGGCATCATCCTCGGCTATAACGGCGGCTTCGGCTTTGACACCTACGGCGACGAGGGCGAACGGTATGCGCGCATCTATGATTTCAACGAGAACGATGTGACGGCCTACACGCAAAAGACGCTGTGCTATTCCGAAGAGGTCAAAGAGAGAAAATACACCTCTGCTCATTGAGAAAAGCAAATTGATCTTCGTATCAATTCGTTTTTAATAAAATATCAAAAGGAGACGAACCAAATGAAAAACAACGCCCACCGAACTGTCCGCCGATCACTTGCGTTTCTGCTGTGCTTCATCACCCTCTTTTCTGTTCTGTCGTTTGCAGACGGAAGTGTATTTCAGCTTGCAACAACAGCAAGTGCCGCGGCAGAAACAGAACCTGTTGTCATTGAACCAACGTATACTTTTGAGTTTAATGAAAACCTTTACAATTCTTTACGCAAACAATTAAATGCACAATTCCAAAAGAAGAATTTTTCTATACAAGTTAAATTGTTTT
>ONLG01000081.1 GCA_900318625.1 uncultured Prevotella sp.
TCGTTCAGGCGGATATGTTATCCGCCTGCATGGAATATAATTTGATGCCATTTTTTCTTGCTTTTATATTTCAAAGTTACAGCAAGAAAGCATAATATAAAAGTACAAAAAAAGCCCACCGTAGAACATGGCGGGCATATTTGATTATATGTGAGGGCTACAATTCTATAGGAATCAATCCGAATTCTTTAAATTCAGGCATCTCCTCAAACCTTTTCTTTGCATCTAAAGCCTTGGAATTTCCTTCTCTCGCTGCTTCAACAGTCTTTCCGTAATGGTATTCTATGTTCCATTTCCTTAACGCATCTATTTTTCGCTTAGAAGTATGATGCTTCCTCTTCCTTGTCACCAGGAATACAACCATCCAACTCAATATGAGCGAAAAGAAAAACTCCATTGTAAGAAACTTTATATTCTACTGCAAATATATATTAAATCAATGAAACTTCAAAATAAATCCTTATTCTCTTTTCTTACCATTGGGCAAAAAACTTTTAGCGGACAGCAATAAAAAAACTTTACACGCTCGCCGCTGAGGCTCGATTATTTGGCGGCAGGATGGCTGTTGTGGGCTGAAACCTGAGTTTTGAGTGCGGTTAATTGCCGTTTTCGGGGGCTTTTCGGGGGTGGCAAGCCCTCGGAAATGCACCTTGCGGCTTTTCCCAGCCACCCCGTAAGTTTTCTCCAAGGGCCTTGTAGCATTGTTACAACTATGCCGGAGACCGTCTCCAACTGCCCCGTAGCATTTCTCCAGAGCCTCTGTAGAAAGTTTACGGAGCCTCTGGTAATTTACCAAAAAGGAAGTAATGGGCTGATACTGAGATTTTTATGTCGGAAGGAGCACTTGCTTGCTATTCCGCCCCTGCCAGCCTGCCATCTGCGGGAAGGCTGCTGATGTGCTGATTTGCGGGCACGGAAATTTCGGGGAAACCTGTCGGCGAGGATGCTTCCGAGGTGAGAAAACGAACAAATGGCCTGCTTGCATTTCGCAAACAGACCACTTGTGGAACGTAGAAGTGGAGTGGGGGCGAGGACGGGAAGCCTTTTTCGCCTCTAAATCATCTAATCAGCAGACGGCTGAAAATTGTCATTTATGATTACAAACTTAAGTTTCGGATGTTCTGCAATCACAGTTGCATGGCCATGATATAATCGTTCATGTAGTAGCCGTGTCCGATGGGAAAGTCGCCCTGGCGGTCTTTGTGCATCCCCATCTGCTCATAGAAGCCCACAGCTGGGTTCTTACGGTTCACGTTGAGCTCCAGGGTGCAGGCCGTGGGGTGGTGTTGGGTGATGTGGTTGGTGGCCGTGCGGAAGAGTTTTCGGCCCAGGCCGATGCCCTGAAACTGTGGCAGCACGTAGATTTTCTGAAGGTGGAAGAGGTCCTTCTCGTGTTGCTCGATGCTCACGTAGCCTGCCGGCTGGTCGTCGTAGTAGGCTATGTAGTAGGTGTGTCCGCTGGCGAGCTGCTTGGTGAGGCTCTCCACGGAGTACATCCAATCCATCATGTACTCTGTCTGTTCGCGTGTGAGTATGTTGCGGTAGGTGTGTGGGAACACCTGCCATGCCATCTGGTTTATCAGAGGGCAGTCGTGGGCTGTGGCCCGACGTATTCGTATAGTCATTGTCTTTGTGTTTATATTATGTTTAGAGGTGGGTGCTTATGGTTTGGGCGATAGTATCTGCCGATAGCGTTCGGGGTCTTTGAGCAGCTTGACGGCTTCCTGCCACTGTTTGTCGAAGCGCAGCTGCGACTCGGCGGCACCGCGCTGGTAGTAGTAGGCCGTGGCGAGATCGCTGGTGAGCAGCTGCCGCAGCGAGGTCTTGTTGTAGTCGAGGTCTTTGGCAAGGTTGTGGCTCAGCTTCTTGCGCAGAGCCTCGAACTCGCTGCGCGCGTCGTCGTAGTAGCCTTCAAACTTTGCCAGCTTCTCCAGGTTGTCTATGAACTTGTTGCTCTCGCGGTCGTAGCGGAAGCCGCTGTTGATGACGGCCTGCTTGAAGTCCTCGTAGTCGGCATCGCTCAGCTCGAAGCTGCTTGCCGGTGCCACCTGTGGGTTGCGGCGCAGGTAGTCCATCTCCCAGTGCAGCATCACCTCCGTGGAGTCGCGGCCCGTGCTGGCTAACCAGTAGGCTATGCTCGGCACCGAGTCGGCCTTCACCTCTATGTCGGGCGCTATGCCGCCGCCGTCGCGCACGGGTCTGCCGTTGGCTGTGTAGAAGAGCGTGGTCAGCGAGTCGGGCAGTCGTTCGCCGTATCTGCTGCCCTTGTGGAGGCTGTCGTCCTTGGAGCGTTTGTAGTTGATGGCCTGTATGCAGCGTCCGCTGGGGATGAAGTATTTGCCCGATGTCACCTTCAGGTTGCCGTTGTAGGGCAGCGGAAGGTTGGGCAGCTGCACGAGTCCCTTGCCGTAGGTGCGCTGTCCGAGCACCACTGCGCGGTCGAGGTCTTGCAGCGTGCCGCTGGTTATCTCGCTTGCGCTGGCCGAGTTGCCGTTGACGAGCACCACCATAGGCATCAGCGTGTCGATGGGTTCCACGCGGGTGCGGTATTCGCTGTTGGCGCGCTTGAGCTTGCCCTGCGTCTTCACGAGGGTGATGTCTTTGGGTACGAACATATTGAGTATGTTGACAGCCTCTTGCAGCGAACCGCCGCCGTTGCCGCGCAGGTCGAGCACAAACGACTTCATGCCCTGGCGGTGCATCTCGAGATAGGCGCGGCGCACGTCTTTAGAGCATCCTTCGGTGAAGGCGCTCAGCAGCAGGTAGCCTATGCCGTCGTCCTGAAGGCCGTAATAGGTCACGGCAGGCATCTGTATGGAGCGGCGCGTCACCTTCAGGCGCAGCGTCTTGCCCTTGATTTTGCGATAGTCGGTGGTGGTGTTGGCAAGGAGCGACTCAGTGGGGCGCTTCACCTTCAGCACAAAAGTGCTGCCCGCGTCACCGCGCAGGTGTGAGCTGACGTAGCTCACGGGCTTGCCTATCATCGTGGAGTCGTCGATGGAGAGGATGATGTCGCCCTTCTTCAGGCCCACTTCAGAGGCAGGCATACCCTCGTAAGGCTCGTCGACGACCACCGTGCCGAGGTGAAGGTCCTGGCGTATGAGCGCACCTATCCCGGCATACTTGCCGCTGATCATCATCTTCAGGTCGCCGGCCTTGTCCTCGGGGTAGTATTCGGTGTAGGGGTCGAGCGAGGCGAGCATGGCGTCGATGGCTGTTCCTACAACCTCTTCGGCATCGAGAGTGTCGACGTAAATCATGTCGAGGTTCTTGTAAATAGCGTTGAAAACCTCGAGCATCTTAGATGTCTTGAACTCGTGGTCGCCGGGAGTGGCGCTTGTCTGGGCACTTAGGGTGATAGACAACAAGGCTGCTATCACCGTTAGCAATGACTTCTTCATTATAGTGTAACGATAAATAAACGGGTTACTCACAGTCTTAACACCTGCAAAAGTACACTATTATGCACAAATAGGCTGTATCAAGCAAAGGTTTTTAAACTTTTTCAAGCGAAAAAGCATTTTTTTTAGAAAAAGTTTGGAAGAAACAAAAAATCGTCCTACCTTTGCAACCGCTTAACAGCAAAACCTGCTTCAGTAGCTCAGTTGGTTAGAGCACCTGACTGTTAATCAGGGGGTCGTTGGTTCAAGCCCATCCTGAAGCGCAATAATAAAGGAGTCCGAGAAATCAGACTCCTTTATTTTTTTTGTTCGCCCGAGTTCTGCTTCTTTTTTACTGCAAGACGATGTGGAATTGCTCTGGCAGAAAATCAAGGAGCAAATGTAGTGTGGCAGGGAAACATCCTCCCTGCTGTATTCCACGCTATCCACTCCGTCATAATGCTAGCCGGATGTGGACGATGATTTTGAATCATTATGGAGGCCCACACTATCAGCTGTAACGTCCCGCTTGAAAATACTTTACAGAGGACTGAAAATGCTCTAAAACCGTGCAATCATCTAACCCACAACGTCTTAACTCCTTATTTACCTATGTAGGATGTGTATGAGCGAAAGTTCACCTACACCTCTACAACGCACACATCCACAGAAGTGTATAATGCATAAAAAACGCAAAATCTCTGGTAGGAACTAATGTTCTTTATTGGGGCAAAGATGAAATCCAAACTTCTGACAGAATGTCTCGCTGTCAATCTTGCCCTGTTTTATTCTGATACTTGTTCTGAGTTCATAAGCATCAGGTCAATGCCATGTTTGCAGAAGAACGAAGGAGGGGTTCAGAAAGGCTACAACTGTTACCTCGGCACTATGCCTATGGTTCTTCAGGTTCTTCTTCATCCTGAGCTTCTTCGTCTTCACCATCGTTATAGTCATGATGGTTGACAGATGATACAACTGGCTCTTACCATCTAATGTTCCCATCATGGCACCTGTGACACAATTTGGGAACAATTAACCCACTGACCTTTAGCATAACTACTGATAGTCAGTGGGTTTGCTTGTTCCGCTATCAATCTTGAAAAGATGATTTCTTATTGAGCCAAGTATTCAGGATGATTATAAACGTATGACAATGTAAATTCAAATATATACTCGTTTACTACTTCTTGTTGGTGCTGCTAAATCTTCAAGTTTTGCGCCCTTAATTATAGTGGATGCAGGTTGATTCGCTTCTCTTTGTGAGTACTTGATTCCTGTGTGCATAACTTTTGATGTGCTACCATCAACATCAACAAACACAGCATCATTCCACACAACCTTCAATGTGTTATCAGAAACATTCTTCAGAATGAAATTGAATTGTGTGCTACCAGCAAAAATAAGAATATCAATGAAGTTGTCTTTATAGCTGTACTTTGTAATATCCTTTTCTGTTACATTGGTCGTTTTGCCATATCTTACAGCAGGATTAGAAGGCTTTTCAACCTTTGTGAGGGCTGCAACAAATCTACCTGAGTCATCGTACTTGAAAGCTTCTGACTGTGCATAAGCTGCCTTTATATCCTTAGTTTTGCCATCTATAGAATTTTTTACTGTATAGAACTTTATAAGTTCTTTGCGATAACTTGCGTTATAATCTTCCTTCTTGAACACATTTACAACAGTATATGTACATTTGAATTTAGGATTAGTGAAAGTTTTGCCTAAATCATTCAAATCAGCAATGTTAGCAACATCATAATTTACAATTTTGCCATCAGCATTATCTTTTAAAACAAAACAAGCTTGAGGATATTTGTGATCGCTATATGATGAACCTTTTTGTGGTTGCATAATAACATCAGTAACTTCCAATTGAATTGGGCTATCTGCTTTTTCAGGAAAAACTTTACCAATATACTTTGATTTGTCACCTTCAAACTTTTCTGACAGGAACAAAGGGATAGAATATCTATCAGTAATGCAATAGCAATACTTGTCAAAAGAATAGTATTCATCCTGATTGTTTACAATCATCTTCACCTTGTTTTTTGTTCCTTTTTCAAGAAGAACCCAAGTCATTCGCTTATCATTTCCACTAATCTTTGAAATAACATAGTCTGTGTTGAATTTACCACCTGCATCTTGGAAATACTCAGTGTCCATATAACCTCCGCCTACTTTTTCGGGAAGATACTGAACAACTTGACCAACATATGTTTGTTGGTATTGTGCAACTGAGGCAAAATGTTGAATGCCATAAATACCAAAATTTGCTTCTGGATGATCTCCTGCAAAAGCATTTGTTGTAAATCCAACTATGAACATTACAACAAGTAAAAAATTTTTGAGTTTTACCATAATTTAAAAAGTTTATTATTAATAGGTGAGTTCTAAAAATTAATATTTGTGAGTGGAAGCCGTACCTTCTGAATCAGTTCAGTTGGTTTCAGTGCCTCAAAGGGCATCGTTGGCTCGCGGAAGTGTTCGTTTAT
>ONLG01000035.1 GCA_900318625.1 uncultured Prevotella sp.
CATCATCGGTGACATTGAGGGGGGCTTAAATAGTTGGCAAACGACCATAAACAGTTATGGCGGACTTGTTGTCCGCCATAACAAACAATGTATCTCTACTATATATTCATACCGAGCATTAGCCAGTTACCCTTTCGAGCCATTTCACCATTGCGAACATCACACCCATTGAGATAAGGCAGACAATGAGGAACACCGTCCAGCAAATCCAGATAGGCCACTTGTTATACATCAGCGGCCCCACCCAGAGCATCAGGTTGCCAACGGCAGTGGCTCCGAGCCACAGTCCCTGGCAGAGTCCCTGCAGATGTTTGGGCGCAACCTTCGACACGAAGGCCAGTCCGAGGGGCGAGATGAAGAGCTCGGCCACAGTCAGGAAGAAATAGGTAAGTATGAGAATCCACGGTCCGGCCTTGAGTCCGGCCTTCACTGAGTCCGACATAGCGGTGAAGGTTTCTGCCGAAGGATAGTTCTCAACGATAGAGAAGATGGCCAGCAAGAGGTATGCTATGCCGGCGATACCCATACCGTAGGCTATCTTGCGGGGAGTGGAGATAGGCTTGCCACGCTTTGTGAACTGGCTGAAAATCCACATGATGACAGGAGTGAGCACGATGACGAAGAGCGGATTGACTGCCTGCCATATCTCGGGAGCTATGGAATCGGTCTTCACGAAGTCGCGAGCAAAGAACGAGAGCGACTGTCCGTTCTGGTGGAACGAGAACCAGAAGAACACGGCAATGCCCAGTACGGCAAACAGAGCGTACATTCGCTGCTTGATTTCCTTTGCCATGCTGCGGCGCTCTTCCTCCGTGTAGTTTTCAGAAACAACGGTTTCCTTCTTTCCCGGAGTCGGGAACAGCTTTCTGGAGCATACGAAGATAGCCAGCGAAACAAGCATCATCACCACCGAAGCAATGAAAGAATAGTGTATTCCGGTGTTGAAGACGTCGAGGTACTGCGAGCAGAAAGCCGACAGGTCGGCTGTGTTGCCGCCTACTTTGCCCACCAGCTCGGTGAGGTTCTGCATATCGTTTGTATTCAATGCGCCACCGCTGTTGATGTAAGCATGGCACAGCTTTGGCAGGTCGGCGTTGTAGACGAGCCCGTGCTGGCTCAACCACCAGCTGCGCAACAGCGGAGCAATGAACGGAGCCACCAAAGCGCCAACGTTGATGAACACGTAGAAAATCTGGAAACCGGCATCACGCTGTCCCTGCGCCCACTTCAGGCGGTCTGGTCCCTGCTTGGCAGCCTCGGCCTCGAAGTCGTCGTACATCTGTCCAACTATGGCCTGAAGGTTTCCTTTGAACAGTCCGTTACCACAGGCAATCATCGCCAGGGCGAAGACTGTCAGCGGCAGAAGCCACGAAATATTGTCGGGTGTGGACAGTATTGGCACCGACAGCATCGCATAACCCAGTGCCATAATCACCAATCCCCATGAGATGGTGGCCTTGTAATTCTGTGTGCGGTCGGCAATGGCACCTCCGGCGAGGCTCAGCACATAGATTGCAGCAAGGAAGATGGCGGCAATCAGTCCACTCGTTTCGTCGGAAAGTCCGAACTTTGAACAAAGAAACAACACGAGCACGGCGTTCATAATGTAATAGCCAAAGCGCTCGCCCATGTTGCTCAAGGCTGCAAGCAGCAGCCCTTTAGGATGGTTTTTGAACATAGGTATTTTGATTTAGGTTATTGATATTCGTTTATTTCTGAGCCACGACGCCTCCGTCGCGTTTCTATCTCGTAACATCAAAGAGATATGCAGCCTTTATCACAATGTTGCCGAGGTTCGACTTGCCGAACGTATCTCGCTTGGTGTTTCCGTAGATGTTGCCCAGTCCGTAGTAGTAGCGGCCTTCCAAGATGAAGTGGCCGGCCTTTGGCAGGCTCAGCTCAATACCGAGACCTGCTGCTATGCCATAGTCGAATTTCTTCTCAATGCTCTTTGTCTCCTGTGCCACCTGCGTATTGCCACGGCATCCGTCGCCTGAGACATTGGGATTATCATAGTTTTTTGAAATCTTATCCGACAGAAACAGACCCAACTGAGGACCAGCCTGCACAAAGAAGTTCACTCCACGCTCCTCCCTGCCCCATGCCAGATGGGCCATAATGGGTATCTGCACATAGTTCAAAGTGCGCGAATAGCTTTCCTGATTGCCGTTTTCGTTGACTACCGGCAGGCCGGCAGCTGTCTCGATGCGCTGCTTCCATCCCACTGAAGCATAGTTCACCTCACCGTAAACGGAGCAAATCATGCTGAAATATTTCTCACACACATAGCGCATAGACAGACCTGCTGTCATGCCGCCGTGCATTCTCTGTGGCACACTGGGACTAAACCCTACGTTGGAGGGCACATAGCCTGCATTGGCTCCTATCGAAAATGTGTTGCGGTGCTCTCCAACCTGAGCCTGCGATGCCGTCAAAAGGATATGCAAGAGTATGACGACGAGCAACTGTCGGCGACTGAGAAGACACGGCTTGCAAGGTGCGAGATGAAGTTGAAGGCTCATTTCGTAACAGCTTAGCATCAGTAGGTTATCGACTCAAGGGTCTGGTCAGACTTGAAATGCACCAGCTGGAAGTTGACATTCTTGTATCCTCCCTGGCCAAGTCGCACAAAGTTCAGCCTTGTTTGCAGAGGCTTATAGTTCACCTGAGCCGCAGCAGCACTGAAAGTGGCGGGGTTCTTGCTCATTCCGCGTATGAAGAACATGGCATGGTCGTAGCCTGTCAGTGCGAAACGGGGCAGTGCACCGCTATTCATCTGCTCGCCATAGGTGTCGAAGTAGAGCTTCTCAAACGCCACAGTCTTGGCAGATGCAGCATTATAATAATAGGTGGTGGGGATATAAACGCTGTATTTGTAGAAGTTGCTCAGGTCATAACGCTGATACATGAACCACTCGTTATAGCCGAACATTGATATTGCCACACCGGGTTGGATGGCTTTCAGCGAGTCGAGCTTTGCAAAAACCTTGTTGAGCTGTGGCGAACGGGCTGTGTTGAGCACCACGATGTTGGGTTTTGTCTTGCTGAAAGCCTTGTCGAAGGCTGCGACAGGAGTGTTGAGGTTGGTGAGATTATAGTCGCGCTTGGCTATGTCGAGCTGCTTGCGCAGACCAGTTGTGAACACGCCTTTGCCCGAACCGGGGTCATTGCAGTCGATAAATACAGGGTGATGTCCGGGGAAACGCTCCATGAACGCAGCTATGGACTTGGCCGTAACCTCCTCAGGAGACTGATAAACCTGATAGATATTGGGGCAAGAAGCCACATCATTGCCGGAAATCGAGAAGGGAATGAGCAGCTTTATGTTGTTGGCCTTGCAGAAATCTGCCAACGGACGCACCATGTTTGAGTACAGAGGACCGATAATAAGATTGAGGTCAGCCACACCTTTCTCCTGAAGTGTGGTACGGATATCGGCATCGATGGGCACATTCCAAGCCTTAACTTCAGTGCGTATACCCTCTTCCGATAACTTATTGAGTGCCATCAGTATTCCGCGATAGTATTCAACCATTCGCTTACCGTCGCCATTCTCATTGTGGAGAGGCAGCATCACCCCTACCCTAACTGTTCCGTCAGCTTTCTGAGTGGTGGTTGCTGCGCTCTGAGCTTGCACCGCAGGCTTTACCGTTTGCGGCTGCTGGCTGCCGGCAGGTGGCGTTTGCTTTGGCTGTACTTGCTGAAGGCTACTTGCCGGAACGTCGTCCTTCTTTGCAAAAGGCACAAATACCCAGTCGCCTTTCTTGAGTTCGTAACCTGGTGTCTTCATCTCGGGATTGGCATCGATAAGGTCTTGAATACTGATGGCATAGCTCTTAGCCAATCCGAAGAGTGTTTCACCCTTCTTAACCTTGTGAATATCGCGCCACTGAGTGGTCTGACCTGTGGCAAAAACTGAGAACATTAGAGCCAGCATGAGTGCTGAAGCCCTGAATTTACTTATTATCATAATCTGTTTTGCAAATAATAATACACAGCAAAATTACAAAAATTATGTGGTTAAATAAATTTTATTGATTTATTTTTGGATAAAATCGCAAACCTTTTGTAAATAAAGGCAGTTCGGAGGATTGAGAATAATTAGGGTTACGAATTGGCAACGGTTCTCATTTCCTCATTCTGCCGTGATTTGCATATCACAGAACTCCCGACTCAGAGCCACCAGCCCGTTTCAATGGCTTGTTGTCGGGGACAAATGTACTAAAAATCCCATGGGTCGTATGCCGCCCATGGGATTTTATGGTTATTTAATAGAAAATACTTAGAGCCGGGCATGTTAATTGTATAATTCTGGGTCGCCCTGCGAACGGTCAACAAATTCCTCATCGTATTCCTCCCCTGGTATCAGGTCATCGAAATCAGGGTCGTCGTAAGGGTCTCGGTCATCGTCATCTGTTTCAATGGTAATTCCTCCTTTTCCCTTTTTGGTGCTGACAGATTTTCTTATACTGTCATTATGTAGCCTAATAGAGTCAAGCCCCCGCAAGATTGCCTCTCGGCGCTCATTATCCCTACGGCGAAATTCTTCTTTTTGTTTTCGCTCTTGCAAGGCAAAGTAGGCTGTGCAACCATATAGGCAACCCATAACAAGGGCGGTTACCCATAAGCCTCTCCAAAACTCTTTGCTTAGTTTTTTCATTGTGCTCCTACTTAATGGCGATTGTTCAAACGTCTGAATCTTCCAAAACGCCTGTATTTACAGGGTTCTAAGAGGTGCTTCATCCTGCAAAATGAGCTATAGGTCGAATGTTAAATGCTTGCAATGGGCATGAACTACTACAACCCCATCACTATTTATCCTTTACTGCTCTTACCGAAATTCCATCCCACCTATACAAATGTTCTAATTCAATTTTTATCCCTGGTATTCTTGAACCATTACGCGTTGAATCGGATATTTCAAGAGCGAAGGCTAACTGACGATGCTCATCGCTACACTCTTGAATATAACTTAGATTTCCACTCCATATATACAAATCTTCACCTTTTGCGTAATACTCACTATCATAACTTCTAAGTCCTGCTCTTGGTAAAATAATGCACTGACCATTTATGCCTGTAATTTTGTAACAACGTTTACCGTTAGTGGTAATTTCAGAAATTGAACAATTGGAAATCAACTCTCCTATTTCTTCTACAGTTGGCAACCTCCATCCATTTCCCCAATTAGCTTTTGCCATATCATATTTTGTATTGACTATTGAATTAGAAATTGTATCGGAGGTACTTCTTGGGGGGAATTGATAGTCCAAGAAAAACCAATTGTCTGAACCTTTTGCTATATGCTGTCCTGTTATATCTCCCCAGCCATAATAATTTCCATATTCTTCTGGAGAATTAGCTCCAACATTGCAACTTGCCCATTTTACACTCAAGCCTAAATCAACAGCTTCTTTGTTCCTTTCTTCTGTAATAAGGATTGTGGGATGATATTTCTTGTATACATTATATTTACCAAAGGCAAATACTACGACCAATCCTATAAATACCATCCCAGCAACAATCCCGAAACACTTAAGAAGTTCCTTTTGCTCTTGTTCTCTTTCTTGTTCTCTTTCTTCTTGTTCTTTTTTCTTCTTCTCATTTTCAAGTCTCTTTTCTTCAGCGAATTGATTTCTTTGTTGCTCACTAAGAATGTCAACTCCACAATTACGAATTAGATACCATTGAATATCCTCATAAGTCGGATTCTGAAAAATGAAAGACTTTGAATTGATTAGGAAACTATAATCATTAGTGCTATCTACGTTCAAGACAATAATATCTTTATTGCAGACTACTATCTTCAATAGGTATTTATTTATCTCGTCGTCAATTATCAAAGAAGAATTAACTTTGATATATTCCCACTTTGAATATGAAGATTTACCATTAACCGAGACTAGCAATTTCTTATCATCAATAAACAAGAATTTCTCTACCTGAGAAATGTCTTCATTATAGACAATCCATTCTTGGGCTTTAAGTGTAGAAATTGTGTCCCAAGACTGATTATTAACAGAAACTTGCTTTATTGAATTAATGAGATAAGTCTTCATATGAGTTATTGAAAAATCTAGTGTATTCTTTGTTGTATATTACATCCCTACAAAGTCCAACTCATTCCGCTTGATGACCAGCGGATAACGCTCGGGATGGCGAAGGCTGTCGATTTCGAGGTCGACGTCAAGGTCGGGCCACTCAATGGCTTCGGGACCACTCATCTGCACGTTTAGGACACTACGGATAGGTGCGTCCTGCATCCACGGGATACGATTGTATGACAAGAAGTAGTCGTTTCCCAGCACAGAGAGCATGATACCCTGCGCATTAATCATCAATACGCTTGCCGATGTGCTGGCGGAATTGCTCTTTGAAGATGTCTGCATATTTCTCTACGATTCTTTTGATTTCATTTAACTTGTGTTCGGGAATGCCTGTGTTTCTGGCCAGTTCTACCTGAGGCTCCAACCAGAACTTGGCTTCCTGTCGGCCACAGAGCACATGAATGTGCATCCGTTCCTCCTCGTTGGAGTATATCTTGAACGTATATTCGCTCTCGCGTCGGAATACTGGACTCATAGTCACTTGTTATTTGTGTGCAATTTTACAAAAAGTTTCTCAAATAACAGGCATTTCAAAAGAAAAAATTAATACCTCTACTGCTTTCACCATATAAACGTCTGAGCCCTCTCCGCTGTTCTTTAACATACATCTACACACAGCTTTAAAGCGGCTAACAACGTTAATCTTCCAAAATCATTTTCGTTATTCAGCTTTATTGAGTAATTTTGCGGAAATATATAATATGGAAACTATCTTCAAGCATTTCTTACTCATTGTTTCTGCCTTTTGTTTTGCAGAAACCGTAGCCGGACAGAACCCAACGATTGACCCGGTGGCCGTTTTCACCAACAGCGAAAGCGAACAAACGGAGCTGCGCCCCGGCGAAAGCTATTCGGGTTCAGCGCCCCTCACGGTGGAGTTCAGTGCCAATCCACAGGATGCCGACGGGTGGACAGCCACGTATGAGTGGCGTTTCTACACAGAAGGCAACACCCAACAGCCGTATCTGATACGATACGAAGAGAACACGAACTTCACTTTCACGTCTGCCGGAACGCATCTCGTGGCGTGTTATGCCGTGTTCAAGCGAGGCGACGAGCGCATTGAGTACACCGAAGAGTACTGGACAACCGAGGCGCAGCCCATACAGATAAGTATCAGCGAGAGCAATCTGGAGATGCCCAATGCCTTTGCGCCCAACGGCGACCCACGAAGCTCAATTTACAAAGCAAAGAAGAACTACAAGTCTATAGTGGAATTTCATGCCATAATAATCAACCGCTGGGGACAGAAGCTCTATGAATGGGACGACCCGGCAGGCGGCTGGGACGGCACTTTCCACGGAAACCCGGTGGCAGAAGGCACTTATTTTGTGATTGTCAATGCCAAGGGTGCCGACGGAAAGGTGTTTAAAATCCGCAAAGACGTGAACTTGCTACGAGGCTACAGGGAGCCGGCAAGCACTACAAACCCATAGCCATCCCACATTATATTGTATGAAAGAGAACGAAAAGATAAATGTGTGGGGGGCAAGGGTCCACAACCTCAAGAACATAGACGTGACTATCCCCCGCAACTCGCTGACCGTCATAACCGGATTGTCGGGTTCGGGCAAGTCGTCGTTGGCTTTCGACACCATTTTTGCCGAAGGACAACGCCGCTATATCGAAACTTTCTCGGCATACGCACGCAATTTTCTGGGCGGAATGGAGCGTCCCGACGTTGACAAGATCACTGGATTGTCGCCCGTGATAAGCATAGAACAGAAGACCACCAACAAGAATCCACGCTCCACCGTGGGCACCACCACCGAAATATACGACTACTTGCGACTGCTCTATGCACGTGCGGCAACGGCCTATAGCTACATGACCGGCGAGAAGATGGTTCGCTACACCGAGGAAAAGGTGGTGGAGATGATTCTGAGCAACTATCAGTCCAAGGCGGTCTACATACTTGCGCCACTGGTACGCAACCGCAAAGGACATTACCGCGAGCTGTTCGAGTCGATGCGAAAGAAGGGCTACCTCACCATAAGAGTAGACTCCGAGCTGATGGAAATAACGCGCGGCATGAAGGTAGACCGCTACAAGAACCATAACATTGAGGTGGTGATAGACAAGCTTGTAGTGCCGCGCGCCTCGGAACAGGCAGCACAGGCCGGAGCTTCTGCCGAAAGCCCCACCCACGAGCGGCTGCGCAAGAGCGTGGCTACGGCCATGCGACAGGGCGACGGACTGATAATGATACTCGACAAGGCTACCGGCGAGGCGAAGTACTATTCAAAACGCCTGATGTGCCCCACCTCGGGCATCTCATACAAGAACCCCGCGCCAAACATATTCTCGTTCAACTCGCCCGAAGGAGCTTGTCCGCAGTGCAAGGGGTTGGGCGCGGTGAACGAGATAGACCTCAAGAAAGTCATCCCCGACGACAAGCTGAGCATACGCGACGGTGGCATTGCACCGCTCGGAAAATACAAGAACCAGATGATATTCTGGCAGATAGAGGCCATACTCCAGCAAGCCGACTGCACTCTGAAAACGCCCATTGCCGACATTCCCGACGACACGCTGAACACCATTCTCTACGGTTCGCTTGAGAAGATACGCATAGCCAAGGAGCTTGTCCACACCTCGAGCGACTACTTTGTGGGCTTCGACGGTGTGATAAAGTATCTTCGCGGCGTGATGGAAAACGACGACAGTGCGAGCGGTCAGCGATGGGCCGAGCAGTTCATGGCCATGGTTGAGTGTCCGCACTGCAAGGGACAGCGACTCAACCGCGAAGCCCTCTCCTACCGAATCTGGGACCACAACATTGCACAAGTTGCACAGATGGACATTGACGAGCTGCGTGCATGGCTCGACGAGGTGCCAAACCACATGGACCACAAGCAGCAGCAGATTGCCGAGGAGATACTCAAGGAACTGCGCAAACGCGTGGACTTCCTCTTAGACGTGGGGCTCAACTACCTGTCGCTCAACCGTCAGTCGGCCAGTTTGTCGGGCGGCGAGAGCCAACGCATACGTCTGGCAACACAGATAGGCTCGCAACTGGTTAACGTGCTCTACATTCTCGACGAGCCGTCGATTGGTCTTCATCAGCGCGACAACGAGCGGCTGATAGGCTCGCTGCGCCAGCTGCGCGACCTTGGCAACACGGTCATCGTCGTAGAACACGACAAGGACATGATGCTTGCAGCCGACTACATAGTAGACATAGGCCCACGTGCAGGCCGCAAAGGTGGCGAGGTGGTGTTCCAAGGCACTCCGAAGGAAATGCTTGCAAGCCACACACTTACAGCCGACTACTTAAACGGAAAGATGAACATTGCCCTACCCGACCAGAGACGCACCGGCAACGGTCACAAGCTCATTATCCGGGGCGCGTCGGGCAACAACCTGAAGAACGTTGATGCCGCTTTCCCGTTGGGAACGCTCACCGTAGTGACGGGTGTCAGCGGCTCGGGAAAGTCTACTCTCATCAACGAGACACTGCAGCCAATACTGTCTCACCACTTCTATCGTTCGCTGCGCAAGCCCATGAAGTATGACAGTGTGGAGGGATTGGAGTATATTGACAAGGTTGTAAACGTGGATCAGAGCCCCATCGGGCGCACTCCGCGTTCCAATCCAGCCACCTACACCGGCGTGTTTTCCGACATACGGAGCCTTTTTGTGAACCTTCCTGAAGCCAAGATACGCGGCTACAAGCCGGGGCGCTTCTCGTTCAACGTGAAAGGCGGACGGTGTGAGGTGTGCGGAGGAAACGGCTACAAGACCATCGAGATGAACTTCCTGCCCGACGTGATGGTGCCGTGCGAAGCCTGCCACGGCAAGCGCTACAACCGCGAGACACTTGAAGTGCGCTACAAAGGCAAGTCGATAGCCGACGTTTTGGACATGACGATAAACCAAGCCGTAGAGTTCTTCGAGGCTGTGCCCAACATCATGCAGAAGATAAAGACCCTGCAAGACGTGGGACTGGGCTACATAAAGCTCGGACAGTCGTCGACGACACTGTCGGGAGGCGAGAGCCAACGAGTGAAGCTGGCTACCGAGCTGGCTAAACGCGACACGGGAAAGACCATCTACATTCTCGACGAACCGACAACGGGCCTGCACTTCGAGGACATACGCATACTGATGGACGTGCTGCAAAGGCTCGTCGACCGCGGCAACACGGTGATAATAATCGAACACAACCTCGACGTTATCAAGCTGGCCGACTACATAATAGACATGGGGCCGGAAGGCGGACGCAAAGGCGGGACAATCTTGTCGACAGGAACACCGGAAGAGATTGCCCAAAGCGACAAAGGACACACGCCAAGGTTCCTGAAAGCTGAACTGCAGAGCTGCAAGCACTAACCAATATGAGTCATATTGCTCGGTAATATGAGTCATATTGGTCAGTAATATGGGCCATATTGGTCGGTAATATGGGCCATATTGGTCGGTAATATGGGCCATATTGGTGGATGACAATATGCAAAGGAGAGCAAGACCACAAAGCAAGCTACAGACAGCATTGCGGCAGCAAACATGAACAAGAATGTTTATGCAGCCTTGCACAAACTTTGGCAAGGCAAAAGATTTCAGCGACGAGCAGGCATAAAAAAAGCGGAACCTCTGCGTCGACTCTCCAAGAGTCATGGCGCAGAGGTTCCACTGTTACGGTATTACTGAACACTGGCAGTCAGCCAGTCGAAGATGCAGCTGCACACTCCGAAGAGCAGTATGCCAGCAGTGCAGATGGCAAGTGCCAGACGGGTGTTGTTGTCGCTGCGGAAGGTTGGCAGCGGATTGTCGCTCTTCTTGATATACATGGCCTTCACAATGAGCAGATAGTAGTAAAGACTGACTACGGTATTGATCAAAGCAATGAACACGATGGCGTAAGCCCAGGCAGAGCCAGCCTTTGCAGCAGCCATGAACACGAAGAACTTGGAGAACATTCCGGCAAAAGGAGGTATGCCTCCGAGCGAGAACAGGGCAAGCGTCATCAGCAACGACAGCTTGGGGTTGGTGCTATAGAAGCCGTCGTAGTCCGAAATGTCGGTCTTGCCGTTGTTGTTGCGCTCTACAACCGCAATGATTGAGAACACACTCATGTTTGCTACGATATAAATCAGCACATAGTAGAGCAGCGACGAGGCACTTAGAGCCCAGTCGGTGCCAATCGCTGCGAGCATGATGTATCCGGCCTGAGATATAGAACTGAAAGCCATGAAGCGCTTGAGCTCACTCTGACGGATAGCAAACAGGTTGGCTATGGTTATCGAAAGCACTATGACAATGTAGAGCAGGTAGTTCCACTCCTCGCGCATCGCTCCAAATACATGGAACAGGACGATGAGCAAAGTGTAGGCGGCTGCTCCCTTCGAGATAACGCTGAGGTAGCCGGTGACACTGGTAGGAGCGCCCTGATAGGTGTCGGCAGTCCAGAAGTGGAACGGTACGAGCGATAGCTTGAAGCCGAGTCCGCTAAAGAAGAACACGAAACCGAGCACTGTCATGCCCATGTGCGACTTGATGGTTGTTGCTGCAGTGAGAGCTGTCGCAATGTCGCCGAAGTACAGAGTGCCTATTGAGCCATAGAGGAAAGATATTCCGTAGAGCATTACCCCCGACGAGAAGGTTGCCGTAAGGATATACTTGGCTGCGGCTTCAGCACTGTCGTTGCGATACTTATCAAACGCAACGACACAGGCCAGGGGCACACTTGCCATCTCAAGACCAAGGAAGAACATCAGGAAATGGCCTGCACTGAGCATCATGAACATACCGAGCAAAGTGGAAACGGTGAGCATATAGAACTCTGCTTCGCGTCGGGTGCTTGATGCCCAAGCCTTAGCCTGTATGAAAACTATCAGCGTACCGGCTGCGAGTATGGCTTTCACGGTGCCTACTCCAAAGCTGTTGCGGTACATATCGCCGAAGAGATGCACCTGCTCGGTACACAACAGCGGCGCAACGATGGCCGGAAGCATCAGCAGGCAAGCCAGGGGATTGAGCCACTTGCGCTCCGAACGGTTGCTCGTAGCGAAGTCGGCTATGAATATCAACACCAGAACAGCAACCAACACAGCCTCTGGAATCATTTGTAGAAATTGTGAGTAATTCATTGTTTCTTGTCCTCCTTGAGTTTATAATGTTGCTACTGCTTGAATGTTCTGAAGTATCGGTCCAACGGCATCGGTGATGGCATTGCTTGCCCACAGCGGGAACAGGCCAAGACCGGCTACGCAGGCGATGAGGCAAACCACTGCGACACGCTCGTCCCAAGTGGCATCAGTGAGCTGCTCATAGTGCGGATCGGCTACCTTTCCATAAAGTATCTTGCCCACTACACGCAGGATGTAGACTGCTGTAACCACAATAGAGGTACAGGCAATGACCGTTGCTGTGCGTCGGAACATATCGGGCATACCGTCGGCGAGGTTTGCGCCGAACGAGCCAACAAAGATTGTCATCTCGGCAATGAAGCCCGAGAAGCCCGGAAGTCCGAGGTTTGCAAGACCTGCAATGACATATCCTACGGCGAGGAAAGGCATAATCTTCATCAGTCCGCCCAGTTTGCGAATGTCACGAGTATGTGTTCGACCGTAAATCATACCGATAAGGGCGAAGAAGAGAGCAGTCATCAGTCCATGAGAAAGCATCTGAAGGATGGCTCCCGTGCAGGCGGTCTTGGTCATCATCAGCAGTGCAAAGAGCACCAGACCGCAGTGGGATACAGACGAATAGGCGTTGATGTACTTCAGGTCAGTCTGAACACAGGCCGAGAGAGCACCATATACCACGGAGATTGTGGTGAGAATGATGAATATCCACGAAAGTTCGCGTGCGGCATCAGGCAACAGGAACATTGCTATGCGGAAGCATCCGTAGCCTCCAAGCTTCATAAGCACTCCGGCATGGAGCATCGACACAGCCGTTGGCGCGCTGGCATGACCGTCGGGCGACCATGTGTGGAACGGGAACAAGGCTCCAAGAACACCGAAACCGATGAAGATGAAGGGGAAGAAAACCTTCTGGACATCGACGGGAATGTTGTGTTTCTGGGCTATCTCGAGCACGTTCATCGTGTCACCGCCACTGAAGTAGAAGATGCCAAGCAGTCCGAGGATAAGCAGTGCGGAGCCTCCCATGAGCATCAAGGTGAGCTTCATGGCCGAGTATTCCTTGTTGCCGCTGCCCCAAACGCCGATGAGAAGATACATCGGGATAAGAGCGACCTCGTAGAACATGAACATCGTGAACATATCAATGGAGATGAAGAAGCCGTAGACACCCGTGGAAAGCAGGGTGAACCAAAGGAAGTATTCCTTTGTCATGGGCTTGAGCTGCCATGAGGCAAACGTACCAGTGAAGACGATGATGCTCGACAGCAGAAGCATTACGACCGAGATACCATCGACTCCCACAGCGTAGGCAATGTGCAACGGGCGGAACCACTCTGTGCTGTAGCGCAGAAGCATCACGTCGGTGTTGCCAGCCGCACGCTGCTGAATGAAATATATGGTGAGCCAAACCGACAAAGCAAGAAGCAAACTGGAGCCTGCCACCATAACACCACGCACCTGATTGAGGCTGCGGGCAAGCCAGAGGCCCAGCAACATCAGTGCGGGAATAACTACAAATAAGGTTAATATACTCATAATTCTTATCCTTTCTTATAAGTCTTATAGGTCTTGTAGGTTTTAGTTTAACCTAACAGAGCTAATAGGATTAATGTTAATGCCACTGAACCAGTGAGGAACCACACTGCATACTGGCGAACGTCGCCACTCTGCCAGGGGCGTATGCTCTCTCCTGCCTCGTTTGCACCCCATGCCATGAAGTTGAATGTGCCGTCGACAACATGACGGTCGAACCAGGCGATAGGCGTGCTGACGCAGCGGAAGATTATCTTGTGGGTTACAAACTGCCAAATCTCGTCCTGATAGAAGCGGCGATAGGCTGCGCGATGCAGCTTCGGGAACGTGCGATAGAGCTTGTCGGCCACCGGTTGGGTCTCACCTTTATATATATATGTGGCAAGACAGATGCTCAGAATGGCTATAATGGTAGAGGTAGCTGCTATCTGGGCATCGAAATGGATGGTGTAGTCCTGACCGCTTGCCGATACGAAGCTGCCGAAGCTGCCTCCCCAGCCCATGAAACCAGCCAGTGTAGTGTAGACTCCAACACCGACAGTGATGACAGAAAGTACTATCAGCGGCACGGTCATAGTGAGCGGAGCCTCATGTGGAGTGTGGTGAGCATGGGCTTCCTTGTTCTCTGTGCCCCAGAAGATGCCGTAGTACAGGCGGAACATATAGAAAGCTGTCATTGCGGCAATACCTGTCATTATCCATCCTACTACAGGACTGTAGGCAAAGCAGGCCGTTATGATTTCGTCTTTAGAGCTGAAGCCTGAGAAGAACGGTATTCCTGCTATGGCAAGACATGAGATAAGGAACGTTATGTGAGTAACGGGCATATACTTGCGAAGGCCTCCCATCACTGCCATCTCGTTGGAATGAACGGCATGGATGATGCAACCAGCACCAAGGAAAAGGCAAGCCTTGAACATGGCATGGGTGAAGAGGTGGAACATTCCGGCCATATATCCAAGCTGCGCATGGTTGTCGAGCACCACTCCATCCTCATGCGAAGGCAGGCAAACGCCAAGAGCCACCATCATAAAGGCTATCTGCGATATTGTAGAGAAGGCCAGGACACGCTTGATGTCGCTCTGTGCACAAGCCACGGCAGCCGCATAGAAAGCGGTGAACACACCTACCCACACCACAATACTCATGGCCTGGGGAGCATATTCTATCCAAAGCGGGAACATACGCGCAATCTGGAACACTCCGGCTACTACCATCGTAGCAGCATGGATAAGGGCAGATACAGGCGTCGGACCCTCCATGGCATCGGGCAACCATATATGCAAGGGGAACATGGCACTCTTACCAGCTCCACCAATGAACATCAGGACGAGCGCCGTGGGCAAAATCATTGCACCGGCGGCTACAGCCTTTGCGGTGTTGGCTTCTAAGAAAGGTGTCGTTCCGGCACCCATCACAAGGTTATCGGCATTGGCAAACGAGAAACTAAACGACTCGGTGTAGTAGCCAAAGACCAAGATACCGATGAGGAAGAACAAATCGGCAAATCGGGTTACAATAAAAGCCTTCTTTGAAGCCGACACAGCTGCACCGAGAGGATAGTAGAAGCCAATGAGCAGATATGAAGAAACACCCACGAGCTCCCAAAAGAGGTACATCTGGAAGATGTTGGTTGCCACAACGAGGCCCAGCATAGACATTGTGAAGAGCGAAAGGAAAGCATAATAGCGCTGGAAACCCTTTTCGCCTTTCATGTAACCAAACGAATAAATGTGGACCATCAGGCTGACAGTACTGATGACTATCAGCATCATCACAGAGATCGGGTCGAGCAAAATACCCATGTCGAAATGGAGATTGCCCAGCGGAAGCCACGTGAAGTTGTAAGGAACAATCGTCTGAAACGTGCCGTCGGCAGCCCGGTCAGCAGTGAAATAGCTTATTGCCGTGAGGTAGGAAAGCACCGTTACCACACCGAGCGAGGTGGTGCCGATGAGTCCTGCCGTCTTGTGCGACATCTTCATGCCCGCCAATCCCAGCAAAATAAACGAGAGTGCAGGCAGGAGCAGTATCAAAAATACATAACTGTAATCCATAGTAATCATAATTTCATGTTTTCAATACTGTTCACCTGGTCACTGTGGAAGTGGCGGTAAACGTTGATTATAATAGCCACGGCTACTGCTGTCTCGGCTGCGCTCACTCCGATAGAGAACAAAGTGAAGAACATTCCCTCAAGAATCTCGGGGTGAAGCAAGCGGTTGAGCACTGCAAACTGCAAGTCTACAGCATTCAGAACCAACTCAACTGAGATAAGCATAGCTATAAGGTTGCGGCGCGTAACAAAGCCAAACACCCCTATAAAGAACAACAGTGCGCTTAGCACAAGGAAGTATTCTACTGGTATCATTGCTTTTTCTCCTCCTTTTTGTCGTTAAGTATTACCAAGCCTCCTATGATGCAAGCCAACAGGAAAAGCGAGATGAACTCGAAGGGCAGCACATACTGGTATTTGTCAGCACCCATAAGGGTCTTACCAATAACGTCCATACCCACCTCCTTGTCGGCTACCGATGCTGCCATATCAGCAAAGCGGTGCTTGAAGATAATCCATGCTACGGTGGCAAAGCCTGCAAGAGCAGCCACCACACCTGCCATTACGCGCTTGCTTGAGAAGCTTTCCGACAGACCTTGCAGCCTGCGCTTCGACACGAGTTGTATGGCGAAGACGTATATCATAGTTATACCTCCAGCATAGATGCTTATCTGCGTTGCTCCGAGAAAGGTGTAATCAAGCAGAAAATACAATCCTGCCACACCGAAGAGCACAAAGAGAAGTGCCGTAGCGGCTCGCATAATGCGCTTTGTAGTCACACAGAATACGGCGGCAGCAAGGATTACTGCGGCAAGTATTCCGAACATTACTTGATTTGCCATATTCCTTATTTTTTCTTTGTATTAAACTTACCGATTGTCAGCGGTGCTCCACCGTCAATTAGATTAGGCAGCGAACCGCCCTCGTAGTGCTCCTTGTCAAGGTGAAGCACAAGAGAGCCACGCTCGAACGTGCTGTTCTCGAAGTCATTAGTAAACTCGATGGCATCGAAATTGCAAGCGTTGGTACATAGCTGACAGAACATACAGTCGCCCAAATCATACTGATAGTCAACGAGCTGGCGCTTCTTCTTTCCCGTTTCGGGGTTAGTAACCATCTCGGTCAGTATCTTGATTGTACCATTTGGGCAGGCTTTCTCACACAAGGTACACGCCGTACACTTATAGCTTCCGTCGTCGTTGCGCTTGAACACAAGCCTTCCGCGGTGGCGCTGGGCCACATGAAGCGTTGTCTTGCGGTTCTCAGGGTACTGCTCGGTAGACTTTGCCGTGCGATATTCCTTGAAAGTGGTCTTCAGACCGACGGCCAAAGACTTCACAGCACCTGCTATTTCGCCGAAATATGATTGTTTGTTTTCCATTTTCTTTAAGTCTTTCCTTATGTGTAACCATTACTTGATATACAATCCGAAGGCCACCACAACTGTCATAAGCACGAGGTTGAGCAGTGCCAAGGGCATAAGATATTTCCATTCAAGCTTCAGTATCTGGTCTACCCTAAGACGCGGGAACGTCCAACGCACCCACATGAGCAGCCAAACAACGAAGAATGTCTTGCCAAGGAACCACACAATGCCTGGTATGTAGTCCATAGCGGCATCGAAACCGACCACACCTATATTTATAGGAGCCCATCCGCCGAGGAATACGGCTGCTGCCAGACCAGAAACTACAAAAAGATTAAGGTACTCAGCAAGGTAGTAGAAGCCGAAACCCATACCCGAATACTCAGTATGGTAGCCTGCTGTAAGCTCACTCTCAGCCTCGGCAAGGTCGAACGGTCCGCGGTTAGCCTCGGCATTGCCTGCAACAAGGAATACCAGGAAAGCTATCAGGGCAGGCAGGTGGCCCTGGAAGATAAGCCAACGCCATGGACCGGTCTGGCTTTCCACTATTCCACTCATCTGCATCGTACCTGTCAGTATCACAGCCGTGATAAGACACAGGCCGAGCGACATCTCATAGGAAATCATCTGCACCGCGCCACGCATGGCAGACACTACAGAATACTTGTTGTTACTACCCCATCCGGCGAGGAAAACGCCGAGAACGCCAATGCTCGAGATGGCAGTAACGAGGAATATGCCCACGTTGAAATCCAGAACACTTGCCCCCTTGTTCCAAGGAAGGAAAGAGAACGTTCCGACAGATGCAAGGATTACCAGGAATGGAGCCAGATAATAGAGCAGGCGGTCCGCCTTATCTACGGCAAATATTTCCTTTATGAGCATCTTCAGCACGTCGGCAAACACCTGAAGCAATCCCCAGGGACCCACTCGCATAGGACCAAGACGGCATTGGAAGTATGCACACACCTTGCGCTCCATGAAGATAAGCACTACAGCGAGCAAAGCATAGCCGACAATGATGAGCAATCCCACCACGACACACTCCAGAAGAACAGTCCAAAAGTCGTTAAGACCAAGGCTGTTGCGCAGCAGTGCGTCGAACCATTGTGTTATTATACTGAAATCAAACATATATTTACGCTTGTAAAAACTTAATAATTAACGGTCAATATCAGGTATCACGAAGTCGAGAGCAGCTCCTACAGTAATGAGGTCGGCCACCTTCAATCCGCGCAACATCTCATCCATGGCAGCGACGTGGTTCAGTCCCATCGGACGGAACTTCAGACGGTAAGGCGACTTGTCGCCCTTTGAGTCGAGATAGACACCAATCTCGCCACGGCTACCCTCGCATGAGAAGTACCACTGTCCCTCGGGCACCTTGATGATAGGCTTCTGCTTGATGTAGAAATCGCCCTCCGGGATATTGTCAATGAGCTGTTCGATGATTGCTATGCTTTGCTTCATCTCCTCGATACGGTTAAGATAGCGTCCGTAACTGTCGCAACTGTCGCACGTTACCTCGCTCCACTCAACCTTGTCATACATATCGTATGGATGATTCTTGCGCACATCGCTGTGCCATCCGCTTGCTCTTCCAGACGCACCGGTAACTCCGTAGCTGATGGCATCTTCGCGGCTGAGCAGTCCAATCTGCTGGAAGCGCTTCTTGGTGATGATGTTGTCGCCAAAGACATCCATGTATTCGCGGAACATTGGCTTCATATACTTGCACAGAGCCTTGACGTTTGCCACGAAGTTCGGGTCTATATCGTCTTGCAGTCCGCCTATGCGGTAGTAGTTCTGGATAAGTCGACCACCCGTAGTTTCCTCCATTACGTTGAGCACATGCTCGCGATCACGCATACTGTAGAGGAACGCCGTGAGTGCTCCAAGGTCCTGAGCACAACATCCTATATATAGAAGATGTGAGTCAAGACGCTGCAACTCATCCATTATAGTGCGCACGTACTTGATGCGGTCGGTAAGTTCCACACCCATAGCCTCTTCTATAACGCCCACCAGCGCGTGGCGGTTCATCATGGCCGAGAGATAGTCCATTCGGTCGGTAAGGGCCAGAGTCTGCGGGTATGTGTAGCTTTCGCACATTTTTTCGATACCGCGGTGTATGTAGCCCAGGTGCGGATAAATCTTCTTAATGACCTCGCCGTCGAGCAGAGTCTGAAGTCGCAGCACTCCGTGAGTGGAGGGATGCTGAGGACCAATGTTTACCACAAAGTCGTCGTCGGTGAAAAGCGGGTTGTGCTTTTCCACCAGACGGCCCTGCTTGTCAAGGCTGTACTCGCAGCCGTAGCTTGGCTCGTGGTCGTCGTCGAGGGTGTAGCCTTCAACAGGCTTATAGTCTTTGCGAAGAGGATAGCCGCAGAAGTCGCTGCGCAAATAGAGTCTGCGCATATCGGGATGGCCTAAGAACTTGATACCGAGGAAGTCAAACACCTCACGTTCGAGCAAGTTTGCCGACTTCCAAAGGTGCGAAACGGTGGGCACTACCCACTCTTCTGCATCCACCTTGTTAGCAATCGTCTTCACGCTTATGCGTTCGCTTGAGTCTGTATTTTCAAGAATGTAGACACATCCGAGCCCTTCTTCTCCGAAGTCCTCGCCCACAATGGTGACAAGATAGTCGAAATGCTTCTTTTCTTTCAGGTCTGCCATCTCCTTGGCAAAGGAGCTGAAGTCGAATACTTTATGTTCCAGTTTCATTTGCTTGCCTCCTTGTCGTTAGTCTGTTTGAGTTCTTTCACGAAGTCTTCAGGCACGTCTGTCACGACGATAGTCTCGCGCTTGCCGTAGGTCAGCTCCTCGTTACTCAGTCCGAGAGCCTTTTCCTCTGCTGTCTGCTTGTGGTTTGCTCCGCCGAAGAACTTCTCAATCTTAACCTTCCGCTGTAGCTGCATCATTCCGTACATTATGGCTTCGGGACGTGGAGGACAGCCGGGGATATACACATCCACTGGAACAATCTCGTCAATACCCTTCACCACGTGGTAGCTACTCTTGAAAGGACCGCCCGAAATGGCGCATCCGCCCACGGCAATCACATACTTAGGCTCAGCCATCTCGTCGTAGAGGCGCTTGAACACAGGAGCCATCTTGTGGGTGATGGTGCCTGCACACATGATAAGGTCGGCCTGACGGGGTGAGTTTCGCGTCACCTCGAAGCCGAAACGAGCGAAGTCGTAGCGCGCACAACCCACTGCCATGAACTCTATTCCGCAGCAACTTGTAGCGAAGGTGAGCGACCACAGCGAGTTGCTTCGGCCCCAGTTGATCAGCTGGTCGAGCTGTCCAACGACCACGTTGGTGCCTCCCTCATGCAGTTCCTGCACTAAGTT
>ONLG01000055.1 GCA_900318625.1 uncultured Prevotella sp.
TGCTGCAAACGGCAACGATCCAGACTGGAACGAAGATAATCCTTACTTGTTTTCATCTCTTTTGGTAATTTAGGTATCAACCGTATTTACAAAAAGACAGGAGCCCTCCGTAAACTTTCGTTCCGAACAGCCTTGCTTTCAAAAAAGGGAATACTCAGCGTTCCTTCCAGAACGCCGGAGTGAAGATAACCAATACTGTGAACAGCTCGAGACGGCCAACGAGCATCATAAAGGCGCATATCCACTTGGCAAACACAGGCAGCATGGCCCACGACATGGTAGGCCCGATCTCGAGTCCGAGCGTAGGGCCGGTATTGCCGAGGCAGCTCAGCATGATAGTCACCGAGTTGGTATGGTCTATGCCCGATGCTATCATCACGAAGGCGCACACCATAGCCAGTATGAAATAGAGCGCGATGAAGGCCAGCAGCGTGACGCGCTTGGCCTGTGGCACGTTGGTGTCGTCGATTTTCAGGGGCAACACGGCATTGGGATGCAGTATATGTCGGAACTCGTTGCGTACAATCTTCAGCAGCATCACTCCGCGGATGCTCTTGATGCCGCCGCTCGTGGAGCCCGAACAGCCGCCTACGAACATCAGCAGAGCCAGCACGACCCACGTCACGTGGGGCCACTGCCCTGCATCGGCATTGAACAGGCCGGTAGACGTGAGGAACGACACCACCTGGAAGAGGCTGTAGCGGAAGGCCGGCTCCAGGCTGTAGCCGCTGCGCAGCATCAGCTCGGCCATGATGAACGCCACGGCGAGCACTGTCAGCAGCAGGTAGAAGCGGAACTCGGCGTTGAGGAACAGCCGTTTGAGCTGCATCTTGGCCACCGCGCCATAGAGAAGCATAAAGTTTATTCCCGCGAGGAAGCAGAACAGCGTGCAGACATACTCCTCGGCAGGCGAGTGGAACGAAGCCAGCGAGCCGTTGGTGGTGGAAAAACCACCCGTGGCGGTGCTCGTCATGGCAAAGTTGAGAGCATTGAACCAGTCCATGCCGCACAGCAGAAAGCTGCCCAGGCAGGCCACCGTGAGGATGATGTAGACCATCCATATCCATTTGGCACCCGTGCTCAGGCGCGGATGCAGCTTGCTGCGTATCGGCCCTGTGGCCTCGGCAGAGAACACCCTCACCGAGCCGCCCACCATCGACGGCAGCACGGCTATCGTGAAGTACACGATGCCCAGTCCGCCTATCCACTGCGTCAGCGAACGCCAGAAGAGCAGCCCCTTCGGCAGAGCCTCCACGTCGTCGATGACGGTTGCGCCCGTGGTGGTGAAGCCCGATATGGTCTCGAAGAAGGCATCGGTGAACGACAGCGGAGCCATGGTGTCGCCTGGTGGTGCGAAGAGCGGGCAGAGCAGGAACGGTATCATGCCGAAGAACGAGAAGAGCAGCCACGTGGCCGTCACCACGAAATAGGCATCGCGGCGGCTCATGTTGTTGTCGGCTCCCTTGCCAAGCGCGCGGAAGCCCAGCCCTGTAGCTACTATTATGGCTATGGTGATGAGGAAAGCCCAGAGGTCGTGCTGGCCATATATGAGCGATATGGGCAGGCACACCGACATCAAGATAGCCTCGAGAAAGAGCAGCGAGCCGAAAATCTGGGATATAAGGCGTCCGTTGAGCATCAGTTGAAGAGTTTTTCTATTTTACGCATATCCACGTTGTGGCAGAACACCACCACCGTGTCGCCCGGTTCGATAACCGTGTTGCCCGAGACGAGTATGCCCTGGCCGTTGCGCACCACGCCTCCGATGGTCATGCCGCGCGGTATCTGCAGCTCGCGCACGGGCTTGCGTGTCACCTTAGACCCCTGGACGGGCACAAACTCAGCCACGTCGGCGTTGGCAGTCATAAGGAACTTCACGTTGTGGACGTTGGCATCGAGCATCATCTGGTAGATATGCGATGCAGCGATGACCTTCTTGTTTACTATCGTGCCTATGTCGAGGCTCTCGGCCATGCTCACATAGTCGATGTTTTCCACCATGGCCACGGTTTTTCTCACCCCCATGCGCTTTGCCGAGAGGCAGGCCAGGATGTTGGTTTCGGCATTGTTGGTCAGTGCCACGAACGCCTGCGTGGAGCGTATGCCCTCCTCGGTGAGCAGCGACATATCGCGCCCGTCGCCGTTGATTACGAGCACGTCCTCCGATTCAAACAGTTCGTTGAGCTGTTCGCAGCGGTGTTCGTCGCTCTCGATGATCTTGGCATCCATGTAGTCGGGCATGGTGTTCACCGTGCGCACGGCAGTGGTGCCGCCTCCCATAATCATTACGTTCTTCACGTCGACATAATGCTCCTTGCCCACTATCTTCCTGACGTAAGGGATGTAGTTCTTGGTGGTCATGAAGTAGGTGAGGTCGTTGAGCTGAAGCATATCGTTGCCTCCGGGGATGATGGTGTCGATGCCCCGTTTGATGGCCACCACGTGGTAGGGCTCGTCGGGGCCGCTTATCTTGCGCAGCGGTCGGTTGAGTATCTGGCAGCCTTCGCGCAGCTTGATGCCCAGCATGACGAGTGCTCCGTCGTGGACATCCCATCGCTGGCGCACCCACGACATCTTCAGGCCGTTGATAATGTCTTTAGCGGCCAGCGACTCGGGGTAGATTATAGAGTCGACACCCATCTTGCGGAACAGCTCCTGGTTGTCGGCAAGCACATATTCGTAGGTGTCTACGCGCGCCACGGTGCGCTTTGCCCCCAGCCGCTTGGCCAGCGAGCAGGCCACGATGTTCTGGTGCTCGTCGGGGGTGACAGCAATGAACAGGTCGGCTGTGTCGGCAGCGGCATGGCGCAGGGTGTCGACACTCGTAGGCGAGGCTTCGATGGTAAGCAGGTCGAAGTCGCGGCCAATCTTTTCGAGGTTCTCGGGATTGTCGTCGATGAGCGTTATGTCATACTTGTTGCGCGAGAGCAGCTCGGCAAGGTATGTTCCGATGGCGTAGGCACCGGCTATGATAATCTTCATGTTTCTGTTAGCCCCTCTCCAGTCCTCCCCACAAGGGGAGGGTGAGCGCGATAGGGCATTTCTTATTTAATTATTATTGTCATACAAAACCTCTGTCAGCAGTAAACGGACAAGTCAGCCACCCCATTTTGGGGAATCAGTGGGGGGCTGACAGACTTCTGATGATACCTTCCTTGTCTATTCCCACAAGGTGGTGGAGCTGTGCCACGGTGCCCTGCTCCACAAACTCGTCGGGCAGTCCCAGGCGCGTGATGCGTGGCTGGTAGCCGTGGTCGCTCATCCATTCGAGCACTGCGCTGCCCATGCCTCCGTTCCTTACACCGTCTTCAACGGTGATGATGCGCTGGAAGCGTTCGCCCACCTCCTTTAGGATGTCCTCGTCGAGTGGTTTCAGGAACCGCATATCGTAGTGGGCTATGCTCAGGGCAGAGCCTTCGGCAGCGAGGTCGGCTATGGCCTGCTGCACGGTGTTGCCCACAGGACCTATCGACAGCACGGCCACGTCGGTGCCTTCGGAGAGCTTTCGTCCGCGTCCGATGGGCACCTTGCGCATGGGGCACTGCCATTCGACCTTCACGCCGCGTCCGCGCGGATAGCGTATCACGAACGGACCGCCTCCCGGTTGCTGGGCGGTAAACATCAGGTGGCGCAGCTCGTGCTCGTCCATCGGGGCTGCTATGGTCAGTCCGGGCACGGGGCGCAGGGCTGCCATGTCGAAGGCTCCGTGGTGGGTGGCACCGTCTTCGCCCACCAGTCCGGCGCGGTCGAGGCACAGCACCACGGGCAGGCCGAGTATAGCCACGTCGTGGATGATGTTGTCGTAGGCACGCTGTGCAAAGGCACTGTAGATGTTGCAGAAGGGCAGCATCCCGTCCTTGGCCATGCCAGCCGAGAATGTCACGGCGTGGCCTTCGGCAATGCCCACGTCGAACGTGCGTTCGGGCATGGCCTGCATCATTATGTTCATCGAGCAGCCCGTGGGCATGGCCGGCGTGACCCCCACGATGCGCGGGTTCTGCTCGGCCAGTTCGAGGAGGGTATGTCCGAACACGTCCTGGAACTTAGGCGGTATGCCTGTGGTGTCTTCCTCGATGCGCTCTCCCGTCTCGGCGTCGAAACGTCCGGGCGCGTGCCACACCGAGGCGTTGCGTTCGGCGGGCTTGTAGCCCTTGCCCTTCACGGTGTGCAGGTGGAGCAGCTTGGGTCCCCTCATGTCTTTCACCTGCCGCAGTATGCGCACCAGCTCCTTCACGTTGTGGCCGTCGTAGGGGCCGAAGTAGCGTATGTTGAGACCCTCAAAGATGTTCTGCTGTCCGGCAAGAGCCGACTTGAGGGCGTTGTTGAAGCGTAGAATGCCTTTCTTGCGGTCGTCGTTGAGGTAGCCGCGCGAGTGCAGCCACCGCGAAGCCCTGAAACGCAGTCGGTTGTAGGTCTCGTTGGTGTCGAGCTTCAGCAGGTATTTCTCCATGCCGCCCACCGCGCGGTCTATCGACATATCGTTGTCGTTGAGTATGATGAGCAGGTCGTTGGGGCTCGACGACACGTTGTTGAGGCCCTCGAAAGCCAGTCCGCCACTCATTGCTCCGTCGCCGATGACGGCAATGACATGACGTGGCTTGTCAAAGGTGGCAGCGACAGCCATGCCGAGGGCAGCCGAGATGCTGTTCGAGGCATGACCGCAGGTGAATGTGTCGTAGGGACTCTCCTTGGGTGAAGGGAAAGGCATCAGTCCGCCCATCTTCCTGTTCTCGGAAAAGCGGCTGCGGCGACCGGTAAGAATCTTGTGGCCGTAGGCCTGATGGCCTACATCCCACACAATGCGGTCATTGGGAGTGTCAAAAACATAGTGGAGTGCCACAGTAATCTCTATGACACCAAGACTCGAAGCCAGGTGGCCGGGATTGGTCGACACCTCTTCGACTATATCTTGTCTGAGTTGCTTGCACAATTCAGGCAACTCGTCGATGCTTAACCGCCTCAGGTCGGCGGGATATTCAATCTTGCTCAGCAAGCTAAATTTGTCTTGCTCTGACATCGCTAATGATATTTTATCAGTGCAAAGGTACGATTAAGCGAGCGCATAACAAAGAAAAAGGCTTTCTTTGTTTGTTTAGGGGGGCAAGGGGCAGGGGGCAAGAGGTTAGCACCTCTGCATTGCAGCATCTCAGTATGATAGCACTGTCCTCCTGCCTCTTGCCCCTTGCTCCGTGTTTTCTAAAAAAGAAACTAAATGTCGGGTGCGAAGAGCGGGTCTTCGGGCATCAGCATGACAGGCTTCTGCTGTTCGGCCTTGAGGATATTGTCGGGAACATACTTCTTGTCTACCACAAGTCGGAACATATACTCGCGGAACCACTCGTCGGTCATTATGATGCAGCCGCCGGCACCGCTGTCGCTGCCCCACGAGTTCTCCACTTTCCAACGGCGGGGCTTGCCCTGAGAGTCGAGGTCTACCGCCGTAAGTGTCATGGCATGGGTGCTTCCGCTGTCGAATGTCGTTATGCGGTCGGCCTTGCTCATTGGGAAGTCGGTCTGGAAGAGTGTGGCATAGTCGTAGTTGTTCAGGTCGTTGAGCCCGCGTTTGCGGTCGAGCTGCTTGCCCACGTCGTAGCTTGAATAGAGCTTGGCTGAGTCGCGCAGCGCGCTGATAGCCATCTGTGCAATGTCCTCCATGGGCAGGTTGATGTATTTCCAGTTGTGTCCGTCGTAGGTGTGGCGGTCGTATTCCACCTCGTAGGTCTTGTAGTACTCATGGCGCGGGTCGTTCATGGCCATGATGAATGAGCCGTTGAGCTGTCGGCCCACGGTCTCCTGGTAGAACTGCTGCGGCGTGTAGGTGCGCTCGGCAGTGGCAACGCGTCCCTTCTTGTTGCGGAAAGCGTATGTGAACTCGCTCACCGGCTCGCCCATGGTGAGCGACAGCATACGGTAGATGGTTGCCAGCATCTGTGTCTTGCGCTCTTTCAAGGCTTTGCCTTTCTTGCCCTGGGCAGTCATGCGGCGCAGCTCAAGGCCGTATTCGCGCAGCTTGGAGCTGATAAGGGCAGAGGCGCGGCGTGTGTTTTCAGCCGAATAGGTCTCGGGTTGCACCTCCATCGGCACCAGTCCGTATTTGTCGGCAAGGTCGGCAACACCGCAGAAGGTGCCACCGTCGCTGAGCGGAGTGCGGAAGAAGAACCTCACGCGCTCGCTGTCGACCGGTTTGTCGGCAGTGTCGATGATGCCTTGCAGGAAGAGGTTGGCCTTCTCTAACTGGTCGTAGAAGAACAGGTAGGCGTGCGAGAACTCCACGCGCAGCGTGTCCTTGTGCTTACGTGCAAACTGCGAGCGCAGCACGTTCAGGCCCGAGAACATCCAGCAGCGTCCGCTCTGCTTCTGGTTGTGGATGTTCTGCCGCGGAGTCTCCACGCTGAAGTAGGTGTCAACCGGGCGTTGGTTGCGCGGATTGCGTGCCAGGTCGTCGATGTTGTTGGTGGCTATGGCATTGGCAATGGCTCGGTCGGCCTGGCGTGAGGTCTGTGCAGCACGAATCTGCTGCAACATCTCGGCACTGATGCCGCCGTCGCCACGCTGCGCCGATGCTGTGGCTACAGTCAGCAGGCACAGCAGTAAAGATGAAAGTCGTGTGTTCATAGATGTTTTGCTTTGTTTATTTAGTATTTAATTCCTGACGTTCCACTGTCTTCCGCGGAAAAATGAGAATGGTGTGGCAGGCGTGGAATGTGGCTTTACGCTTTTCGCGGTATGCTCATCCAGTATTGTCGTTCTACGGGTTCCAGCTTCT
The DNA here is from genome assembly GCA_900318625.1 of uncultured Prevotella sp. GTDB lineage: Bacteria > Bacteroidota > Bacteroidia > Bacteroidales > Bacteroidaceae > Prevotella. The sequence goes on from ONLG01000055.1 coordinate 6,767, forward strand.
CTATGGCGTAGCGCAAGGTGGTGCGAGGCATCTCGTGGACGTGCTGGCTGAGGAAGTCGCGCAGCAGGTCGGTAGACACGCGCTTGCCCATCTCGCGCAGCATCCATCCCACGGCTTTGTGCATGAGGTCGTGGGGGTGTTGAAGGTGGCGCTCGGCATAGCGCAGGCACCATGAAGCATCGCCAAGCTGTGAGGTTTTCCACGTGCATACGATGCTCATGCGCTGTTTCCACAGGTTGTGGCTGTCGGCAAGGCTGTCGACGAGGTCTTGCTTGAAGCTCCTGTTGCCGAGAGATGACGGCAGCATAAGCCAGTGGCCGAGAATCTTAGGAGCCGTCATGTCTACCAGGTCCCAGTTGTTGGCCTGTTCGGCATGGCTCAGATAGAGCTTCAGCAGTCTGTCGCGGCCCAGGATGGCCTCTTCGTCGTCGACAAGTCTCTTCGTGGCGAGCTTTTCAAAACGCCACACCAGAAGCAACAGTCCGCAGAGCCTGACCTCATGCCATCGGCACATCAGCAACTCGGGAATCTCGCTCAGCGGAGTGTCGGGAGCTGCCAGCTTCACCACTTCGCGTGTCTGCGGCACTTTTATGCCAAGGAACTCGTCACCGTAGCCATATTCCCCCGGTGCAGTCTTGAAGAAGCGCATTAGCACCTCACGCTGTCGGTCGTCGCGCAGCGACTCCATGTAGGTCGTTATCTCGTCTGCGGTCATTGCTCTGCAATGGGCTGTTTCATGCCAGACGGCGGTTTACCTCGTCCCAGTCAATCAGTTGCCATAGTGCAGCCTGGTAGTCGGGGCGACGGTTCTGGTAGTCGAGATAGTATGCGTGCTCCCATACGTCGAACGTGAGAAGCGGTGTGAGTCCCTTAGTCAGTGGGTTGCCAGCATTGGGCTCTTGGGTGATGACGAGTTTGCCGTCGCTGTCGGACGACAGCCATACCCATCCCGAGCCGAAGAGCGTGGCACCTTTCTTCTGGAACTCCTCGCGGAAAGCATCGAATGAGCCGAACTGCCCGACGATGGCTTCGCCTATGCGTCCGTTGGGCTGGTTGTTCTCGCGCGGAGAGCGGAACTGGGTGAAATATAAGTTGTGGTTAAGTATCTGTCCGGCATTGTTGAAGATGCCACCCTCGCTCTTGCTTACAATCTCTTCCAGCTTCATATCCTCGAAGCCGCTGCCTGGCAGCAGTGCGTTCAGGTTGTTTACGTAAGTCTGCAAGTGCTTGCCGTGGTGGAAGGCGATTGTCTCGGCGCTGATAACAGGTTCCAGCGCGTCGGGCGAATAGGGGAGGGAGATTAGTTCAAACTTGTTCATGGCATTATAGGATTATTTGGTTTGTAGACTTATAATTATATATAATAAGGTGTCGTTGTTTTGAAGATAGTTTCTGCTTATCGTCAGAACTCTACTTGCAAATATATTCATATTTATCTGATTAAGTGCGCATAATCCGATGTTTTTTACGGGAAATCAGTACTTTTGCAGTAGATACCCGACTATTGCACATTAAACAATTTACTAACCAAAGCTAAAACATGAAAAGTTTCAAGTCAAATGCGTGGATGCTTCCACAGCCGGTGCTTATTATCGGCACTTACGACAAGGATGGAAAACCTAATGCAATGAACGCTGCATGGGGCGGTCACTGGGATATGCACGAGATCGTAATCTCGCTCGGCTCGCATCAGACCACCGACAACCTTGCCGATAACCCAGAGCTGACCGTCACCTTTGCCACGGCAGAGACGATGGTGGCTGCCGACTATGTGGGCATAGTAAGCGGACGGAACACTCCTGACAAGATGGAGAAAACGGGATGGACCATAGAAAAGGCTCCCAACGTGAATGCTCCGCTGTTCAGGGACTTCCCCATGACCTTGGAGTGCCGTGTGAAGCAGAAGATTGACGAGTCGGCGACGGGATATTGCCTGATAGCAGAAATAGTAAACATTCTCTGCGACGAGAAATACCTTGGCGAGGACGGCAAGCCTGACGTGGAGAGGATGAACCTCATAACCTACGAGCCAGTGCGCCACGGCTACATTCAGCTGGGCAAGACGGTTGGCAAGGCTTTCTCTGACGGAAAGCAGCTGAAGTGATTTATGTTGCACCTCGGCCTGTCATGTCATAGCATTTCCGCTTCTGCGAACATCTGCCGATAGGCGGCAGCTTTCTTGTCGAACGAGAGCGGGTAGGCGCGTGATGATGATGGCAGGCGGTAGAGGCTTATAGGCAGGCCGTAGCCATTCTCCAGGTGGGGAATGGCTACGTAGCACCCTACCTTTGGCACTTCTGCCAGACAGAAATACTGGCAGATTGTTTCTGTTGCTTTCTGTCCTGTGGTGACGATGAAGCGGCAGCGTGGCAGCTGTTGCAGCAGCGAGCGGATGTCAGTGGCTTCCACTACCTCCAGAAACTTGTCGGATGCATTGTCTTTCAGCCGCCGCACGGCACACGCAGTATCGTAGAAAGCTATGCCCTGCTCCTTGCAGAACGATGTGATGGCCTCGAGGTCAAATGCTTTTCCGCCTTTCGCCACAAAGTGGTTGCGGTCGGCAAAGAATACTTCGCCCTCGATGCGCCAATGGTCGTTGATGAAGTTGGGATAGTAGAAATCCATGCACCACCGCTTGCGCTGTGGAGGAAAGCTGCCGAGAAACAGCACCCGTGCGTTCTCGGGCAGGAAAGGGCGCAGAGGGTGATATTCAATCCCTGCATTGCTGCGGGCTATGTTCTCGGTGTTGAGGTAGCTCGTGGCAATGCTGTCCGTAGCTTTAGGCTCTGCTGATGTGGCTTGCAGGTCAACCATGTCCTTTTATTCGGTTGTATTTGTCAGTGCCTGAATGAGTGCGTCAAGCTGCTGTTGGGTCATTCCGTGTGAAAGCAGATAGTTGGCGAAAGCTTTTGAATAGTCGACGTTGGGCAGCTGTGCTTCGTCGCTGACGTTGGCATAATGCATCAGGCAAGGGTTGAGCCTCAGCGACACCAAGGTCTTACAAAGACTGGGGTCTTTTGTGGGGGTGACTCGGTAATAGTTGTAGTAGGTGACTAAGTAGTCGGCTACAATCTCCTCATACGTTGCTCCGCATAAGCCCTCAAGCAGGGCGCAGACATATCCTGTGCGATCCTTCCCTTCCATGCAATGCACCAGATATGGGGCTGGGTACGAGGGCAGCTGCTTGAGTGCTTCAATCAGTCTGTTGTTGTAGTCGTCTGCCGTTGGGTCTGCTTTCAGCGGGCACAGTATGACTCTGTTGGCCTCCCATAGCGAGCGGCTGTAGGAAGGCATATCGTAGGAAAGCATCATTTCCTTTGTGTCGGCAAGGTTGAGAACGGTCTTTATTCCTTCGTGTTCCATATATTCCGATACGTAGTGGGCGCGGTTGATATCAAGGCAGAATGGCGAAGAACTGCGGTGCAGCCTGCCCATTGCCACGTTTCCGGCACTTACGGCGCGAGCATTGGCATACTGGGCAGCCGAAATGTCAGGATAGTCATTGCGGTTGTTGGTGTACTCCATGCTCATAGCCTTTTGAACGTCGAGCTTGCCACCCTTTTGCTTTATGCTGATGATGACGGCATGGCCCACCAAACCAGTGAGTTCCTTGGGCAATCCTGTGTTGTTGGCCGTGAAGCAGATGCTGGGGTAAGTGGGATAGGCAACGCACAGGTATTCGCCATTGCGCGTGTAGAAGCCGTCGTAGTAGGGCATGACTATCTCCTTGCCGTCAACGGTGATGCAGATGATGTCGCCGAGCGTGAACCCAGCTCTCGTCATGTCGGTTTTTGTTACGTCCAGCATGGCTGCGCCGAACTCGTTATACGATGAAATGGTGGCTATCAGCATCGGATCGTCTTTGTAGTCGTCGGAGCAGGAAGTCGTCAATACAGACATGCATATAAGAAACAACAGGGTGGCAGTCTTCCATGTACCGTGCAGTAAAGCAGTTGAGAATAAGGGGTTTGATTGAAAAGTCTTCATTTCTTAGTGTTTGTGAATTGTTAGTATTGATGTGAGTGTATTGTCTATGCAGTGTTGTTACCAGCGTGCAAAGATAATTCTTTTCCGCAAATATGCAATCAGTAAGTAGTGTTTTGGGCACTGGCAAAAAAAATATGTACTGGGATGTAATAACTGGAACATAATAGTGTCATATATACAGAGATTTATCAAGAAATGGAAGATAAGGAAATAGTAAGCAGGATATTGTCCAAGGGTGATGTCGGAAGCTACAGGCTGGTGGTGGAGAAGTACTCCGGGCTGCTCTATTCTAAGGCTCTGGGCATCTTGAAGCGCCACGACATGGCCCAGGACATCGTGCAACAGACGTTCATTCAAGCCTACCAGCGGCTGGACGACTGCCATTCGCCGCAGCTGGGCCCCTGGTTGTCGGCTATTGCCGTCCATCTGTCGCTAAACGCGCTCTACAAGGAACGGCGCATGAAGACCACCGGGATGGAGCATATGTTGAATATTAGTGACGATACGGCATACGACGAGCAAAAAGAGGCACGGCTGTTGCAGCTGGAACAAATAATGAAAGAGCTGCCACCTGCTGACAACGAACTGCTGCGACTGTTCTACTATAAACGGATGGCTACCGCCGACATAGCCAAGAAACTCAACATGAGCCAGTCGAACGTATTGGTAAGAATACACAGGCTGCGCAACAAAATCAGACAATCACTCCAAAACACCCAATAAGCATGGATACGAACGAAAGAATACTGACCGAGCAGGAAACCGACGAACTGCTGCAATATATGTTCAAGCGCCAAGAGACACTCGATGAGATTGGCGATGCAGTCATTAAGACACTGAAGCGTGATGCACGCAAGGCCGTTTTCAGACGGTGGCTGCGCATTGCTGCGTTCTGTCTGGGGCTACCCATGATAGTTATGTTCTGTCTCTATGGCACCTCACTCATCATAGCCCAAGCTGACGGCACGCTCCTCGTAGGGGCTCTCATCAGCGGCATCACTTCAATAGCATTGCTGTTGAAGTATGCTGGTGAGTTCTCTTTAGAAGAGAAAACTGAGCTGACGGTGTAATAATATCCGTACTTCGCTGTCATTATATACAGAAAGCGGAAGCGCAACCGTAAAAGTAAACAAAAGTAAAACAACAAATAAAAACAGAACCAAAATGAACCAGTTTGAAATTACAGCACTAACGGGCTTAGTAACAATGTTTCTTTCACTATCCATACCCATCATTGCCGTCATAATGAGCGTATGGAATAATGTCAAGAACAAGGAAAAAGACACAGAACTGCGCAAACTGATAGTTGAGAAGCAGGTTGACACAGAAAGTGTCAGGCTTCTGATAGCACAGATGGAAAAGAAATCCAATCCTTACAAGCCCCTGCGTTGGGGATGCGTACTGGTTGGCGCCGGATTGGGAGCACTGGTGAACTATCTCATCCACACCGAAGTAGCGAGTCCGTTCTTCTGGCTTGTGCTGGCAGTGGGAGTGGGAATAGGCCTTCTCATCTCGTTTATCGTGGAGCAAAAGCTAAGCAAGAAAGCTGCTGAAGAGCAGTCGTAAGCACTGTAAGTAACAGCTTCCAGAAAGAATTATACCGTATGTTGGTCGCCAATATGCGGTATGTTTTTGCTATATAGGAAAGAGACTCATGGTCGGCAATAACGGACAATGCTTAGTCAGCGATTATTTCTCACATCATCCGTTAAGGCAACTGACAATATGAAAACACCAGCGAGACAAACAATCATTCGTGTTCGTCTCGCTGGTGTTAAGCGGTTAAGACTTAAATATAAGCCTATTAATACTCATCCTCGTTGAACAGGAAGTCTTCCTTAGTTGGGTAGTCGGGCCAGATGTCTTCTATACTTGCCGAACCACGTCAGCACCTTAGCTTCGTTTGGTTCCAGCTGCATCAGTCCGCACCACATTATTATATTCACCAACAGCAGCAGCAAGCTT
>ONLG01000041.1 GCA_900318625.1 uncultured Prevotella sp.
GAGGGGCTTACTTTTTGAAAAAAGTATCCGCAATGCCTGTTTATCGGCATTGCGGAAGATTTTTAATGTTCATTTGATTTTTAGCGGACAGCAATAGTTTATTATCAGAGGGAAGCCGTTTCCTTTCTCAGGGTCTTTGCCCAACAGAAACTTGAAGTTGTTTGTTGCCGTCTCTGCGCCGATGTTCATAAAGCCGATGTGCAGAATGTGGTCGTCTGTAACCTTAGAGATGTCATATTTCTGGCTCTTGGCAGTAAATGCGCCTGCACCCCACTCGTAGCCTTTTAGCGGAGTCATGTTGAGTTTCTCTTTACCGCCCCATGAGTTTGCCTGAGTGTCTTCAATATCATACAGGGTCAGCTGCTTTGCGTCCCATTCATACGTCCAGTAGTAAAACTGGTTCTTCTCCATGTCGGGGTCGAGGTTCATGTCGGTAGTAATCTTGCCGCTCATGGCTGCCATCTGTGCTTCGGGGGCATAGAGAACGATGTAGTCCTTTCCTTTAGTGAAGTCGAAGCCACCGGCAGGAGCTTCGGTGATGTACTGTGCAAAAGCGGTTGTGCTAAGCAGTGCGAGTGCTGCGCTAAGTAATGATTTTTTCATAATAGTTGGTTTTTGTTGTTCGTATTTTGTTTGTTATTTAATTTCGACGGTTTCATCGCATTGTTACGATTGCAAAATTATATAGTTACTTGATTTTAGTCAAGAAAACAACTACGCAAAAACCTCACTTTTCTATTCTAAATACTACTGTTTTACCTCAATTTGCGCTCACACGCCCTCACTTCCGCCACTGAAAAGGGGGCAAACCGTGCCTATAGCACAAAAAAGTTCAGGCGGATATATCATCCGCCTGAACCGAGTATAAGGATTTGTAATCCGAAGAACTATTCTGAAGAGTAGAAAAAGTCTACCTGCCCAACCATGCTTCGGGATTGAGTTTTGCTGCCTCTTTTCTGAGCTGGAACTGCAAGATGCCATCCTGCCCCACTGCTCCGAGTGTCTGCCGGGCCGCAACCTTCTGTCCCTTGCTCACGCTCACCGACTTCAGATTGCAGTAGACAGATATGTAGGAACCGTGGCGAACCATCACAACCATCGTTCCGCTGAAGCCGAACACGGCACTCACCTCACCGGCAAACACCGAGCGCACAGCCGTTCCGGGCGCAGCCTTGATGTTTATTCCACTGTTCGACAACTGCACACCCTTCAATCCTTCAACGTTGTACTGCCCGTAGTGGCTCACTATCCGCCCACTCATAGGCATTGGTAGCCTGCCACGGTTGTTGGCAAAGCTTCCAGTGAGGCGGCGGTCTTCGGAAGATAGCGATGTTTCGGCCTCAGCCTCCCTTCTCTTCTCAGCTTCCTCCTCACGGCGCAGGCGTTCGCCTTCGGCAGCGGCCTTGCGTTCGGCAGCTATTCGTTCCGCTTCAGCCTCGCGAGCCATCTGCTCGGCACGTGCTTTCCTCGTGGCGGCCTCTGCCGCTTCACGCTCAGCACGCTCCTTGTTGCGCTGCTCGGCGGCTTCGGCGGCAGCCTTGCGACGGGCTTCTTCGGCAGCACGCGCCGCAGCGCGAGCCTCCTCCTTGGCCTTGGCCTCACGTGCCTTGGCTTCGGCTATCTTGCGTTGCCGCTCGCGGGCAGCAGCTTCGGCGGCAGCCTTGCGGCGCGCAGCCTCCTCGGCACGCTTCTTTCTTGCGGCAGCTTCGGCAGCAGCACGGGCACGAGCCTCGGCAGCAGCACGTTCGCGCGCCTTGCGTATCTCTATCGCTATGAGGTTGTCAATCTGATGGTTGAGTGCCGCCTGCTTCTTGCGTTGTTCGGCCAGCACTCCCTGCAAGGTCTTCTGCTCGGCCTGAAGCGACTGCACCACTTTCTCCTGCTCGGCGTGCTTGCCTTGCAGCTCGGCCTTCACGCGCTGTCCTTTCTGGAGCAGGTTGCTCTTCTGGCCCCTCACCTCGCGCAGCTGACGGTGCTTGTTGTCCACCTGCTGCTGCTTCTGCTGCAACAGCTTTCCCTGCGCACGCTGATAGGCGGCATACTCGTGAACGAACCTCATGCGGCGGTACATCTGCGACAGGCTCTTTGCACTGAAGATGAACAGCAGCTTGTCCTGAATGTTGCGGTGGCGCGACATATATCGCATCGACTTTATGAACTTCTCCCTGCGCTCTCCAAGCTGTGCCTCGAGCGACGTGAGCTGCCCCTTGAGTATGCCTATGTTGCCGTCGATGTGGCGCAGGTCGCTTTGGATAGTGTCGATTGACTTCTGCCGCTGGTCTATTTCGGTGTTTATCTGCACGAGGTTCTGCAGGCGGTTGCGCACGTCGCTCTCCTTTGCCTTGAGCTCGCGCTCCTTGGTGTTGATGTCGCGCTGCAACTGCGAGCGCTGGTTCTGCAGGCCCTTTATCTCGGCAGTGGTCTCGTAGGCAGGTGCTTTCTTGCCGCCTTTGGCACCTCGCTTGCCCTTGGCAGCCGGCTTGACGGTCTTCTTCGACTGCTTGGCAGCAGGCCGCGCGGTCTTGCGAGTGGTCTTGGATGGTGCCACAGCCGTCTTCTGCGGCTTCTTGGCAGCAGTTTTCTTGCCCTTTGTCTGACCCATCATCATGCCCGAAGGCAGCAACGTCAGCAGCAGAACGAGTATAGCTATGTATCTTCTCATTTAGAATGTCATTAGTTGCTTCAGGGCTTCTTCCGATGTTACCTTCTTGTATCGGTCTGATACAGTGGTGCGAGTTTCCCAGTCCGTCTTGTTTTCCACGCCGCTGAGACTCAGCCCCACCGTAACGGTTCGCGGCTTCTCGGTGGCAGTAGTGGTCATCTGCAAGGTCTGGCTGTAGGGGAATTGCTTCTTTCCGAAGGCGCGGAAATCGTCGTAGGTCCACACGAGCGACGAGCTGCCGTGCTTCTTGCTGCTGTACTCCACGTTGGCCTTGCGTATGAGCAGAGCCTTGCCGTCGGCTTCCCACGAGCAGTTCATGCCGTTCTGCTGCACCTGCAGGCGGCATACGGGCTGGCGGGCAGCCACCGTGAAGCCTTTCAGGTCGTCCTCGAAGATTTCCTTGTGCCCCGGCAGGAACAGCTTGTTCCAGAACAGAGCCTGCAAGCTATGGAAGTTTATGCCCTTGTCTTTCAGGAAGTCGGCCTCGTTGTAGTTGGCCTTGATGTACTGCTTGTGTATCCTGTCGACTATGAGCACATAGTCCTGAGTGAACTCCAGACGGCCTACCTCGGTGCCGATGATGGGCAGGAAGAGCTGCAGGCGTATCACGTCGTTCCACCTCATGTGCAGAGAGCCGGGCACGGAGATGTTCTTTCCCGAGGTCTGGAGGTTGAAAGTGAGCTTGCTCACTACGTTCGACTGATAGCAGGCATTGCCGAACACGCCGCGCGCCACGTCCGACGCACTGGCCTCGCCCGTCACCTTGGTATCCTTGACGGGAGTCGTGGTGAGGTTCTTCTTGGCTCCACAGCCTGCCAACAGCAGCACCGCGGCTACGGCCATTATGGTTGTCTTAATTCTCAACATATTGCTTTAGTTTAATTTTCTTCTTAAGTTGTTTGTTGCTGCCATCCTTTTCCAGGGCTTTCTGCCAGTAGAACATTGCCTGTTCCATGTCGCCGCTCTTGGCAAAGATGTCTCCGGCGTGCTCGAGCACCACTTCGCTCAGGTCGTCGGAGTTGCTGATGGCACGCTCCATGTATGCCTTGGCCTCGTCGTAGCGTTGGCGCAGAAAGAGTATCCACGCCAGAGTATCGAGGAAGGTGCTGTTCGTAGGGTCGCCCTTCACGGCTTTCATGCTCATGCGCTCTGCCTTGTCAAGGTCGCCGTTGCCTATGCTGAGGTAGTAGGCATAGTTGTTGAGCGTGGGCAGATGGTCGGGTTTCCACTGCAGGCAGCTGTCGTAGGCGGCATAAGCCTCGCTGTCGAGGTTCTTGCGGTGGAGCAGGTCGCCCATCACGGAGTAGAAGTCGGCCACCATGTCGGGGTTGCTCTCGCTGTTTATCTGCCCCACTCCCTTGCGGAAGGTCTCGAGGGCTTCGTCGTACTCTTCGCGCTGATAGTGGGCAAAGCCCTGATAGTAGTAGAAGAGCATATCGTCGGGGTTGTACTGCTGTGCCGGACGACACAGCTCTATCACCTTGGCAAAGTCTTGCTCGCGCCACAGGTATTGAAGCAGGTTGTATCGCGCGTTGGCATTGTCGGGCTCCACCTCTATCGCACGGGCATAGATGGGCTTTATGCTGTCTGCAGGCATCTTCTTCAGCTCCTCGTAGGCCGCCTTGATCATCAGCATATCGGCATTGGGCTGCGGCTTTTGCAGCACCTCGTCGATAAGGCGGAGCACCACGGTGCTGTCGCTGCCGTTCTTTTCGTTGTCTGCTATGACCTGCCTCATCAGTGCCAGACGCGTGTCCTGGTCTACCTTGTCGGAGAGCAGCAGCTCGCGCAACAGCCCGTCGGCCTTGCTGTCGAGGTTGCAGCGACGGTAGTAGTCAAGCAGCGTTACGCGCGCTGCCACGTGGTCAGGCTCGTCGGCGAGCACTGCCTGCAGCTGTTCCAGAGCCTTTGAAGGTCTGTCGTTCTGCAACAGCCAGTTGGCAAGCATCACGCGATAGGCGGCATCGCCGGGATGGTGCTCCACCAAAGAGTTCAGCTCGGCCACCACTTTCTCCTTCTCGCCTTGCTGTTCGTATATCTGCATCTTTGCCAGAGTGAGCTGCTCGCTGGCACCTTCAGTGGTCTCAACGCGCTCAAGGGTCTCTATCATCTTGGCATAGTTGTTCTGCGTTCCGTAGAGACGGTATAGCAGTTGCAGCACATCTGTGCGGTCGCGGTGGTGGCTGTAGAGCTGTTCGTAGGTGTCGATGGCCTTGTCATACTCCCTTTGGGTGATGTAGTACTGCCCCAGGCGCTCCTGATAGGTGTCGTTGCCGGGTGCCAGCTGGGCCGCCTTCATGAAGCACATTCGCGCTATAGAGTCGTTCTTCAGGTCGGTGTAGTAGCCCGAAAGCTGGAAATACACCTCCGCTGCATCGGGTCGCAGATCGCGGGCATACCTTAGCAGGTCGAAGGCTGCGGCATAGTTGCCCTTCTGCTGCTGGCATACGGCTTCGAGGAAGAAGTATCGGTAGCGCAGGTCGGCACTCTCGTCGCTCTGGGCCTTGCCCACGATGGCGAGCAGAATGGCTGCCGACAGCAATAGCAAACGTTTCATTGTCTTTACTCTTTCTTTTTTATAGCTATGTGGTTCTTGCTTCCCCTGCCCGCACACGATGTCTGTTTCGCCGTGATTAGGGCAAAGAGGCATAGCCGGAAAAAACTACTTCACTCCCGTATGGCCGTAGCCTCCTTCGCCGCGCTCGGTTTCATCGAGCACATCAACACTCACGAGGTCGGCCTGCTCGTAGCGCGCCACCACCAACTGGGCCACGCGCTCGCCGGGATGCACCGTGAAGGGATCCTGAGAGAGGTTCACCAGCACCACGCCAATCTCGCCGCGGTAGTCGGCATCGATGGTTCCGGGGGTGTTGAGCACCGTGACACCGTGCTTCAGAGCCAGTCCGCTGCGTGGGCGCACCTGGGCTTCGTAGCCTTCGGGCAGCGCAATGTGCAGCCCGGTGGGTATAAGCTGGCGCTGCAAGGGCTGCAAAATCACATCCTCGTCTATGTCGGCACGCAGGTCGAGGCCCGCGCTCTGCTTTGTAGCATAGGCCGGCAGTGGCTGCCTGCCCTTGTTCACTACTCTTATCTCTACCATTATCTCTTGCAATTAGTCTTGTCTTTAACTCAGCAAAGATAGTGCAAACCAACTGAAAAGCCAAAACTATTTGCCGTTTTCCGCTTGGAAAATAGAAAAGGCTCCTCATTGTCACCTAATGGATACCGCCGGGACTCTTGTCAGTATCTCGGCGGCGAATGAAATATGGTATGGGATAGTGAATACTACGGCTTTTGGTTAAGTAGGCTGATAGTCGAAGTAAATTCCGCAACGACCTCCACTAACCGCGGATTGTCGTTTCGGACAATGATAGTGGCATAATTGGTTATGCCGTCTTCGTCAACAACAGATGAAGTAACCGATGTATACAGTGCTTTCTTGCTGTAAGCTGAGAACCATCGCTCAAACAACCGGCTACGCAACCGCTGTTTGCCGTCGCCTGTATCGCATATATATAGCAACGTAGTGTTATTCTTGTCGAAGAACTCGGCTACTACGGCCAGCACAGTATCCTTCACCTTCCTGTCACTGGGCGACGGTCGGTTGTCCACATTGACGATAATAAGATGATAAGCCTCGCTTTGCATTAAGCTGTCGTCAGGCATAAAGCCTACGGAGTAATGCACATCGTGTTCGGTAAAGAACTCGAAGAAGTTTTCATCGTCTGCTTCCTCAACTTTGTAAGGCGATTGGCTATTGACGAGCTGTACGTCCAGACGGTTCATAAGACGAAAGTATAGTTGGCAGGCTTGCCTGTCCGCTGTTCGTAGGCTTTCTTCATCTTCTCTTCCAACTGCTCCACGCACTGGCGTTTCTTCTCTTTGGCAGCCATAAAGCGAGCCATTGCTTCTTTCTGTGTCATAAAAACTATTGCTTTTTTTCTACTACACTGCAAAGATACGCTTTCTTCCCTAAAGACAAAAACATTCTGGATTTTTCCGACGCAGGTGCAAATAAAGTGTAGTAAGTGAACTCCCAGTTCCCCCCGCAGACTGTTGGTGACGACAGGAAAGGGCATAAAACAAAAAAAGCCCCTCCCTTGTGGGGAGGGGGATGAGTTTTCTGTTAGCAGATGTCAATCTGGCGAGCAGGCTTCTTCTGTGCGGCTGCTATCTTCGGCAGGGCTATCGTGAGCACTCCGTGCTCCACCTTGGCCGAGATATTGTCCTTCTCTACGTCGTCGGGCAGTATCAGTGTCTGCTCGTACTTGCTGTATGAGAACTCGCGACGCAGGTAGTGACGGTTCTTGTCGGCATCTTCATGCTCATTCTTCTGCTCCATCTTGATTACCAGATTGCCGTCGTCGTTGATGTTGACGTTGAAATCCTCCTTCTTCAAGCCCGGAGCGGCCAACTCTACCGTGTAGTCGGTGTCGCTTTCAATAACGTTGATGGCTGGTGCGGTGGCCGAAGCCTTCGGCATAAAGTCGGTGTTGAAAAAGTCGTTGAACACTTCCGGTAGCCACTGATTTCTGTGCATGATTGGTAACATAGTTGTTTCCTCCATTATTTTAATTGGTTGTTGTTTTAATGTTGCTGAGCTTTATCGTGCTCACTAAGCATAGTGCAACTTGCATACCAATACGAAAATCGTGACAGAATGTCGGTTGCAGCGTGTCAGAATGTCATTACAGGGTCGCTGAAGCTATGTCTGCGCACCTGATTTAGCCGCCATCTCGGCTATTGTCTGGCTGATATAGCTGCGGAAACCGTCGTCGCCAACAACCTCTATGTCGCCATAGAGTCCCAGCACGAAGCGGCCCACGCCCTTGTAGGAGCACACTTTCAGCGTGAGCAGCCAGCGGTCGCCGTCGGCAACGATGCCGTCGGTGGCATCGGGATGCTCCTCAGTGAACACGTTATAGGCCAGCCTGCCGAGGCGCAGCTTCACTTCGCGCTGCTCCTCAGAGCTGAACATGAAGCAGTCGGTGTAGATGTCGCGGTGCTGTTGCTCGCAGCTCCACAGCAGTTCGAGCATCTCGGCATCGGCCATTCGCGATATTCGGAAGGTCTTGCACTCGCCCGTGGCAATCTCGTAGCAGCGCACGTCGTTGTTGCCGTTCATCAATCGGAACGGCTCCACGTAGCGGTCGCTCTGGGTCTTGCTGTGGGGCGAGGAGTAGCCGCACAGCTTTGCCACGCGCTTCTGCTTGATAGCTTCGTAAAGAACGGAAACGATGTGGGCCGACTTGCGGCGCAGCTCCACATCGGAAAGGATGCTGAAGTCGTAGAACCGCTCCAGTTTGCGGCGCACTCCATTGAGCGTGGGGTTGGCAGTGCCGGCCATATCGACAAGCCGCTTCAGGGTGACAGCCTCGTCTTCGGTGAACTGCAACAGCCCGAGCAGCTTGCTCAGGAAGGGCGAGCGGCGGTCGATGTGGTAGCAGCCGGAGCTCTTGTAGATGTCGAAACCGCACTCGCGCAGGCACTCTATATAATAATATAAGGTGCGACGCGACACCTTAGCCTCGCGACAAAGCTCGCCGACGGTGTAGTCGTCGGTGCCGGCAAGCATCAGTATGATGTCGAGCTCGCGGGATAATCGGTCGTTGCGCATACCTTTTACTGAAAATCGAGCGACAGCTGGCCGTCGCCGGTAAGGTTGAACGTGCGTCGGTGGTAGGGTGTGAGGCCGAACTGGCGGATGGCCTCACGGTGGCGGCGAGTGGGATAGCCCTTGTTCGACTGCCAGTCATACTGCGGATGCTCCTGGGCAAGGCCATCCATGTAGTCGTCGCGGTAGGTCTTTGCGAGTATCGAGGCAGCGGCTATAGAGAGATACTTGCCGTCGCCCTTGACGATACAGGTGTGAGGGAGTGCCTCTCCACCACTCGCAAGGGGGAAAGAACCCCGCGAGAGCGGAATATCTGCCTGTGTGCTGCCGGGGATATATGGCTTGAAGCGGTTGCCGTCGACGATTACTGCCTCTGGGCGCACCGCAAGCGCATCGAGGGCGCGGTGCATGGCGAGGATAGAAGCATTGAGGATGTTGATTTGGTCGATTTCATCGGGCGTGCATACACCAACAGCCCATGCCACGGCATCGGCCTCTATCTGCCGACGAAGCTCGTAACGCCGACGGGCTGAAAGCTGCTTGGAGTCGTTCAGCAGGGGGTTATGGTAGTCTGGCGGCAGTATGACGGCGGCGGCATAAACGCTTCCGGCCAGGCAGCCGCGGCCTGCCTCGTCGCATCCGGCTTCGACAACGTTGTCGTAGTAATGGCTCTTTAGCATCGCGATAATAGGGAAACTGTAGTTCTTAATAAACGTTAATATCTTCCAACTTTAACCTTATAACGCTTCCTGTGAACAAATATTGCACACGACAGGGATAATTTTGCACCCAGAAACGATAACTATAAAACAAAGAAAGATGATTGCAATGACTCAGAAACCCCAGCAGATAGGTGTGCGTTTGAACCTCACAACCTCCGTATCCAACCTTTTCAAACCGATGGCAGACCTCCTCGGCAGGTACTATTCGGCCTGCCTTGGCAAGCAGGTAAGCCGCCAGCAGAGCTGGCTCATCACCCGCGCCAACCTGTTTTTCTGCCTTGCAGCCTTCCCTGCCGACTATACGCTGCTGCTCAGAGTGGCTTTCGCCCTTGGGTTTGCCTACTCGGTGCTGGCCTGCAAGCGTGCCCGCATTTAGCCTCGGCTCAGAACATCGAGGCCACGCGGCGCACTCCTGCCACGAGCTGGTCTACTTCCTCGCGTGTGTTATACATGGCGAAGGAGGCTCTCACGGTGCCTAACACCCCGTATTTGTCCATCAGCGGCTGTGCGCAGTGGTGCCCTGTGCGCACGGCAATGCCCAGACGGTCGAGCAAGGTGCCCATGTCCATGTGGTGGATGGAGCCTACGAGGAAGCTCACCACGGCATCGTCGGACGGACCGATGAACCTCATGCCCTCGATTTTCTGCAACTCCTGCCGGCAGTAAAGGGTGAGCTCGCGCTCATGTGCGGCAATGGCATCGATGCCGATGCGCTCCATATAGTCGATGGCAGTGGCCAGACCGTGGGTAGCCACGTAGTCGGGCGTGCCTGCCTCGAACTTGAAAGGCAGTGGCTGGAAGGTGGTTTTCTCGAAGCTCACGGTGTCTATCATCTCGCCGCCGCCCTGATACGGTGGCATACGGTCGAGCCATTCGCGCCGTCCGTAGAGCACTCCCACACCCGTAGGGCCGTACATCTTGTGGCCGCTGAAGGCAAAGAAGTCGCAGCCGAGGGCCTGCACGTCAATCTTGAAGTGCGGAGCACTCTGGGCTCCGTCGACCAACACGGGCACTCCGTGGCTGTGGGCAATGGCTATTATGTCGGCTATCGGGTTCACGGTACCGAGCACATTGCTCACGTGAGCAATGCTCAGGAGGCGCGTCCGTGGGGTGAGCAGCTCCTCCAAGGCACCGATGTCGATGCGTCCCTCGGCGTTAATGGGCAGCACCCTGACTGCTATGCCGCGACGGGCAGCCTGCAACTGCCAGGGCACGATGTTGCTGTGGTGCTCCATCTCCGTGACGATGACCTCGTCGCCGGGCTGCATCAGTCCCTCGCAGAACGAGCTTGCAACGAGGTTTATGCTCTCGGTGGTGCCGCGAGTGAAGATAATCTCGTCGGCAGAAGCAGCATTGACGAAGCGCCGCACGGTCTCGCGCGCAGCCTCATGAAGCTCTGTGGCCTGCTGCGAAAGGTAGTGTACGCCACGGTGAACGTTGGCGTTCTGGTTGAGATATTCCTCGCGCATGGCATCGAGAACGCACAAAGGCTTCTGCGTCGTGGCTGCATTATCAAAGTAGACGAGAGGCCGTCCATAGACCTCTCGCCCCAAGATTGGAAAATCTTTGCGTATTTCTTCTACGTCGAAAAGCATCAGTTATGGTTTTTTATAGTTCATCATAACCTTCTCCACGCCTATTTCGCCGTTCTTCTTCACGTTCACACGAACCAGATACTCGCCCGGCTCGGGACTGTTGCGCTCGCTCATCGACTCGAGAGTGAGGTAGCGCACGCCGCCCACTTCGCGGTCGTCCCACTTATGCACGTGTCCGCAGAACACTATCGTGGCGTTCCACTCCTTGAACTGGTTGAGAAGGAAGTACTGTTCCTCGCGCGGGAAGGTCGAGGCAAACTGCACCGAGCTTGGGCGGAAGATGTTTGTGTGGGTGAAAACGAAGGTGTGGCGCACCTTCACATTCTCACCGACATCGAGAATACCCTGCTCTATCAGCTCTATCTGGTGCTTGCCCAGCGTGCCGCTGGCCGAATCAAGGAATATATAGTGGTCGCACACCGATTGTTCGGAGTTCAGATAGACGTTGAACTCGTAGAACGAGGAGTGGAAAATGTTGGACCAGAGCGCCCATCCGTTGTGGGTGATGTCGTGGTTGCCCACTACGGGGAAGAAGGGGAACTTCTCTTCGTCGTAGTCTACGATGTTGCCGTCTTCATCGGTGTACGTGTCTGTCGACACATCGTAGGTGTATTCCTTTTTCATATACTTGCGCTTGGCCCGCTCCAGCGACTGGCTGAGGTTGATATAGTACTCGGGCTTGGTGTCGGCGATGTCGCCCAGGTGGGCTACGAAGCCGTCGCCGTGCTCGATGGCAATGTCGAACATCTCGTCCATGCGCCCGGTGTCGTCGGTGACGTGGCTGTCGGCACCCACGAGGAACGAGTAGTCGTCATCGGCAGCGGCTACATCTAATTCGGAAAGATAGTCGCGATAATACAACTCCGACATTTTCACGCGGTCTTCTACTCCCGTGCCCGATACCAGAACGCCTATGGGACTCACCTTCTCGCACGAGGTGAGCGTTGCTGCTGCCATGAGCGCAACGCATATATAAGTCTTAGTTTTCATCTTTACCATGTGTATTTCAGTCCAAGTTTGCCTGATGCCTCGTATTTACTTGCCAGCTGGCTCATACTTCCAGCCGGACGGACGTTGAACTCGCCAAAGAGCTTCATCCTTGCCGGCAGGTTAGCGTTGAAGCGGAAGCCCCAGTTGATGTTCCAGTTCTCGTAGTAGAACTCGTCGTAGTTGCGGAAGAAGAGTCCCAGGTTCCAACTGTTCCAACGCGGACGGATGTTTACGCCCACTCCGAAAGTGAAGGTGAGCGGCTCAGTATAGTCGTAACCGAGGACATTGTACTTAATCAGCGACTCGCCAATCTTCAAGTCGACGTAAGGCGTTTCCCACGTCACGGAGAGGTTGGCGACGTACTCCTTGGCCTGCATGGAGTTGCGGGCATAGCCGTTCCACATGAGTTTGCCGTCGAAATAGAAGTCAGAGAAGCCCACCGGCAGCCTGTAGCCGCCCTGGACAGCCATCGAATAGAGCTGCTTTCCGAACTGCATCTGCATCTTGCCCTCTACGTTCCAGCGGTCGGTGAGGTGGCGTTTGTAGGATGCCGAGATGCCTCCGAAGCCCTTGGTGACAACGTTGGTACCGGCCATCACGTAGCCAGAGACCTCGTTGCGGTGCTGTCCGTCGAACTTATGCTCACCGCAAAAGGTCTGTGCCGACAATGGTATTGCGCACATTGCAGACAATAAGAAGAATACTATCTTGCCCATATGTTGTTTTGCTTTTGTGTTTTTGGTGAATGTTATTGTGTCTGTTTTACTTGCAAAGCTTGCATCCCTCACACTTGCTGAGTTCTCCGCGGAAGCGCTTCTCCACGAGATAGCGCAGCCTGTCGCGCAGTGGCGGCAGCTCGATGCTGTCGATCACCTCGCCTATGAAGGCCTGCTGCAACAGCGTGCGGGCCTCGGCGCGGCTTATTCCGCGCTGCTGCATATAGAAAAGGGCGGCATCGTTGAGCTGTCCGACGGTGCTGCCGTGCGAGCACTTCACGTCGTCGGCATAGATCTCGAGCATAGGCTGGGTGAACATACGGGCCTGACGGGTGGCACAGAGGTTCTGGTTGCGCATCTCCGACGATGTCTGCTGTGCGCCCTCGGCCACCATCACGCGTCCGGCAAAGGCTCCCACGGCTTTGTCGTCGAGCACATATTTATACAGTTCGCTGCTGGTGCAGTGGGGCACGAGGTGCTCTATGAGCGTGTTGTTGTCTACGTGCTGCTCCTTGTCGGCTATCACGCAGCCGTTGCACGAGCAGCTGGCACCCTCGCCGGCGAGCCTCAGGTCCATGCGGTTGCGCGTCACGCCGTTGTGCAGCGTCACCACATTGTGGCTCACGTGGCTGTTGGCCTGCTGCTCTATGTAGAGATTGCTCACGCGGGTGTTCCTTGCATGGGTCTCCTCAAGGCAGTAGAGGTCGAGGTGTGCGCCCTCGGCAACGAAGGCTTCGATGACCTGTGTGGTGAGGAAACTGCGGTCGTCGGCAGCGTGGTCGCAGAAGAGCAGCTTAGCGCTGGCACCTTCCTCGACTACTATGAGCACGCGGCGGTTGACCATCAGGTCTACATCCGAGCGCAGTATGTTGAGCACCTGCACGGTGTGGGCCACCTGCACGTGGCGCGGCACGTAGATAAGCAGCGCGTCCTGGGCCAGCATCGTGTTGAGTGCCGTCACTCCGTCGTCGGCTGTCGAGGCCAGGCGCGCATAGTAGCGGCTGGCCAGTTCCTGATGGCGCGACAGCGAGTCGACAATCATTCCCTCGGGAAGGTGGCGGTGTGCGGCAGTGCCGCCATCCTGCGGCGTGTGTATGCTGTCGTTGACGACGAAGAAGAGTGCGGTGGAAAGGTTGGGCACGTCGCAGCGGAAAGCCTTGTATGGCTCCACGGGGATGGGCAGGCGGTTCAGGTTGAGCCCATAGTCGGGCGCAAAGAGCTGCTGCAGGTCGGTGTACTTATATCGTTCCACGCTGCGCGAGGGCAGCCCCACGCGCTTGAAGTCGGCAAATGCCTGGTCGCGGCAAGCGTTCATGGTCTCCGGCGCGTGGTCGAAGATGGTCTGGCGCGCCTGCTCGTAGAGGTCGATATACTGCTGTTCGCTCTTCATTTAGTGATGTTTGTCTGTTGGCAAGCTCCCGTCGGCGCGAGTGACTGCATAGCGACGGATGCCAGGGATATATTATATATAGGTGAATCTCTCTTTCTCTACGGCTCGTCACTCGCCTGCCGACTCCTTTATCCAGTCGTAGCCTCGCTCCTGAATGGTCTTGGCAAGCTCGGGGCCGCCGGTCTTCACTATCCTGCCCTTGTAGAGCACGTGGACCACGTCGGGGCGTATCATCTCGAGCAGACGGTCGTAGTGGGTTATCACGATGCGCGAGTTGTCAGGCGTGCGCAGCTTGTTCACGCCCTCGGCAACTATCCGCATGGCATCGACATCAAGGCCGGAGTCGGTCTCGTCGAGTATGGCGAGCTTCGGTTCGAGCATTGCCATCTGGAATATCTCGTTGCGCTTCTTCTCGCCGCCGCTGAAACCCTCGTTCACGCTGCGGTGGGTGAACTTCGTATCGAGCTCCACTATCTTCTGCTTCTCGCGCAGCAGCTTCAGAAACTCGGCTGCTTTCATCTCGGGAAGGCCCTGAGCCTTGCGCTTCTCGTTGATGGCGGCTTTCATGAAGTTGGTCATCGACACTCCAGCTATCTCGATAGGATACTGGAACGAGAGGAAAAGTCCCTCGTGCGAACGCTCCTCGGGCTTCATCGAGAGCAGGTCCTTGCCGTTGAAGCGGGCCTCGCCCTGAGTGACCTCATAGAGTGGATTGCCGGTGAGCACAGCCGAAAGGGTCGACTTGCCCGAACCGTTGGGGCCCATGATGGCATGGGTCTCACCCGGAGCAACGCTGAGATCGATGCCCCGGAGTATCTCTTTGCCTCCTATGGAGGCATGAAGATTGCGTACTTCTAACATGATACGGTAATGTTAATTGCGTGCAAAAATATGAAAAAAATGTGATTTGCATGGTAAATCACGGCATTTTTTGCATTGTCGACTTATCAATTTTATGCCTTTTGAGGGCTGCCCTGCGCTCCGGGGGCATCGGAAGCGGAGGTCAGAGAGCAAGCTGTCAGTCTGCGAAACATCTTTACACGCACGTCGCCATGGCTCCGTTATTTGCCGCCAAAGGCTCTGCTGCGACATTCTACGCGAGTTTTGCGCTTTTACCGAGCCGTTCGTAAACTTTCTCCGGCAGCCTTGGAGCAACGCTACAGCATAGCCGGAGAAGTTCTCCAACTGCCCCGGAGCAATGCTACAGCATAGCTGGAGAAAGTTTACGGGTGGGTCGGTAAAATTCCGCAAGGCTGCTATCTCGCTGTCGGCAAGGCCGTTACGCACCACTGCGGGGCTGCGCCACGGCAGCACGTCGCCGCCCCGATGGGACCAAAGCACATCTGCAACACACGTACCTGGCTAAAAACAGGCGGTTTCATCGAGCGTCGTCATTCGACAAAAAGGAGGAAGCAGAGGGCTTTTTTGGAGGAAAACGGACTGAAAAGTAGCTGTTTTGTAAAATAAACGGAGCCTCAGCTCGTCCGACAAGGCTGTCGACAGGGTCACAGATGGTGAACCCGGCTCTGGAACAGCTATTCCCGCACACGTAGTTTTCTGTCATTTTACTTTACATTCATTCAGAAAAAAATAAAATTTTCCGCACAAAGACAACGCATCTCGCCGCAAAACAGTAACTTTGTGGCAGTAACTTATCAACAAAAAACGACCAGAAACAACTATGAAACGACTACCAATGACCGTGCTTACGGGCTTGCTGTGCGTTGCAGGCTATGCACAAGAGACCATCCACCTGAACACCGGCGACATCACTTCGCCGCAAATCAATGCCGACAACAGCGTGACGCTGAGCATCTTTGCACCGCAGGCCAACAGCGTGGAGGTGGAAGGCAGCTTCACCAACGGCAAACGAGCCGCCATGACGAAAGACGACAAGGGCGTGTGGAGCATGAAGAGCGAACCGCTGCCCTCGGAACTGCACACCTATAGCTTCGTTGTCGACGGACTGCGGATGAACGATCCGGCCAACGTATATATGCTGCGCGACATCGCTACCTACCAGAGCTACTTCATCATCGACGGCGAACGCGCCGAGAACTACATTGTGCGCGACGTCCCCCACGGCACGCTGCTCAAGCAGTGGTACCCCTCGCCCACCCTCGGCATGGCCCAGCGACGCGCAACAATCTACCTGCCGCCAGGCTACGACGCACAGGCCACCACGCCCTACCCCACGCTCTACCTGCTCCACGGGGCTGGTGGCGACGAGAACGCATGGAGCGAGCTGGGCCGCGCCACACAGATACTCGACAACCTGATAGCTCAGGGCAAGTGCAAACCGATGGTGGTGGTGATGCCCAACGGCAACGGCGCACAGCAGGCAGCACCGGGCGAGTATGCCAACTCTATGTTCAAGCCATCGTTCATCAACCCGAAGACTATGGAGGGAAGCATCGAGGCTGCCTTCGTGAAAGACCTCGTGGCATACGTGGAGAGCCATTTCCGCGTGAGCGCGAAGACCGCCGACCGTGCCATAGCGGGTCTGTCGATGGGCGGTTTCCACTCGCTCTACATCTCGGCAAACAATCCCGGCGTGTTCAACTACGTGGGACTCTTCTCCGCAGCCGTGAACCGCATGGGCAAAGGCCCCAATGCCTACATCTACGACGACCTCGACAAGAAGCTCGCCAAGCAGTTTGCCGTCAAGCCGGCTCTCTACTACATTGCCATTGGCACCCAGGACTTCCTATACAAGGACAATGTGGACTTCCGCAAGAAGCTCGACGCGATGGGCGTGAGCTACATCTACCGCGAGACCGACGGCGGCCACGAGTGGCGCAACTGGCGCATCTACCTCAACGAGTTCCTTCCCATGCTCTTCAAGTAGGTTGCTTCTGCCCCACCCACACCCTGCCTCACCTAAAAAACTTCCCCAAATTGCTTTGCAATGCAAATGGTAATTAGTAACTTTGCACGCACTTAGCGTTTGGGGAACTCCCTCGCAGGGCGCGGGAAGGCTGCCCGATGCCAAAAGGGATACCCCAACGAACACATGAAGGCCGCGAAACGCGACGGTTCCATAGTTCAATGGATAGAATAAGTCTCTCCTAAAGATTAGATTCGGGTTCGATTCCCGATGGAACCACGCTTTTTCGACGGAACAACGCTATTTTAAAACAAGGGATAACACAAACTGATGAAAGGTATTCTGCTGACAATCCTCACACTTCTGCTCCCTCTGTCGCTCGCGGCAAAGGCCACCGACAAGGCCAATGCTTCGCTGGCCGACAGCTTAGCAGTGGTTGACAAGGAGCTTGCCGCCTATCAGCAGCCTGCCGAGAACGACGTCCACTACGTGGAACTGCTCTACCGCAAGACGTGCCTGCTGAACGAGATGGGCCACTTCGCTGATGCGCTGCCCGTGGCCATACAGCTGCTCGACATTGCCACGCCCGACCTCGTGGGCGAAGACGGCATGGCGGTGCTGCTGTCGCAGGCCGCAGAGCTGTCGTTCTTCTGCCGCAAGCTGCCTCAGGCCATCACCTACGAGGTGCGCGCGCTGCACATCATTGCAGAACTCTACGGTGAAGAGTCGGACGAATACCTCGAAGAAGCACCCTATCTGCAAAAGTATTTTGAAGAAAACGGACAACACGACAAGGCACAGCAGCTTGCACGCAAGCTCGAAAAGCTGCTAAAATAACTAACCGCGCAAAAACCATCACCCAACAACAGCCCTACGCCCCAATTATTCTCTATTCTTAACAAACATTAAATAATAAAGGGGGATTTCTTTATTAACTGCGAAAAAACTTACCTTTACACGGTAAAACTTGAACGAAATGAATATCAAAATGAATATCATAAGGAAATTACTACCTATCATCTCCACCATATTTGCACTAACAACCTCGGCACAAATACCCACGCTACGCAATTTCTCACCCATCGAATACAACGGAGGAACCCAGAACTGGCAGATCAGCGAGATTCGTGACAACCTGATGGCGTTTGCCAACAACCACGGACTGATTGTGTTCGACGGCGAAAACTGGCAGATACACCCCGTTGCCAACTATACCAGCGTGCGCTCGCTGGCTTTCGATGCCAAGAAACTGTGCGTCTATGCCGGTGCAAGCGATGAATTCGGCTACTTCGACATCAACACAGCCACGTTCAACGTGGAATATCACTCACTCTCGAAGCTCCTTTCTGCCAACATGAGAATGTTTGGCGAGATATGGAAGATACACCTTCTGCCGTCGGGCGAGGTGCTGTTTCAAGGCCGCGCGCACCTGTTCAGCCTGCGCCAAGGCAACAAGCTGATTACACTGAAAACCGCCGGGGCGATAGACAACTCGTCGCTTGTGGGCGACAGGGTATATGTCTCCACCAAGACGGGCATCTACACATACCACGA
>ONLG01000060.1 GCA_900318625.1 uncultured Prevotella sp.
AGTTTCTCCCTGCGCTTGGGCAGCACCTTCTGGTAGGCATCGTAGATGGCGGCAGGCAGCGCAACCAGCTCCACCTTGTCCTCCACCTCGCGGAAGTTGTCGGTAAACGGATAGCGGCCTGGCGAGAAAACATAGACCTTTAGCTTCCCCCTTTCTTGTGCTGGGGCAGGGGGTAGGCTTCTTATCTCTTCCACCAACTCGTCTATCAGGTCCTCGCGGTAGACAATCAGCATGTGCTTCCGTCCGTTGTCGAAGTAGCGGGCCAGCTGAGGCCTGAGCTTCAGTCGCCCGAAGTTCGTCAGCTCCTCGTAGAGGTCTTCCTTGATGCACAGCAGGTCGGTGGCGGCGGCCACCAGAGCGCGCATATTCTTCTGAGTCCTGTCGCGAGAGATGTAGTCTGTCTTGTAGTAGCGCAGCGTGTTCTGCTTCAGTCCCTCCACCTTTGCGCCCTTGGGAGTGGTGTAGCCCTCTATCACGCGCTTGTTGCGCTCGTAGGTTACGTTCTCGCAAATCCCGTTCTCGTTGTTCGTCACAAGTATGCATTGCCTATGTCCTCCGTCCTCTGCGTTCAGCTGCATCGTTGCGTGGAGGGTGGTACCTGAGCCGGCAAAGAAGTCGAGGATGGTCAAGTCTTTGGAAGTAAAAGGCAATTCTAATAATTGAGATACAAGGACTTGGGGTTTAGGATTTGAGAATGCTTTTTTGTTGCCAAGCACCCTCTCCATATCATCAGCAGCATCTTTATTGGAAACATTTGTAATAATACTCCTGAACACCTTACCCTCTTCAGGTACACGTACTTTTCTCATTACAGTAAAACCTCCATTTTTGTTCCTAACAAAGTCCACCTCTCCAGTTTTCAACCCT
Source organism: uncultured Prevotella sp. (assembly GCA_900318625.1). Lineage (GTDB taxonomy): Bacteria > Bacteroidota > Bacteroidia > Bacteroidales > Bacteroidaceae > Prevotella. The sequence goes on from ONLG01000060.1 coordinate 868, forward strand.
TCATCAAATGTTTCTTTTGATATCTGCCATGTTCCATCTTTAATGATAGATCCGTCAGGACAAACAACATCGTAAATAATAGGATTATTTAGTCCAGGCCTCGATAGCGTGTCATAATAATATCGTCCACGGCTGTCTTCAAACTTATATCTCTTTAAGTATTCTGCATCATAGGGAACTCTCCATTTTGCTTCGTTTGCTTCAGTTCTTTTTTTGTAAGCGAGAATGTATTCGTGGTCTGTTCCAACGAAAACGGAATCATTTCCTCCGCCTTTTCTCTTTTGCCAAATCAAATGAGCTACCTCTTGATTTCTTCCAAACACCTCATCACACAACAGCTTCAACTGTGCCTGCTCATTATCGTCAATGGAGATAAAGATAACGCCTTTATCCGACAGCAACTTCTTGGCTATCTTTAGGCGCTTGCTCATAAACGAGAGCCACTTGGAGTGACGATAGCTGTCCTCGGTGTCCACAAACGAGTCGTTGTAGACGAAGTCCTTGTTGCCCGTGTTATACGGCGGGTCTATATAGATTACGTCAATCCGTCCTTCATGTGTATAACTGAGGGCAGTAAGAGCCTCCAGGTTGTCACCCTCAATGAGGATATGGTTAGAGGCATCGGGCTCGTCGCTCAATATCGCCTTGTCCTTCACTTCGCGCAGCACGGGCAGCTCTTCGCGCAGCCGTTCCTCCACGTCTTCCGGTTTGTCTTCCCACACCAGCCCATACTTCTTGTGCTCACGCAACAGCCCTATGAGGCTGCTGCGCTCGTCGTAGGTCAGACCCTCCAGAGTCTGCAACTTGCTGATGAGTTCAGATTTGTCTATTAGATTCTTCATGCTTGGTAGGAGCTTTAAATCTGTTAGCAATCTGGTTCTTAGTCTCTCGATGTCACACCCGGGCACAAAAAGAAGGCGTAACATCTTTCCAATGTATTCGAAGTATAGGCCGCTCCTACCACAGATAGCCCGGAAAACAAACACAAGAGGAAAGAGCACGCCTATACAGACGTGGCTCTCTCGAATTGTTTGTTTTCCTTTAGTACAATTTGCTTTGGTAGGAGCCTTTATACTTCAAACGTCATTCGACAAGAGAACACGAGTTCTTCTTTTTCATACCCACGATGTATCGCACGCCAGCCCCCTCTGCTCCCCAAGCGGAGAGAAGGTAATTATTCATTATTCGTTGTTCATTGTTCATTAAGTAATATGGCCCATATTGGTCGGTAATATGGCCCATATTGGTCGGTAATATGACTCATATTACTTTGCTGTTTGGGTGTTATGGTGGCTTGGGTAACAAAAAACCTTTCCCACGGATGGGAAAGGTTATGTTGAGGTTCGCAAGTGCGAATGATGCTGACGGCGGCTCTACAGGCTCTCGAGCACCCGCTTGAGCACCACCTGCGCACTGATTTCGCGGTTGGCAGCTTCGGGAATGACGAGCGAGTTGGCCGACTCTATCACGTCGTCGGTGACTATCAGTCCTCGGCGCACGGGCAGGCAGTGCATGAACTTGCCGTTGCGCGTCCACGACATATGCTCGGCATCGATGGTCCACGACATATCCTTCGAGAGTATCTTGCCGTAGTCGTCGGGTCGAGTCACGCCCGGGCAGCTCCAGTTCTTGGCATATACGAAGTCGGCATCGGTGAGAGCCTTGCGCTGGTCGTACTCTATCTGGGCACCGCGAGTGAACTTCGGGTCGAGTTCGTAGCCTTCGGGGTGGGTGACAACGAGGTCAACGTCGGCAGCCATCATCCACTCGGCAAACGAGTCTGGCACGGCCTGCGGCAGTGCGCGGCAGTGGGGAGCCCACGTGAGCACCACCTTCGGACGGCGGCCTACGGGGTTCTCGCTGATGGTTATGAGGTCGGCGAAGGCCTGCAGGGGGTGAACGGTGGCTGTCTCCATGGCTACCACGGGCTTGCCGCTGTAGCGCACGAACTGGCTGACCACGGTTTCTGCATAGTCGTAGGCGCGGTCGGTGAGTCCGGCGAAGGAGCGCACGGCTATGATGTCGCAGTAGCTTGCCATGACGGGGATTGCTTCGAGCAGGTGCTCAGACTTGTCGCCGTCCATGATTACCCCGCGCTCGGTTTCCAGCTTCCATGCTCCGGCGTTCACGTCGAGCACTATCACGTTCATGCCCAGGTTCATGGCAGCCTTCTGAGTGCTCAGTCGGGTGCGCAGCGAGTTGTTGAAGAAAATCATCAGCAGGGTCTTGTTCTTGCCCAGCTGTTGCCAGGCAAAGCGGTCGCTCTTCACCTGCTGTGCCTCGGCGAGCGCCTCGTTGAGGTTGCCAAGGTCGTCTACGTGGAAAAATGTTCTCATTGTCGTATGTGTTTCTTGTTTTCTGGCTTGGTTCATTGTGCCGCGTGGCCTGCTGTGTGCGGTGCGGGCTGTGCTATGAGCGCACCACGGTGCAGAGTTGCAGCACGTCGTTGTCGAATGTATCCTTGTTGAGGGCCTTGTTCTTCAGTGCCGAGCGGTAGTTGTAGATGGTCTGTGGCGAATAGAAGAGCAGGTTGGCTATCTCGGAGCTGTCCTTCACTCCCAGTCGTATGAGCGCATAGATGCGCAGCTCGGGCGAGAGGCTGTTGGGCATCGACAGCTTCAGCTGTGCGTCGGGCGGCAGCAGGGTGTTGAGTTCGTCCACGAAGTTGGGGTATAGGTTAAGGAAAGCCTTGTCGAAGTTTGCCAGAAAGAGCTGTGCGTCTTCCTCCGAGATGCGCGTCGAGGAGAGAGTGCTCAGCAGTTCGGATGTCTGGTTGGCCTTGATTTTCCGTTTCACCAGTTTCTGGTAGTTCTTCATGCGGTCAATGTACTTCGTGCAGAGGTTGGTGAAAATCTTGACGAGCGCCTCGCGATGGTGGTTTGTGTCCGAGAGTCCCTTGTTTGCCTCAGACAGCTTGTCGTTCATCTCGCCCAGCTGCTTGGTCATGTTGCGCAGATAGTCGTTGTTTTCGGATATTTCCTTCTGCTGGCTGTGCAGCTGTTTGTTTTTCTTGAAGATGAAGTAGAGGTTGATGAGTATTGCCGCGAGCAGTGCGAGTATTCCTACGGTAAGGTATTTCATCCGCTGGTTCTGGCTCTTTATGGTGGCTTGGTAGGTTTCGGTGATGCGCGGCATCACCTTGGCTATCTCGAGCAGCCGCAGCCGGTTGTTGTAGAAGTAGGCATCTTCTACCGATGCCTTGATGTAGCGTTCGGCTCTTTCGAGCTCTTCGCGGTCGTGCTCGTAGAGGTATGAGGCCAGGTATTGCAGCGAGAGGTTCTCCTTGATGGTCGACGTGACGTCGCTGATGGCCGACTTGACGAGGTAGTCCACGTATTTCTCGTAGTTGCCGCTTGCCGAGTAGTTGTTGGCTATTGCGAAGGCAGCCATGGCATAGCTGCGGCTGTTTTTCTGAGCATTGTTCAGCGCGTTGATGTAGAAGCTCAGCGATGCCTTCTTGTCTTCGGTTATGTAGGCATGATATTCGCCCATGAGGAAGTCGTAGTTTGGTTCGGTGCCCTTGAGCAGGCTGTAGACCGATTTCAGATACTGCTTCGACTTGGCCTGATATTTTGGTTTGTAGATGTCGTCGCCGCAATAGTCGGCCCAGTTGTTGTAGAGGGTGAAGCGCGCCATGCGATATCTGATGCACTCGCTGTTGTCGGCTGCAGGCTCGGGCAGGCTGTCGAGCTTGTTGTTGGCCTCGTTGTAGAGTCCGGTGAGCGTGAGCAGCTCGGCCAGGGTGATGGTGTTCAGGGTGATGTATTGCTGGTTTCCGGTTTGTTCGGCCAGGGCGAGACCTTTCCTTACGTAGCACATTGCCGAGTCGTACTGGTAGACGTAGTATTGGTCTACTATCTGCTTGTAGAGTCTCAGCAGTGCCAGCGGTTGCCGCTCCTTGGCAATCTTGGCCTTGATGTCGGCAATCAGCTTTTCTTTCTGTTGTGTGAACTGTGGCCGTTGGTTTATTGCCTCGTCGAGTTCAGCGAAGAGCTTGTGGTCGATAGCTGTCGATGAAACCGATGAAAATAGAGCTGTTATTAGTAGAATGGTTTTTAGGATGCCAACTCGCAGAGTCTTGGTTGATTTCATGGCATGGTGTCTTTTATGTTCGTTTTGGTCTGTCAGTCTTGTTTTGAAAAAAGGCGCGGCCACCCTTATGCACTATACCCGGGGCAGACATAGGAAATTCGGAACCCCAAACTACAAATAAGGTTGTACCGCGCCCACGTGCGCGTACAGCTATATCTTGTAGTTTTCCTATTGATATAGGGCAGAAGCTTTGAAAACTCCCGGTTTTATCGCAAGCTATTCCTTACAGAGTTCCTATGTCTTTTGGGCTTAGTGCGAAATGTCAGCCGTAGATGTCCTTGACGGAAGCCCCGGCGCAGCTGCGCTGAAACCATCCGACGGCTGCAAATTTACGAAAAAATTGTTTATGGCAAGCGGTATAAAGTAAAATTTTTCCACAGCGAGGGCAGATAAGTAGATGCCATGGAAATTCTAAATGTCTACTTTGGCCTATCTTGGGAAGTGACGTAAAGCGTTAAGCATTAGTTTGTTGCGTGTTTTGTGAGTTATATAATTTCTACTTGACCACTTACTTAGCGATACAACCAGATTGCAATCTGAATATCTTTGCACTCAGATATGCCGCATTACATTTACTTTTTTTTATAATCAATAAATCAAAAACATGAAGCATTTACTAACCAAACGAATGTTGGCTTTGTTGTTGACTACGGCAATGACCAGCCTGAGTATGTTGGCACAGACACTGAGCGTGCGCGGTGTAGTGCTCGACGAGAATGGTGAGGGAGCCATCGGAGCTACCGTCATGGAGAAAGGAACGACCAACGGTGTTGTCACCGACATCGACGGCAACTTTGAGATCCAGGTTCCGGCTGCCGGCACACTCACTGTTTCTTATGTGGGCTACAAGGCCCTTGATGTAAAGGTGGCAGGCAACACCAACCACCGCATTACTCTTGTTCCCGACGACCATCAGCTCACCGAGGCTGTGGTGATAGGTTACGGTACGATGAAGAAGAGCGACCTCGTTGGAGCAGTGGGCTCGCTGGCCGCCAAGGACATGGACAAGTCGCCCGTGGCAAATATCGGACAGGCCATCCAGGGAAAGATAGCCGGTCTGCAGGTTGTCGATGCCGGTAAACCGGGCGACAACGTGAACATCAAGATCCGCGGTCTCGGCTCTATCAACAACTGCGACCCGCTGGTGGTTATCGACGGAGTGCCCACCGACCTGGGCATCAACTCAATCAACATTGCCGACGTGGAGCGCCTCGACGTGCTCAAGGATGCCTCTGCAACAGCCATTTATGGTTCGCGCGGAGCCAACGGCGTAGTGATGATCACCACCAAGAAGGGTAAGGAAGGCAAGGGCACCCTTTCGTTCTCTGCCAACCTGTCTATCCAGAACGCCACCAAGAAACCCAGCCTGCTCAATGCCAGCCAGTATGCCGCGCTGAGCAATGAGATGATGGAGAACGCAGGCTACAGCCTGAACCCCGAGTTTGCTGACCCTGCCGCCCTCGGCGTGGGAACCAACTGGGTAGACGAGATGCTGCGCACCGGATATATGCAGAACTACAACATCAGCTACTCAGGCGGCTCCGACAAGGCCCACTACTATGTGTCGGGAGGTTTCCTCAAGCAGACCGGTACGGTGAGAAGTGTTGACTACCAGCGCTTCACCTTCCAGCTCAACAGCGACGCGCAGGTGCTGAAGTGGCTCAAGATGTCGAACAACATCACCCTGAGCGGCGACCGCAAGCGCCAGGGCAGTTATAATATAGGTGACACCTATCGCGCACTGCCTATCTATCCCGTGAAGGACGCTAACGGAGAGTGGTCTGGTCCCGAGGGCAACTCGCAGTGGTATGGCAGCACACGCAACCCCATCGGTCCGCTCTACACCAACAGCTCGGTCACTAAGGGCTACAACTTCCTTGGCAACATCACTGCTGAGATAACCTTTACCAAGTGGCTCAAGTTCAAGAGCACCTTCGGACTCGATGCCAAGTTCTGGTTTGGCGACAGCTACACTCCGAAATATCCGTGGAAACCCACAGCCGTGGAGGAGAGCAGCCGCTGGCAAGACTCCAACAAGTCGTTCACATACCTTTGGGACAACTACTTCGTTTTCGACCACACTTTCGGCAAGAAGCACCACGTGGGACTTATGGCTGGTACCTCTGCACAGTGGAACAACTACGACTTCTTAAATGCGCAGAAGAATATCTTTGCATACGAAAACATCCACGAGATGGACAACGGACAGAAGATGTACTCCATCGGCGGTTCGGCATCGGAGTGGGCTCTGTTCTCCTACATGGCACGTGCCACATACGATTACGACAACAAATATCTTGTTACCGCCACTATCCGCCGCGACGGTTCGAGCCGCTTCGGACGCAACAACCGTTACGGTACGTTCCCCTCTATCGCGGCTGCATGGCGCATCTCTGAGGAGCCTTGGTTCAAGAAGGGCAACTTCCTGACCGACCTCAAGATACGTGCCGGCTACGGAGTCACCGGTAGCCAGGCCAGCGTAAGCAACTACGGCTATCTGGCAACTTACGACACCAGCGTTTATCCTCTGGGCTACAACGGCACGGAGCAGAGCGCACTCGTGTCGTCGACACTCGCCAATCCCAACATCCACTGGGAGGAAGTGGCACAGGCCAACATCGGTTTCGACGCATCGCTCTTCAAGTCACGCGTTCACCTCACAGCCGATGCTTACATTAAGACCACCCGGGATATGCTCGTGAAGGCATCTATTCCTATCACTTCGGGATTTGAGGACACCAGCACTACCTATGCCAACGCTGGCAAGGTGAGAAACAGCGGCTTTGAAATCTCGCTCAACACAGTGAACTTCACAGGGCCTTTCGGATGGGAGACAAGCGTTTCCTACACCTACAACAAGAACAAGATCAAGGACCTGAGCTCAAATCGTCCTGAGTATATCAACCAGATCAACAACTCTTACGTGACGATGCTGCAGGCCGGCTACCCCATCAACGTGTTCTACGGATATGTTTGCGACGGAATATTCCAGAACCAGGCCGAGGTTGACGTTGCCGCGCTGCAGCCCGGAGCCGAGCCAGGCGACATCCGCTTCAAGGACCTCAACAACGACGGTATCATCAACGACGACGACCGTACCGTTATAGGCAATCCTAACCCCACACACCTGTTCTCAATGAACAATATCCTCACGTGGAAAGGCTTCGAACTCTCGTTCTATCTGCAAGGAGTATTCGGCAACAAGATATTCAATGCCAACAAGATTGACCTCGTCGGTATGTCGGCAGCCAACAACCAGCTCAGCGACGTGCTCGGACGCTGGGTGGGCGAGGGCACAAGCACCAAGATGCCGCGTGCCGTCTTCGGCGACCCCAACATGAACAACCGCATCAGCGACCGCTACGTAGAGAATGGTTCATACCTGCGTCTGAAGACTATCACGCTGGCCTATAACTTCCCAAGCAAGTGGCTCCGCGCCCTGACCATACAGAACGCACGCCTCACACTCTCGTGCGAGAACGTTGCCACCATCACCGGCTACTCTGGTTTCGACCCCGAAGTAGGAATCAATGGCATAGACCTTTCGGCTTATCCTATCTCGAGAACGTTCAACATAGGACTCAACTTTAACTTTTAATACCCGTGAAAACAATGAAGAAGATATATATCCTACTGCTGTCGGCTCTCGCGCTGGCATCATGCAGTGATGACTTCCTGGACAAGACACCTTCCGACAAGGTTGATCCGGAAATCAACGTTACCGACGCTGTGGCCGTAGACATGGCAAATGCCTGCTACCGCACCTTGCAGTCGTCAAACATGTATAACCAACGCATCTGGACTCTCGACATAGTGGCTGGCAACAGCGTTGTGGGAGCCGGTGGCGGAACCGACGGACTGGAGACTATCCAGGCATCCAACTTCGTTACTCAGAGCGACAACGGCATGGCACTCTATATGTGGCGCTCGCCGTGGGTGGGCATCGGACAGTGCAACATCCTCATCAAGGCTCTCGAGGGCAAGGAACTCTCCGACATCATGCGCCGCTCGCTGGGCGAAGCCTACTTCCTGCGCGCTCACTACTACTATGTTCTGGTGCGCCTCTACGGTGGAGTGCCCCTTCGCGTGGAGCCGTTCAACCCCGGCGAGTCTACCGACATAGCTCGCAGCTCGGTTGAAGAGACCTACAACCTCATCATCAACGACTGCAAGCGCGCCTTGGAGATGCTTCCCACCAAGAGCGAACTCGATGCGCAAAACGTGGGACGTGCCACAAAGGATGCCGCACTCACCATGCTGGCCGACATCTACCTCACTCTGGCACCCAACCACAAGGACTACTACAGCGAGGTGGTAAGCCTCTGCTCGCAGGTAGAGAGCCTGGGCTACAACCTGGCATCTTGCAGCTATGAGAGCAACTTCGATGCAACCATCAACAACGGCCCCGAAAGCATCTTCGAGGTGCAGTTCTCTGGCAACACCGAGTACGACTTCTGGGGCAACAACCCGCAGTCGAGCTGGATGTCTACCTTCATGGGACCGCGCAACAGCGACTTCGTGGCAGGCAGCTACGGATGGAACCAGCCCACCAAGGAGATGGTAGAGCAGTATGAGGAAGGCGACAAGCGCAAGGATCTGACTATTCTGTATGAGGGATGTCCCGACTTTGACGGAAAGAAATACAAGAGCAGCTACTCTGGCACGGGCTATAACGTGCGCAAGTTCCTCGTTCCGAAGTCTATCTCTCCTGAGTACAACACCAATCCTCAGAACTTCGTTGTCTATCGCTTTGCCGACGTGTTGCTGATGAAAGCCGAGGCTCTCAATGAGCTTGGCCAGACCGCACAGGCTGCTGCTCCCCTCAACGAGGTGCGCTACCGTGCCGGACTGAGTGGCGTGAGCGGACTGAGTCAGGACGAGATGCGCGAGAAGATTATCCACGAGCGCCGCATAGAGCTTGCCTTTGAGGGCCACCGCTGGTTCGACATGATACGTATCGACAACGGCAACTATGCAATCAACTTCCTCAAGTCGATAGGCAAGTCGCGCGTCAGCAAGGAGCGCCTGCTCTTCCCCATCCCGCAGACCGAGATGGATGCCAACGCTCTGATGACTCAGAACCCTGGCTACTAAAGCAATTTATAATTCATAATTCGTAATTCATAATTAGCAAGAACAGCAATGAAAAAGAATATAATTCAGTTTTCTGCCTTTCTGCTGGGTTGCCTCGTGTCGTTTGCTTGCAGCGACAACGACTATGCAGAGATGGATAAAGGTTCCGACGTGCTCACCCTCACTCTTGACCAGGCCGTTACGGAGCTGAACGAGCAGAACCACGCCAGCGAAGCTCTCACACTGAGATGGACTTCGGGCAACAACTTCCACACTGGACACCGCATCAGCTACATCCTCGAACTGGCTAAGGCCGGAACGGGATATGCCGAGACGTTTGTACCGCTCGAGAACGTCACCCAGACCTACGAGTGGAGCGTTAACAACGAAGACCTCAACAGCATCCTGCTCAACGACTTCCAGGCTGATCCGGGCGTAGCCGTGTCGCTCGACGCACGCGTCATAGCTATCGTTGAGGGCGTAGAAGAGTTGCAGACCTCCGAGGTGCAGTTCACGGTGACTCCCTACGAGCCCGTCACCTCTGAGCTCTATCTCATTGGCGATGCCACGCCGAGCGGCTGGAGTGCCGACAATGCCACTGCCATGACCCGCACCGACAACGGCAAGTTCACTTGGGAGGGGCAGCTCACCGAAGGCAACTTCAAGTTCATCACCACGCTTGGCAGCTTCCTGCCATCCTACAACAAGGGCACCGACGGCAACCCCGTGCTGCGCACCTCCGACGACCAGCCTGACGACCAGTGGCAGATCACCAATGCCCACTTCTATCAAGTCACCGTTGACCTGCTTGCACCGTCGATAACTATCGTTGAGAAAGACGGCGAGTCGCCTGCCTTCGACCAGCTCTACTTCGTAGGCAGCTGCACCAGCTGGAACTTCGTTCAGATGCAGCCCGATGCCCTCGATCCGTTCCTCTTCCGCTATGGTCGTTTCTTTGAGCAGGGCAATGGCGGCGAGTTCAAGTTCGGCACAAGCGCAGGCAGTTGGGAGAATATGCTCAAGGCTACTCAGGCCAATGCCCCCTACACCGACACCGCCATGTCGTTTGTCAAGGGCTTCGACCCCGACAACAAGTGGTTCCTCAACGACAGCGAGACCGACAAGGCGTACAAGATATGCGTCGACATCCGCAGTGGCCGTGAGCGTATGCTTATGAGCGAGTTCACACCTTATTCTATGATATACCTCGTTGGCGACGCAACGCCCAACGGCTGGGACCTGGGCAATGCCACACCGATGGTAGCCACCGAGAGTCCGTTCGTCTTCACGTGGACAGGCAACCTCACAGCTGGCGAGCTGAAGTTCTCTTGCGACAAGCAGGACGACTGGAACGGAGCCTGGTTCATGTCGGCCAAGGCCAGTGCCGAACCCACCGGCGACGTAGAGCCTATGCTCTTCATCGACAAGAGCAGCGATGCCTGCAAGGCTCAGTATCTTGATATTGCCATTGGCGGCATAGACCAGAAGTGGAAGATAACCACTGCCGGCACCTACACCATCACCCTCAACCAGCTTGAGGAAACAATATCGATAGTCAAGCAGTAATCAAGCACTGATTTTTTGGAAGCTTTGCCCAGACGGGTTTCTCGCCAGGTACGGGCATATCTAACCTTTCGTGCCGCGCGGCACCCGCGCTGAGGCAAGGCTTCTGAACCAGAATTTATTAACCAAAACAATTAGAAAGGAGATTCAGATGAGACCGTATCATTTCTTATTGGCACTTCCACTGTTGTGGATCTCGTGTGGCGACGACTCTACCTCGCCCATCGAACCGACCCCTACACCCACGCCTACCCCCACGCCAACGCCCACGCCGACTCCGTCGGACGGTAAGACCGTGAAGGCAAACCTCATTCTCGATATCAGCACCGACAAATCGCACTATACCCCGGGCGACGTTGTCACCTTCAGCGTTGAGGGAGCCATTCCTGCCAACGCCCTGGTGCGCTATCGCCATGCACAGCTCCCGCCGGCGACTATCGCGGCTACCTTGTCGACATCTACACCAAGGACTCCGAGACCGTGGAGACCGTCTACGGCACGGTGGGCGTCGATGTGTCGAGCGACTGGTCGCGCTTTCCCCGCTACGGCTTCGTTGCTGACTACGACAACACCCGCTCCGCAGGCGTGATAGCCCAGGATGCTGCTTTCCTCAACCGTTGCCACATCAACGGCGTGCAGTACTACGACTGGCAGTACAAGCACCACTGGCCGTTGGGCGGCACGCGCGGTTCGCTGCTCACTTCATATACCGACATTGCCAACCGCTCGGTGGTCACTCAGGTGGTGAAGAACCTCATTGCCGAGCACCACAAGTACGGCATGAAGACCATGTTCTACAACCTCTGCTTCGGTGCTCTCGACGATGGAGCCGCCGACGGGGTGAAGAACCAGTGGCGTCTGTATAAGGATCGCAGCCATGCAAACAACGACAACCATCCTCTGCCCGACTCATGGAAGAGCGACATCTACCTTCTTGACCCCTCCAACGCCGAGTGGCAGAGCTATCTCGCCGACCGCAACGACGATGTGTATGCCAGCTTCGACTTCGACGGCTTCCATATCGACCAGCTGGGAAGCCGCGGATCGGTGTACGACTACAATGGCGGCAACGTCAACCTGCCCCAAGGCTTCGCTTCGCTCATCAATGCCATGAAAGCGCGCCATCCGGGAAAGAGCCTCGTGATGAACGCCGTGTCGAACTATGCCTCGAAGAACATCGTGCAGACGGGCAACGTAGACTTCATGTATAGCGAGATGTGGGCCGGCGAGTCGCAGTTCAGCGACCTGCTCACCACGCTCAAGGCCAACCAGACCTACTCATCCGGCAAGCTCAACCAGGTGTTTGCCGCCTACATGAACTACAACCAGCGCGGCTCGCAGTTCAATGAGCCCGGCGTGCTGCTCACCGATGCCGTGATGTTTGCCATCGGCGCATCCCACCTTGAGCTTGGCGACGGCCATATGCTGTGCCACGAGTACTTCCCCAACCGCAGTCTTGCCATCTCGAGCTCGCTGCGCAAGGCACTCGTCCACTACTACGACTTCCTCGTGGCCTACGAGAACCTGCTCCGCGACGGTGGCACGGAGAGCGTGGCCGACATCAGCTCGACCAGCTCGAAGATGAAAATCAACTCCTGGCCGCCGCAGATGCAGAAGGTCACATCCTACTCCAAGACCGTGGGCAACCGAGAAGTGATACATCTCCTCAACTTCAATCAGGCCAACAGCCTTAGCTGGCGCGACATGGACAGCGATATGCCCGAGCCAAAGGCACTCTCGTCGGTGCCCCTGAAGCTCAGAGCCTCTGGCGTGAAGCGCCTCTGGGTAGCCACTCCCGATGCGCTGGGCGGTGCTCCGCAGGAGCTTGCGTTCCAGGAGTCGGGCGGCTATGTCACCTTCACCCTGCCGTCGCTCAAGTACTGGACGATGATAGTCGTGGAGAAGTAGTTGGCCAATACTCACAAACCCATAGAAAACCATTCAACCAACATGAAGAAAACCTATAACCTGTTGCTGCTCTTCCTCGCAGCAACGCTACAGATGTCGGCCCACAGCGTGAAGTCGCCCTCGGGCGCAGTGTGCCTCGACGTTGAACTCGACAGCAACGGTGCTCCCACCTATCAGCTCACATACAAGCAGAAGACAGCCATGCGCACCAGCCGCCTGGGCCTGCAGCTCAAGGACGGTCGCTCGCTCGAGAGCGGCTTCCGGGAGCAAGCCGCGACCCAGTCGTCGTTCGACGAGACATGGCAACCCGTATGGGGCGAGTCGTCCACGATACGCAACTGCTACAACGAGCTGCTTTTGGAGCTTGTCCAGCCTGCCAACGACATCTACATGAACATCCGCTTCCGCGTCTACGACGACGGCATCGGTCTGCGCTACGAGTTTCCGCAGAAAGGCAAGCTCAACTACTTCGTAGTGAAGGAGGAACGCACCGAGTTTGCCCTCCCCGGCAACCCCACGGCATGGTGGATACCGGGCGACTACGACACCCAGGAGTATGAGTACACCCGCTCGCAGGTGAGCGACATACCCTCGCTGCTGCGCGGAGCCGTCACGGGCAACCTCTCGCAGACCGTGTTCTCCGACAACGGCGTGCAGACTTCCTTGCAGCTCAAGACCGCCGACGGACTCTATCTCAACATCCATGAGGCCGCACTGGTCAACTATCCCGCCATGCACCTCATGCTCGAGAGCCCGAAGGCAGGCGAGTACTCCTTCTTCTCATGGCTCACGCCCGACGCACGCGGCGACAAGGGCTACCTCCAGTCGCCCTGCCACACGCCCTGGCGCACGGTGATGGTCAGCGACAAGGCCACAGCCATACTGGCTTCCGACCTCATCCTCAACCTCAACGAGCCTTGCAAGATTGAGGACACCAGCTGGATCCATCCCACCAAGTACGTGGGAGTGTGGTGGGAGATGATCTCCGGCAAGGGCGACTGGGCTTACACCACGCAGTTCCCAAGCGTGAAGCTCGACGAGACCGACTACTCCAAGGCCAAACCCTCGGGCCGCCACTCTGCCAACAATGCCAACGTGCGCCGATACATCGACTTTGCAGCCCAGCACGGCTTCGACCAGGTGCTCGTAGAGGGATGGAACATTGGCTGGGAAGACTGGAGCGGCAACATGAAGGAAGACGTGTTCGACTTCCTCACTCCCTATCCCGACTTCGACATCGAGGCACTTAACGCCTATGCACATTCCAAGGGTGTGAAGCTGATGATGCACCACGAGACATCGTCGTCCGTGATGAACTACGAGAAGTACATGGATCGCGCCTACGCGCTGATGAACAAGTATGGCTACGATGCCGTGAAGAGCGGCTACGTGGGCGACATCATTCCGCGCGGCGACCACCACTACTCGCAGCTTGAGGTGAACCACTACCTGCACGCCGTCCGACGCGCCGCCGACTACAAGGTCATGGTCAACGCCCACGAGGCTGTGCGCCCCACCGGTCTGTGCCGCACATGGCCCAACCTCGTTGGCAACGAGAGCGCACGCGGCACCGAGTATCAGGCTTTCGGCGGCACCAAGCCCGGCCACACCGCCATACTGCCCTTCACCCGTCTGCAAGGTGGCCCGATGGACTACACTCCCGGCATCTTTGAGATGGACTGCACCAACGGCTCCCACGTCAACAGCACCATCTGCGGACAGCTGGCGCTCTATGTGACGATGTATAGCCCCTTGCAGATGGCTGCCGACTTCCCCGAGAACTACGAGAAGCACATGGATGCCTTCCAGTTCATCAAGGATGTGCCATGCGACTGGGCAGAGTCGGTATATCTTGAGGCCGAGCCTATGGAGTATATCACCGTGGCACGCCGCGACAAGAAGTCCGACAGCTGGTTTGTTGGCTCGGTGGCAGGCGCGCAGCCCCACCAGTCGGCACTGAAGCTGAGCTTCCTGCCCAAGGGACAGAAGTTCGTGGCTACCGTCTACACCGACACAAAAGACTCCGATTACAAGACCAACCCGCAGGCTTACAGCATCCGCAAGGGCCTCGTAGACAGCCGCACAGCCCTGAAGCTCACGTCGGTAGCCGGTGGCGGCTATGCCATAAGCCTCGTTCCGGCCACGCCTGCCGAGGTGAAGAGCATGAAGAAGCTTTAATAGAGGATGTAGTACATCCTGACGTAATGTGCAAGTTATTTTTGAAATTAGATAAGTTCGGTAGCCTAATAGTTCTTTTAACGTAAGAAGTAATGTTTTGGAACCGCAGGGGGCGATATAGCAGTGATGCTGTTCGCCCCCACTTTTTTGCTCAAGACCCTGAGCTACAGCAGCTTTGCGTCGTCATCAGCCCTTCATGTCAGCCTCTGCAAACTGTCCTGTGGGCGAAACCTGAAAACGGTGAGGCCGCCGTCAGGTTTCCCAACCCCGTCCTGTCTTTTTGTAAATAAGGTTGATACCTAAATTACCAAAAGAGATGAAAACAAGTAAGGATTATCTTCGTTCCAGTCTGGATCGTTGCCGTTTGCAGCA
>ONLG01000042.1 GCA_900318625.1 uncultured Prevotella sp.
AACCCCTCCCCAAGGGTTGAAGGCTCAGGCGAACCTACCCCTAACCCCTCCCCAAGGGAGGAAGGCTCAGGCGAACCCACCCCTAACCCCTCCCCAAGGGAGGGAGGCTCAGGCGAACCCACCCCTAACCCCTCCCCAAGGGAGGGGGATTTGGCAGTGTGTGGTGTTTCAGCACTTTTCTCTTGCTCTTTATGGGAACCTCCTTGCCCCTTGTTGGCAGAGAATCCCCATATCAGCCAGAGGTGGGAGAAGTCTTCGAGTCCGCGCAGAGCCTCCTTCCTGTTGTATGGCGGCAGCAGTTTGATGCGCCCTCGGAGGTGCTCGGAGAGTCCGCTTTGGCGCGGAACGCCGAACTTCGTGGCAAAAGGCGACTGGAAGACGGCTATCGGTTCTATGACGTGCGCTCTGTCAGCGGATGATGTTTTCTCTCTTGCCATATCTCAATACTGTTTATAATGTTTTGCCAGAGAATGTAGCAGCCCGGTCCTACGGAGGACAACGGGTTCAGGTAGGCGTATGAAATCCAGATGGCGAAAGCCGTGTTCTTCTGTCCCAGAGCCTGTCCGGCGCACACCGTTGCCCCGAAGAAGTGGCCAATGTAGCGGCCCACGCTGAACTGCACTATGCACAGCACCAGTCCGAGCAGTGCTATGGTGAAGAGGAAGCCCACGGTGGTGTCGGCGTTGCAGATGTTCTTCACCGTAGTGCCGGTGACTATGGCCAGCGAAGCGGCCCAGAGGTAGTAGCTCAAGTCCTTGACCGACACTATGCGTCGGTGCAGGCGGTGCATTGAATGTTTCACTATGAACGCCAGCAACATGGGCAACAGCAGCACCGTACACACCTCGTAGAGTATCTTAGAGAAAGCCTGGAGGAAGGTGATGTGGGCTGCCTTGTCGATGATGGGGAAGCAGATGGGTATGAGTGTGGCCGTGATGAAGTTGGAGAGGAACGTGTAGGTGGTCATCTCCTCGAGCGAGCCGCCCAGCTTCTGCGTCACCACGGCAGCCGCCGCAGCCGCCGGGCCGATTATGCAGGTAAGTATGGCTTCGAGCAGAATGAGGTTGCGCCCCGTGATATGGAACGTCACGATGGCTCCGACGATGATGGCGACGAACAATATTTGGAACAGTGCCACCCACCAGTGCCACGGCACGGGTCTGAGACGGCGGAAATCAACCTTGCAGAACGTCACGAAGAGGATGCAGAACATGAACAGTGGCAGTATGGCATCGAACACCGGGGCAAAGAACAGGGCTGCCGAGGCAAGCTGCGGAGTGTAGGCAAAGGTGAGGTAGACGGCTGTTCCGAACGCCATTGCCACGGGAAGGGTCCAGTTTTTCAGAAATCTAACAAACGACATAAGCATCAGTTATCTGGCCGCGAAGGTAATAAATATATTCAACTTCTGCAAACTCATGGCCGAAGAGGGGGTGGGGCAGGGGATGAAACCATGATAAGCACACTCGGGAAGCTGCCTTGGGCGGTCGGGAAAAAACTTTCAGGGCTGAATTAAAACTTTTTATCCGAGGATAAGTGGCATAAAGAAAAAAGTGATATATTTGCAATATGATTGATACAGAAGAACTATGCCAACACTGCTAATAGCTTTCGGACTGAGGTTCTATTTCTATCTGGACGAGCATGACCCCATTCATGTTCACATTGATTGTGCCGGACGAAAGGCAAAGATAGCCCTCGAGCCCGAGATAGAGGTGATATACAACAAAGGATTGAAAGAAAAGGAGCTGCGTAAGGCAGTGGATACTTGTATTATTTACCGAGAGGACTTCATGGCAGAGTGGCATAGGAGGTTTGACTAATAACTAATAGCTTTATGGAGAGGATAAAGAACATCTGGTTTGACGGCGGTCGCATCAATATGCTGACGCGTAGCGGCCTCACATTCAGCCGTCCGCTTGAGGCTTTTCCTGAGCTGAAAGATGCCAGTACAGCCGAGCGTAATGACTATTCGGTGAGTGCCGACGGAGAGGACATTCGTTGGGAATGTCTTGATGCCGATATTCACGTGTCGAGTTTTTTTGTCAGCGGCGAGCCCGATTACGACAATCAGGTAGCCCGAATATTTGCTCGTTTCCCATGGATTGATGCTTCGGAGGTTGCGAAAGCTATGGGCATAAGCAAGAGTCTGATGGATAAATACATATACGGGATGGCTGTTCCGCCCCCTCAACGGATGGAAAAGCTTAAGGAAACGCTCCATGCAATGGGGCGAGAGCTGGTTACGGCATGACCGTAAGGAAAAGAAGTTCCCCACAGTCGGCTTTCCGGCAGTGGGGAACTTATTGTTTGTGGGAGTTGAAACTTAGAGATTGTCTTTCTCAATGTCCTTGAAATACTTGTATGTGCTAACCTTCAGCTCGTCGGTGGCAGGCTCGTCGGCAACGATGATGCCGTGGCGGTGGGTCTGAAGGGCAGAGATGGTCCACTCGTGGGTAACGGCACCCTCTACGGCAGCTTTCAGTGCGCGTGCCTTGTGGTGTCCGTTGACGAGAATCATCACCTCGCGGGCATCCATCACGGTGCCTACTCCAACGGTGAGAGCCAGCTTGGGCACCTTGTTCACGTCGTTGTCGAAGAAGCGGCTGTTGGCAATGATGGTGTCGGTGGTGAGCGTTTTCACGCGAGTACGCGAGCTGAGCGACGAGTAAGGCTCGTTGAAGGCAATGTGTCCGTCGGGACCTATGCCTCCGAGAAAGAGGTCGATGCCTCCAGCCTCGGCTATCATCTCTTCGTAGTGAGCACATTCGGCCTCCAGGTCAGCGGCGTTACCGTTGAGGATATGAATGTTCTCTTTCGGGCAGTCGATATGGTCGAACAGGTTGCGGGCCATGAACGAGTGGTAGCTCTCGGGGTGCTCTTCGGGCAGTCCCACGTATTCGTCCATGTTGAAAGTGAGTACGTTCTTAAACGAAACGCGCCCCTCGCGGTAGGCTTTCACCAGTTCGGCATACATTCCTTCGGGAGATGAACCGGTGGGAAGACCCAGCACAAAGGGCTTTTCGGGGGTGGGAGCGGCAGCGTTGATGCGCTCGATAACGTGATTGGCGGCCCAACGTGACATGGCCGCATAGTCAGGCTGAATGATTAGTCGCATGATGATTTTCGTGTTTTATGTTAATAAATCGATGCAAAAATAATCTTTTTGTCCGAAAAAGGCCGTCTGCCTTAAATAAAAAATAACGCAAAGCGGCATTTTTCAATCTCTATTTCATATCTTTGCAGCTAAACAGAATGTTCAGCAGACAATAATGAAAGAATTTGTAATATCCGAAGTCAAGGCCGAGACAGCCGTGCTCGTGGGCCTTATCACCCAAGAGCAGGACGAGGCGAAGACAAAGGAGTATCTTGACGAGCTGGAGTTCCTGGCCGATACAGCCGGAGCAGTCACCGTGAGGCGGTTTACGCAGCGCGTGGGTGGCCCGAGCAGCGTGACATACGTGGGCAAGGGCAAGCTCGAGGAGATACGGCAATACATACAAAGACAGGAAGACATAGCCGACGAGTGCAACCAGCGCGGAGAGGAACTGACCCCGGAGACGAGTCCCGTGGGTATGGTGATATTCGATGATGAGCTTTCGGCAAAGCAGATGCGCAACATCGAGAAGGAGCTGAAGGTGAAAATCCTTGACCGCACGAGCCTCATTCTCGACATCTTTGCCATGAGGGCCCAGACCGCCAATGCCAAGACACAGGTGGAACTGGCCCAGTACAGATATATGCTGCCGCGATTGCAACGCCTGTGGACTCACCTTGAACGTCAGGGTGGCGGCTCCGGCGGCGGTGGCGGAAAAGGTACGGTGGGTCTGCGCGGTCCCGGTGAGACACAGCTTGAGATGGACCGCCGAATCATCCTGAACCGAATAACGCTGCTCAAACAGCGGCTCCTGGAGATTGACAAGCAGAAAACCACTCAGCGCAAGAACCGTGGCAGGCTGATAAGAGTGGCTTTGGTGGGATATACCAACGTGGGAAAGTCGACCATAATGAACCTGCTCTCGAAGAGCGAGGTGTTTGCAGAGAACAAGCTCTTTGCCACTCTGGACACCACGGTGAGGAAAGTGGTGGTCGACAACCTGCCGTTCCTGCTCGCCGACACGGTGGGCTTCATTCGCAAACTGCCCACCGACCTGGTGGATTCGTTCAAGTCAACACTCGACGAGGTGCGCGAAGCCGACCTGCTGCTGCACGTTGTCGACATCTCTCACCCTGATTTTGAGGAGCAGATAGCAGTGGTTGAGAAGACACTTGCCGACTTGGGCTGCGCTGAAAAGCCGTCGATGATAGTTTTCAACAAGATTGACAACTACAGCTGGACCGAGAAAGACCCCGACGACCTTACGCCGCCGACGCGCGAAAACATATCTCTGGCCGAACTCAAACGCACGTGGATGGCCAAGATGGGCGACCAGTGCCTGTTTATCTCGGCACGTGAGAAGACCAACATAGAGGAGTTCCGCACCATATTATATAAGAAAGTGCGCGAGATGCACGTGCAGAAATATCCATATAACGATTTTCTTTACCCAACAGAAGAATAAACTTACTTATATGAAACAGTACAGACAGCTGACCTCTGAAGAGGTTTTGATTTTGAAAGAGAACAGTTGCTGGGCCGAAGACTGGAGCCGCGTGGTTGTGGCAGACGGCTTCCTGCCCAACTTCTTCCATCGTGTGATGTTCTATGGCGACATTCAGCTCGGAACATTCGACAAACAAGTGGAGGTGAGCAGCGGCTTCACAAAGCACGCAGGCATCAACGATGCCACGCTCAGAAACGTCACAGTGGGCGACAACTGCCTGATTGAGAAAGTGGGAAACTTCATCAACAACTACACTATCGGTGCCGACTGCTACATCTCTAACATCTGTACGATGGAGACAACAGAGGGCGCCACCTATGGCGAAGGACATCTGGTGTCGGTGCTCAACGAGATGGGCGACGGCAATGTGATACTCTTCACCGAGCTCAACAGCCAGTTGGCAGCGTTCATGGTGAAGCATTTCAACGACCGTCAGCTCAAGGAAACCATCCACCGGATGGTGAAAGAGGATGTGAAACTGACCAACCCGGAGCGCGGAACGATAGGCAACGGGGTGAAGATAATCAATACCAAGGAGATCACCAACACCGTGGTGTGCGACGACTGTGAGATAAGTGGAGCCTCGCGGCTGAGCGACTGCACCATAATGAGCTCGAAGGACGACAGCGTTTATATCGGAACGGGCGTTATCTGCGAAAATTCAATCATCTCGAACGGCTGCTCCATCACCAACAGCGTTAAGATGCAGGACTGCTTTGTGGGCGAAGCCTGCCAGATAACCAACGGTTTCACGGCTGAGGCCAGCATCTTCTTTGCCAACTCTTTCATGGCAAACGGCGAGGCGTGTGCCGCCTTCTGCGGACCATTCTCGGCCAGCCACCACAAGTCGAGCCTGCTCATTGGAGGCGAGTTCTCGTTCTACAATGCCGGCTCGAACACCAATTTCTCGAACCATGCCTACAAGATGGGACCCCTCCACTACGGAACCTTGGAGCGCGGAACAAAGACCGCCAGTGGCTCATACGTGCTCATGCCGGCTACCATCGGTGCTTTCTCGGTTTGTTTCGGCAAGCTGATGCACCATCCCGATACCCGCTGCCTGCCGTTTTCTTACCTCATGGCCTACGGCGACACCATGTATCTCGTTCCCGGACGCAATATCACCACCGTGGGACTCTATCGTGACATCAAGAAATGGCCCAAGCGCGACAAGCGTGCAGCCTCGTCGCGAAAGAGTATCATCAATTTCGACTGGCTCTCGCCGTTCACCGTGGGCGAGATTGTAGAGGGAAAGAAAATCCTGGAGGCCCTTCAGCAGGCTTCGGGCGACAATGTGTCGAGCTACAACTACCACGAATACGTCATCAACGCGTCGTCGCTGCGAAAGGGTATCAAGTATTACGACATAGCATTGCGCATTTATATGGGTGCTGTCTTGAAGCGAGCTGTGAAAGGCGGCTGGCTGGGCGAACCGCAGTCAGAAGTAGGAAAGGGTAAGTGGAACGACCTTTCAGGACTCCTTCTGCCCGAAAGCGAGGAGCAGCGCATCATCGACGACATCAAGGACGGTACGCTGGAGACTATCCAGGAGGTCAACGAACGCTTCCGCGAAATCAACGATAACTTCCGCAAATATCAGTGGACGTGGTCTTATAACATGATACTCGACTACTACGGACTCACCGAACTCACCGAGGAAAACCTGAAACAGATACACAGCGACTATGTGAAGGCGCGCCGCGCATGGATTGCCGAGATACGCAAGGATGCCGAAAAGGAATACGCCATGGGCGATGTTGAGGACGATACGTTCAATAATTTCGTCGAGCAACTTGACCACGAGATTGACTATGAGGAGTAGAACAGCCCCTGGCAAGCACCAAAGACCAAAACTTTAAATCAGATATTATTATGGCAAACAAACCAGAATTCAAGTATGCTCCTATGTTTCAGCTGGGAGAAGACACCACAGAGTATCGCCTGTTGAGCACCGAAGGTGTTTCGGTTGCAGAGTTTGAAGGCAAGGAAATTGTGAAAGTGAGCCCCGAGGCGCTCACGTTGCTGGCTCAGCAGGCTTTCCACGACGTGGAGTTCATGCTTCGCCGTGAGCACAACGAGCAGGTGGCAGCTATCCTGAACGACCCGGAGGCCAGCGACAACGACAAGTACGTGGCCTTGCAGTTCCTCCGCAATGCCGAGACAGCCTGCAAGGGAGTGCTGCCTTTCTGCCAGGACACGGGCACAGCCATCATCCACGGCGAGAAGGGACAGCAGGTGTGGACCGGCTTCGAGGACGAGGAGGCTCTCTCGCGCGGTGTCTACAACACCTTCACCGAGGACAACCTGCGCTACTCGCAGAACGCTCCGCTGACGATGTATGACGAAGTCAACACCCGTTGCAACCTGCCGGCGCAGATCGATATCGAAGCCACGGAGGGTGCGGAATACCGGTTCGTGATGGTGGCAAAGGGCGGTGGCTCGGCCAACAAGACCTATTTCTACCCCATGACCAAGGCTACCATCCAGAACGAAGGCACATTGCTGCCCTTCCTCGTTGAGAAAATGAAGAGCCTCGGCACGGCAGCCTGCCCGCCATATCATATCGCATTCGTCATCGGAGGCACCTCGGCAGAGAAGAATCTGCTCACCGTGAAGCTGGCTTCGATAAAGTATTACGACTCGCTGCCTACCACAGGCGACGAAACAGGACGTGCTTTCCGCGACATAGACCTGGAGAACAAGCTCCTCGAAGAGGCTCACAAGATTGGTCTCGGAGCACAGTTCGGCGGCAAGGCACTGGCTCACGACATCCGCGTTGTGCGCCTGCCGCGTCACGGTGCGTCGTGTCCTATTGGCATGGGAGTGAGCTGCTCGGCAGACCGCAACATCAAAGCGAAAATCAACCGCGACGGTATATGGCTCGAGAAGATGGACAGCAACCCCGCAGAACTTATCCCGGCAGAGTTTGCCAAGGCCGGCGAGGGTGCCAACGCTATTGTTATCGACCTCGACAAAGGCATTGATGCAGTCCGCAAGGAGCTTACAAAGTACCCCGTGAGCACCCGTGTGAACCTCAAGGGCACCATTATCGTTGCACGCGACATTGCCCATGCCAAGCTGAAAGCACGTTTGGATGCTGGCGAGGATATGCCGCAGTACTTCAAAGACCATCCTATTCTCTATGCCGGACCGGCCAAGACTCCCGCCGGTTATCCCTGCGGCTCAATGGGTCCGACCACTGCCAACCGCATGGATCCATACGTAGACGAGTTCCAGGACCACGGCGCAAGCCTCGTGATGATAGCAAAGGGCAACCGCTCGCAGGTGGTAACAGATGCTTGCAAGAAGCATGGCGGTTTCTATCTGGGCACCATCGGAGGTGTGGCGGCAGTGCTCTCGCAGTCGAGCATCAAGTCTATTGAGTGCGTGGAATATCCCGAGCTGGGCATGGAAGCAATCTGGCGCATCACCGTTGAGGACTTCCCGGCCTTTATCTTGGTCGACGACAAGGGCAACGACTTCTTCCAGCAGCTCAAGCCCTGGACCCCGACGTGTGGCAAATAGCCTTATAATATAATAAGGTGTAGCCTTATATCAGTACGATTACAATCAGAGCGCAGATGGACAGCATGTCCGTCTGTGCTTTTTTATTGGCTAAGAAGCTATAAATATGTGATTTATATGTGTTAATAAGATAAAGATATAAATCATTAGCACGTTAGTGCTTATTGTGAACGAAAATGCCCACCTTTGCAGACGGAAATAATTATAACCCAAACAATTAAGATACTATGAGAAAACTATTTATGCTGCTGTCATTGCTCTTAATGGCTGTCTGCGCAAGTGCCGTACCGGCGAAGCGTGGCATCTGGGCAACCATCACACTTGCCGACGGCAGCCAAGTGCGCGCCACATTGGTAGGCGACGAACACCTGCACTTTATGATTGCCGAGGATGGCACGCGCTATGTCAGGTCGCAGCAGGGTGACTTCTATGTGAAGGCCGACATCGAAGCCATGACCCTCAACGCGGAAAAGCGCGTCATGAAGGCCAACCGCCACCGCAATACGCGCCTACGTAAGGCAATGAAAGCGCGCGCCGATTTTGCCACAAACCAGTTTGTTGGCGAGAAGAAGGGGCTTATCATCCTCGTAAACTTCCAGAATAAATCATTTGCAAGTGGCCATAATCAGGCTCTTTTCAATGACATAGCCAATGCGGAGAACTATACAGGCAATGGCTTCAAAGGCTCAGTGAGCGACTATTTCAGGGCACAGAGCGGCGGACAGTTCCTTCTGACGTTCGACGTGGTGGGGCCTGTGACGCTTTCAAAGGAATATAAGTACTACGGAGAGAACGATTCCGATGACAATGATATGCGCCCCGAAGAGATGGTTGTTGAGGCTTGCCAGCTCGTCGACGGTCAGGTTGACTTCTCAAAGTACGACTGGGATGGCGACGGAGAAGTTGACCAGGTGTTCATTCTCTATGCCGGACATGGTGAGGCCGACTATTACTATAAAGATACCGATGTGGTGTGGCCCCACGAGTGGGAGCTCTCTGCATCCGACAAAGTCCAGCCGATTACCCTCGACGGCGTGACCATCAACACCTACGCGTGCAGCAATGAGATTAACCGCACCGGCGGACTCGACGGCATCAGCACTATCTGCCACGAGTTCAGCCACTGTCTGGGCTACCCCGACCTCTACGACACCCGCTACCAAGGCCACTTCGGAATGGGAGAGTTCGACCTTATGTGCTCAGGAACGAGCAACGACAACGGCTACACGCCCCCTGCCTACTCGGGATACGAGCGCTGGGTGGCCGGATGGCAGCAGCCAATAGAGCTTACGGAGTACACCGAAGTGAAGAAACTGAAGCCTATCACCGATGGCGGAGAGTTCTATGTTATCTACAACGACGGCAACAAGAACGAGTACTACGTATTAGAGAACCGTCAGCAGACCGGCTACGACAAGTATATTCCGAGCCGCGGACTGATGATAACCCACGTTGACTACACCCCCGGGGCTTGGGAATACAACGTTGTGAACACTATGGGAAACTACTATGACGAAAATCAAAAGGTCGTAAGAAACGACCACCAGCGCCTGACCATCTTCCATGCCGACAACGACGACGACTCACAGTATTGGATGCCCGGCGGCTACTACTCCGAACAGACCACATCCACCGACCTCTACCCAGCAAATGGCAACAATAAGCTGACCAACAACTCCGCTCCTGCTGCCAAGCTATACAACAAAAACGCCGACGGCAGCAAGCTTATGAACAAGCCCATCACCAATATCACGCAGAACAGCGACGGCACAGTAAGCTTCGTGTTCGGCGCTACCGAGTCCGACGACCCCGTGACAGGCGATGGCGAGTTTGTCAAGGTGACAAGAGACGACCAGATAGCCCCGGGCAACGAGTATATCCTTGTGTGCGAGCAATACGCCAAGGCCCCCGGTGCCATCTATTCCGGCTGGCGCAGCTCCTACTTCCAGTGCGTAGACATCACGCTCGACGGCAACACTGCCAATCAGGGCGACGCACAGGTGTTCACGCTCGGCGGCTCATCTGCGGGCTACTCGCTGCGTATGGCCGACGGCAAGTACGTCAGTGCAACCTCGGCCAAGAGCATAAAGTCATCTTCTACGGCAGAGGCAACATGGCTCATCACCCCCACCGACGACGGTTATGTGGTCGATGCAAAGTCAACTACCTATGTTGGACGTATATGGTTCAACTACAACAGTGGCTTCACTCCACGCTTCACCAACTACACCAGCACCTCTGACCTAACCCCAGCCGTGCTCTATGTGAAGAATACAGCTACCGGCATAGGCAGCATCAAGGCTGCTGGCAAAGCCGCCGCTTGGGGCATCTACTCGCTCGACGGTCGCTACCTTGGCACCGACCTCAGCCCACTGGGTCACGGAATCTACATAGTCGACGGAAAGAAAGTTGCCAAATAGCAACCCACCGGCAGCTCCAGGCGTTGTCTGAGGAGCCTGCAAACGAATAAGGAGCAGCCTTGCTGATTGTGTTATGCAAGGTTGCTCCTTTCTATTTTCTCTCCGCCGCTGTCCCATCTCCCCGTCTGGGGGAGGGCAGGAGAGGGCTACTGGTTTATGAATGTCAGGCCGTCGCCAAACGAGTCGATAGTGATAGGCCGCTCACGGCTCACGTTTCCGGCAAGCAGTTGCTTCGACAGGTCGTTGAGCACAAGGTGCTGTATGGCTCGTTTCACGGGTCGTGCGCCGAACTCCGGGTCGTAGCCTTCCTCGGCAAGATAGGCTATGGCGTGCGGCGTGGCTTCGAGAGTGAAGCCTTGCTGGGCAAGCATCTTCTTCACACCGTCGATTTGCAACCTCACTACCTGTGCTATCTCCTCCTTGTTCAGCGGCAGGAACATGATGGTCTCGTCGATACGGTTGAGGAACTCTGGCCGTATGGTCTGCTTCAGCATCTCCATGAGCTGCGCTTTCAGCGCGTCGGTCTTCTGCGCAGCCTTGTCGCCCGTGGAGGCAAAGGCAGCGGGGTCAGCACCCACACTCTGGCGTATCAGCTGGCTTCCAAGGTTCGACGTCATGATGATGATAGTGTTCTTGAAGTTGACGGTGCGTCCCTTGTTGTCGGTCAGCCTGCCGTCGTCGAGCACCTGAAGCAGGATGTTGAACACGTCGGGATGAGCCTTCTCAATCTCGTCGAACAGCACCACGCTGTATGGCTTGCGCCTAACGGCCTCGGTGAGCTGGCCTCCCTCGTCGTAGCCCACGTAGCCCGGAGGTGCTCCGATGAGCCTCGACACGCTGAACTTCTCCTGATATTCGCTCATGTCGATACGCGTCATCATGCTCTCGTCGTTGAAGAGGTACTCGGCCAGAGCCTTTGCCAGCTCCGTCTTGCCCACTCCGGTGGTTCCGAGGAAGATGAAAGATGCTATTGGTCGCTTCGGATCTTGCAGCCCGGCACGGCTGCGGCGCACTGCATTGCTCACGGCAGTGATGGCTTCGTCCTGTCCCACTACGCGGCGGTGAAGCTCTTCCTCTAAGTGGAGCAGCTTCTCGCGCTCGCTCTGCAGCATCTTGGTCACGGGTATGCCCGTCCAGCGGCTCACCACTTCGGCTATGTCGTCGGCTGTCACCTCCATGCCGCCGCCTGTCGAGCCTTCGCAGGCTGCGTCTATCTGCTGCTGAAGGGCGTTGGCCTCGTCCTGCAAGTGCTGCAACTCGCCGTAGCGTATCTCTGCCACGCGCTGGTAGTTGCCTTCGCGTTCGGCACCGTCGGCCTCAAACTTCAGCTGTTCCATGCGTTCCTTGGTCTGTTGTAGCTTGTCGGCCAGCGACTTCTGGCCTTCCCACTGTGCGCGCATGGTCGTTTCCTTGTCGCGCAGGTCGGCAATCTCCTTGTCCAGCTGGCTCAGCTTCTCGCTGCTCTTGCCGTCTGCCGTGCCCTCCGAAGGCAGTTCGCGGCGTATGCTCTCGCGTTCAATCTCCAGCTGGCGGCGACGGCGGCTCACCTCGTCGAGTTCCTCGGGCACCGAGTCGCGCTCCATGCGCAGCTTGGCAGCCGCCTCGTCCATCAGGTCGATAGCCTTGTCGGGTAGGAAGCGGTCGCTGATGTAGCGTTCCGACAGCTGCACGGCGGCAATACAGGCATCGTCCTGTATGCGCACCTTGTGGTGGTTTTCGTAGCGCTCCTTCAGACCACGCAGTATGCTTATGGCGCTGAGCTCGTCGGGTTCGTCTACCATCACTGTCTGGAAGCGGCGCTCCAGAGCCTTGTCCTTCTCAAAGTACTTCTGATACTCGTTCAGGGTGGTTGCGCCTATCGCCCGCAGCTCGCCACGGGCCAGTGCCGGCTTCAGAATGTTGGCGGCATCCATGGCTCCCTCTCCGCCACCGGCTCCCACGAGCGTGTGTATCTCGTCGATGAACAGAATTATCTCGCCGTTGCTTTCCACCACTTCCTTCACAACGCTCTTGAGGCGCTCCTCAAACTCGCCCTTGTACTTGGCTCCGGCCAGCAGCGCACCCATGTCGAGCGAGAAGAGCTGCTTGTTCTTCAGGTTCTCGGGCACGTCGCCGCGCACTATGCGCTCGGCCAGCCCCTCGGCAATGGCCGTTTTGCCCGTGCCGGGCTCGCCAACGAGTATGGGATTGTTCTTGGTGCGGCGCGAGAGTATCTGCAACACGCGGCGTATCTCGTCGTCGCGGCCTATCACGGGGTCGAGCTTGCCCGTGCGGGCCTGCTCGACGAGGTTCTTGGCATACTTCGCGAGGCTCTGGTAGTTGTCCTCGGCACTGCGGCTGTCAACCTTGCCGCCCCGCCGCAGCTCGCTTATGGCCTGCAGCAGTGCCTGCTCGGTGGCTCCGGCATCCTTCAGTATGCGGCTTGCGGTGCTGCTCACGCGAAGCAGGGCCAGCAGCAGCGGCTCGATGCTCACGAACTCGTCGCCCATCTTCTGCGAAATGGCTTCGGCCTCGAGCACCACCTTGTTGCTCGTTGCCGAGAGATATGGCTCTCCGCCTTGGACGCGGGGCAGGTGCTGCATGTCGCTGCGCACCAGGGTGTCGACCTGTTGTGGGTTGATGCCGAGCTTCTGGAAGAGGAACTTCACCACGTCGGGGGCCTTCTCGCTGATGCCTGCAAGCAAGTGCACAGGCTCAATGCTCTGTTGGCCGTTCTGCTGGGCTATGTCGGCGGCAGCCTGAACAGCCTGCTGTGCTTTGATAGTCAGTTTGTCGAATGTCATAATTGGTTCTCCTTTCTATTATCTTTTGTTTGTTGTTTTCCGTAAACTATCGCTCAAATCCTGTGCCTACGCCCTGCGAACTGCCGTTTTGTCGCAAGGTGGTGACATTCTGGCATCCGCCTTGCTGATAAACAGGCAATGGTGAATGGCAATGATTATGCTTATGGGCACTAATTGGGGCCTATAGGTCTAATAAGACTTATGTGACTTATAGGTCTTATAGGCCCTATGGGAAAGTAATATGACTCATATTACTTTCTTGCCAGGCTGCAATCAAAAAGCCGGTAAGCAGCTGTGGTGCGTGCTTACCGGCTTGGTTGTTGGTTATTCGTCCCAGACGCTACTGATGCGAGGCAGGGCGAGGGAGTTGTCTGGTTCGTCGCCGTTGTCGTAGAGTGTGCTTTGTCGAGCTCCCCCCACGGTAGGCGGTTTGGCTGAGCTGGCTCCAGGCCCCATCAGCGACTCTGTTTCTGTTGTGATTTTCTTTATCTGTGGATGCTTGTATGTTGCTTTCATGGCTGTGTTATTTTACGATTTTCTTACCATTTATGATGTAAATGCCCTTCGGCAGGTTCTGTGTGGTCGTGCCGTCGCTGGCGTTGCTGGTCTGTCCAACCTTCATTCCGCTGAGGTTGAAGATAGCCGAAGGCTGCGTGGTGTTGACATTTGGCAGCGCAATGGCTGTCGGCGTGTCGTCGGCGATATATATGCTGAGCTGTCGTGCGGCATTGGCTGCGTCGTTCTTGCCTACGAAGTATGCGCGGAAAGGCTTGGCCTCGCCGTCTGTCAGGAGGAAGGCGGTGCCCTCGGAGTTCATCAGATAGGCAGAGGTGAGCTGCTTTGCGATGGTCGTGCCCTTGAAGACGTAGTTCGCCGAGCCCGTGGCTGCAATGGCTTCGCTGAGGATGGTGACATTGTTTGCGCGGAACGACAGTTCCTTGCCCACGAGGTTCCACTCTTCACCCCATCTGTCGTAGGGCACGGCGATGATGTATGGGCGGTTGGCTTCTATCGAAGAGGCATAGCCGAAGACCACCGTGCCGTCCTGGTCGCGGGCGAAGTCCATCACCCAGAGGTTCTTGTCTTTCTCGCCGTCGGCCTTGAACCAGTCGAGCTTGCGGCTGTCCTGGTAGATGCCGTCGTTCACATCGAAGGGCAATACCATCGTTTCCCATCCGCCTGTGCCGTTGGTTCCGATGGTGTTTGTGCGCTTGTAGCAGGCAGACTGGGCTGTGAAGGTCTTGGGAACGTAGAAGGCGTACTGGTCGTCGAGGTTGATAGTGCCGGCTGTTTCGCCGCATACGATGTTGCCGGTGAGAGCCGAAGGCACGTCGCTGGCAGAGTCGAAGTAGTACAGCACGTTGGGATTCTGGTTTGGCTCGATGCTCTCGATGCCAGTCAGTCCGGCGAAATCAACAGCCACTACATCGTCGGCAATGGTGATGCTACTGCCCGCCTTTGTCGCAGAGGATGTGCCGTCGGCTTTGTAGACGGTCACTCCGGGCTCAAGAAGGTAGAAGGAGCTGATACCGCCGTTGAGCGCAGGATAGTCGTTAGTATTGTATATGAGCTGCAGGACATAGTATCTGTTCCCCCCATGATTGTTGAATTTGAAGTCGATTGTTGTCGATTCGTTGGCTGCAAGGCTCAGTTTGGGCATCTTGTAGTCTACCGACTTGTAGCCGCTATACTGTGTGTCGCTTGCCATAAGGAACACAATGATGTCGCCGCTGAACGCAGTCGAGCCGGTGTTTGTTATGACAATCGAGCCACTGATGTCGTTTCCGTAGATAGTCGTGCCGTCGGCAGAAAGGTTGTTGAGGGTGAAGCTGCTGACATTCAGGTTCTTTTCGCTGCTGGCTTCGGTGATGGTGACCGTGCTCTGGGCCAGCACGTTGGTGCCGTCTTCGTCGGTGCATATCCACACGTTGTACGTTCCGGAAGTCTTCGGAGTGAACGCCATGTCGATGGTCTGGCTTCTGCCGGGTTTCATGGCGAGGCCCGTTCTCGACATAAATTCGCCTTTCGTGCTGCTTGTGCTGGCAAAGCAGTACAGTACGCCGTTGTACTCGTCGCCGTTGTTGGTTATGCTCACTTTCACCGGCTGCTCAACTTTAACCATCTTAGCGCCTGGGAAGGTGATGGAAGTGATGTTGATGCTTTCTGTTCCACTGTAGTAGATGTTGTCGTCGTTGATTGCCAGGCTGGTGCCTTGGCGCGTGGCGGTCAGCGCGAGGTGGTCGTCGGTGTCGCAGAGATACCATTCGGTGCTTCCCTGAGGCTTGTAGATGGGGAAGATGTCGTAGGTGCCGTCTTCGGGGAAGGCCGAATAGCTTAAGCTGAAGCTTATGTCGGGAAATATTCCGTCCCTTCCGAACTGAAAATCGTAGCCTTTGTTCTTGAGAAGTACAATGTTGTTGTTGCTGTCGATGTAGCCGATGCCCAGATCCGAGTACATATTTTTGGTCGATATGTTAGCGAAGGTGTAGTGTATGTTTCCGTTCTCAACGTTGTTGGGCTGTGCACAGAGTTCGGGCACATGGAATGTGGTGGAGGTTGTGGCCGGACGTGCTCCTACCAATGCAGCCTGCTCTATGGAGTAGCCGTCGCTGCTGCTGCTGGCACCAATGCCGGTGGTGTTGTTTGGGTTGAGGATAGAGAGCAGGAAGTATCCGTTGCTCTGTCCGCTCCAGCCCCAGTTCACATGGAACAGCTCGTCGCCGTCGAAGCCATCGATAACGAAGGCGTGGCCACCCTTGCTTGAGCTACCGCCATAGACTACGGGGCGGTTGGCCTGCAACTCGTCGTAGATGCGCTTTTCCCAGCTCTCAATGTCGTAGCTGTTGCGGTAGATGAGCTTCGTTGAGGCATCGTAGCCAAAGTGTTGCTTCAGGGCGTAGGCCATTTGTTCGGGTGCTGCGCCCGAACCGCCGTTATTCCCGATATTATAGTCCATGTGCAACGCACTGCCGACATAGGCCATGAGCTGCGCCACGGCTGTGCCTTGTGCTTCGGTATAGCCTTTGGAGTAGTCGTCAATCATGTCGTTCCAGTTGATTGGCGACCCGGCGGGGTATGAAGGTACGCTGATTGAGACCGATTGGGTGGTGTAGGCATCGGTGGCTTTCAGCAGCGTAGTTGTGCTTGCGGCACGGTGGTGGTACATCATCTGCGCCATAGCGGTGGCTACGCAGCCTGTAACGGTCTTTTCGCCGCTCTGATGGTCAGGGCACAGGTTGTTGTAGGGAGTGCCCTGATCCCAGATTGTGGTGAGCATAGGTGCCACCGAGTGCGATGTTGCTTGTGATGCCTTGCGGCTTTTGGCCTTTCTGACAGTCACCTTGTCGGCTTGCGAGTCGAGGGCTTCAATCTGGTCGGCATAGGTTTGCAGCCATGCACGCATGTTGTCGGGCATGTTGCTCTCGTCGAAAGTGCCGCTGTCTGAGTAGCCCAGGATAGCCGGTGTGCGGTCGTCGCCCGACACCACCACGAAGCCACCGCCTTGGCCGTTGGCAAAAATGTAGTAGCTGGCGGCCTGCGACTGTGCCGGTGCGCCCTTGCGTGGTGCGCGGTAGGCCGTGTTGAGATTGGTTTTCAGGGCTATTCCCTTGCTTGCGAGGAAAGCCTGAGCTGCCTGCAGTGCCTTTGTGCGGTCTACAGGAGCTGCCCATAGCTGCACTAAACTTATGCTCAGAAGCAGCAAAGTAGTGAAGATTTTTTTCATAATAGTATTTAATGGTGTTGTTTCGTTTTGTTTGTTAGGTGGTCGGGGTGAGAGGAAAGGGGTGAGAAGGATGGGGGAAGGGGCAGGGGGGAAGGGGCAAGAGGATAGTTTTAGCCTGCTTGATTCCCCAAAAGACAGTTAGAGCTTTTGCGGGCTGCGGACACATGAACTATTCTCTTGCCCCTTCCCCCCTGCTCCTTCCCCCTTGCTCTGTCCCTCTTCTATGGCGAGTATGCGGTCGCGACATTCTTCCATGAGCCACTTTGGGGTGCTGGTGGCACCGCAGATGCCTATCGTCTGAACGCCCTCAATCCATTGTGGGGCTATCTCTCGGGCACTCTCGATGTGGTAGCTGTTGGGGTTCACGCTGCGACATTCGTTGAAGAGCACCTTTCCGTTTGAACTCTTGCGGCCCGACACGAAGAGCACGAGGTCGTGTCGGGATGCAAACTCGGCAATGTGGGGCATACGGTTTGCCACCTGTCGGCAGATGGTGTCGAAGCTTCGGAAGGTGGCTTTGGGCGAGATGTGCTCCTGGATGTAGGCAATGATGCGGTGGAAATCGTCCAAAGACATGGTTGTCTGAGAGTAAAGATAGATGTCGCGGTTGAAGTCCAGTCGCTTCACTTCCTCGAAATGCTCAATCACTATGGCGTGGTTGTCGGTCTGGCCGACGAGTCCCAGCACCTCGGCATGGCCGTTCTTGCCGAATATAACGATCTGTGCGTCGGGGCAATCGTCGTACTGCCGGCGTATTCTTCGCTGCAACTGAAGCACCACCGGGCACGTGGCATCTCCGTGCGCTCTCAGGAGCACCTTGGCATCGTGGAGCTCGGACATCTGGTCGTGATTGATGGTCACGAGTCCGCGTTGGGTGAGGCGTTCCACCTCCATTGAGTTGTGGACAATGTCGCCCAGACAGTAGAGCACGGCTCCGGAAGACTCCCTCTGTTCCCCCTCGGGGGGGAGAACGGACTGCCCCTCGTGGGTGTGGGCGTATTGATGCAACTCTTCTTCGGCTTTCTTTATGGCTGTGGTTACGCCGAAGCAGAAGCCGCTGCCCTCGTCAATCTCTACCTGAAACATAGTGGTCTTACTTTACGTTGATGTTTATCACCACCTTGGAGTTGTCTGGGTCGTTGGTGATCATTAGGATACGGGGCTGCGTGCGGGCCTTCTTCAGCTGGTTCTTATAGGCTGTGAGCTTCATCTTGGCGGTCTTTCCGGGTTCAATGCGGGTGTCGTCGAGCTTCACTTCGATGCCCGGAGTGAACATCTGCAGCGAGTTGATGCGCAGCGTACTCTGTCCCGCGTTGTGGATTATTATCTCTCCCTTCTTCTTTTTCTTGCTTCCGAACTCGCCCAAGTCGAACGAACGCGGTGTGAGTTGCAGGTGTGGAGCGCGGCCCAGCTCGCTTTCGGTGAGGTTCTGGCGTGCCGGAAGCAGCACCGTTGTGACGGGAATGACGTTCGATTCCGATACTTTGTCGCCGGGGAACTCGCCCAGATAGATGTTGGTTTGGGTGAGACCGAGGTTGTGTACGCCGTAGCTGTCGAGCGTGATGGTGGCTATTCCCGAGCGGCCCGGGGCTATCTTCTTAGGCGAAACGGTGGCTGACAGATAGGACGGGAGGTGCATCAGCACTGGCTCCAGGGTCTTCTTGCTGTTGTTCAGGATGTGTATCTCCTGCACAGGACGGTCGCCTCGGTTCACGTTGTCGAACTCAATGTTGTCCTTATCCACCTGAAGCTGGCCGAGCAGATGCTTGTATGACCCGTCGAAATCGCTCATGTCGCTCACCACTACGCCGCGCAGCTTGACGACGAAAGGCTCTTTTTGCCCGTCGACAAACACTCCCACGAGTTTCTCGAAGTGGCCCAGCTGCTTGGCGTCGTAGGTTGCCGAGACGATGAACTCCTTGCCGCGGCCTATGGTCTGGCGCGGAAACTTAGCCACGGTGCAGCCGCAGTTGGTGCGCACTTCATTGATTGTGATTTCGCTGCGGCTGCTGTTGCGCAGCTGGAAGTCGGCAGTGACGGGCTGGCGATACGTCACCCGGCCCAGGTCTACTATGGGATGTTTGGTCGTTATCTGCTGTGCTGTCGCGCTCAAGGTGAGCACGCTGAGTGCTGTTAGCGACAGCACGCGTCGTAGGTTGATGGTTTTCATGCGATGATTGATGTGAGCTCTGTCTTCTATAAT
This sequence comes from uncultured Prevotella sp., assembly GCA_900318625.1. Lineage (GTDB taxonomy): Bacteria > Bacteroidota > Bacteroidia > Bacteroidales > Bacteroidaceae > Prevotella. The sequence continues at coordinate 19,260 of ONLG01000042.1, forward strand.
ATATATAAGGTGTGGCCGGGGGGCTTTATTTCACGTTGAACTCTACCGCCTTGGCCCGTCCTGTGTACTCAGGAGCGTAGGCACACTGGGCTGTGCAGGTGCCGCTGAGGTAGGTTCCAGAGCGGTCTACGTAGTATTCGGCCTCCACTTTGTGGCGTCCCTTGCTCAGACGGTCGAAGTAGTAGGTGGTGGTATAGTCCTTCGGCGCAATGTAGCAGCCCCAGTGGTATCCGCTGAGCTGTGCTGCCGGCTCAAGGCAGGCAGCCCGTTTGTCGATAACCTGCACGAAGTCGTAGTCGCGGTCGGCTTCGATGGTGAGGCGCACACGTATCTTCTGGCCTACGCTGAGAGCCATCTGTCCGCTCTCATAGGCTTTGCCGTCGGGCGTGAAGTACTCGCGCTTGACACGTAAGCCCGATGATGCCTGCTCAATGTCCGACATTGGCTGCATGAACTGTGCATAAACGGCTCCCCAGCTGGTGTGGGGAGTGCTCTTCTCGGCAGTGAACACCGATGCCGTGGGGCTCTCGATGGCTGTCTTTACGTAGCCCAGTCCGGCTGTGGCGGTAGGCAGGTCGATGGCTTTTCCGTCGAGTTTCAGCACCGTCGGTGCTCCGTCGGCATCCAGAACGTCAATCTTAGAGTTGTCGGCAAAGGCATATATGGCGTTGATAGAGTTGAGCGGAGTGTCCCAAGCCTGCGTGCGCTTCGACTGCAAGAGCCACCGCTGCATATCCTCCACTGTCTGATGGTCGCCGGGCACAAGCATCTTGAAGGCTTCTATGGCAGCCACTTCGGTGGGAATACGGTAGTCGAACCAGCTGTAACCAGCCTTGGGAGTGTCGAAGTAGCGGCCCATCTCCTCGGTGTAGACCGTGTATTCCTGTATGCTTTGCAGGTATTCGTTGGCTTTCTTGGTGTGTCCGTTGGCGGCAAGGATTATTGCCGAGACAGCCTTTCCGTAGATACTGAACTCCTTTGTCTGCTTCGAGAGCAGGCCGACGAGGTAGTCTCGGTTTGCCTTGGCAGTGGGCGAGAGCTTCGGATTGCCTATTGCAAGCGAATAGAGATACTGCACTGCCAGTTCGCTGGGGCGCGGATTCTTGGTTCCTTTCTTCTGAGCTTCCTTCAGATACTTCACCTCTTTGTCAATGAACAGGTGCATGAAGCCGAAGCCTTTGGTCATCATCTCCTCTGTGTCGGCCTGTTGTCCGGCCATGTTGTTGAGCCTTACGAGCGTTGTCAGTATCGAACCGGTCATCCAGGGGCTGCCTTCCATGCCCTTGCACCATGCCCACGAGCCGTCGGCAAGCTGCAACTGCTGGAGCTTCTTCACCGCAGCAGCGCACTTCTGGTTGAGCGTGTTGGTGTCGAAGAAGCGTATGAGGCTCTGCTTCTGGTCGTTTTCTTTCTCTGCATCGAGCATCCACGGGGTCTCGTTGAGCATCAGCTCCTTCAGCTGAGCGTTCTTCTGCAGGTTGCTGAGCAGCGTTGACTCGCCGCCCGTTTCGTGTTGCCACTGCTCTATGACGCGCTTTATCCGTGGCGACGAGCTGATGATGTTGCGTCCGATGGTGTTGGCATACAGTGCCGCAGCCAGACTCATGGCATTGTCGGCATCGGCATCGCCCACGAAGGGCAGTGCCTGAACCATGAACCATGCCGGATTATTGGTGTATTCCACTGTGAGCTTTAGCTTCGACGATGTTTCCGGGAAGAGCTTGGCCACGTCGATGGTCTTCACTCCGGCCTCGTGCTGCGTGAAGGGAACGGTGTTCAGCACCATTTCCTCGTCGGGCAGGATGGGCAGGTAGTGCTGTTCGCCGTCGCTGAAGCCGTCGCCGCTGGCCTTCATGCGCACGATGACGAGCTGCGGCAGCTCGGTGGCATCGACCGGGAAGCTCACCTGCGAGGTGCTCTGGGCTTCGATGGAGAATGGCAGGGTGGCGGTGTGGAGCACTTTCTCGGTTGTAGGCTCCAGAATTTCTATCTGTGCGGTGCCGCCGACAGCCTTCTCCGAAGTGTTCATCAGCCGGGCGGCAATCTGTGCCTTGTCGTGATGGCGGACGAAGCGCGGCATATTGGGCTGCACCATGACCGTCTTCGATGCCACGGCCTCGCCGTCGAGCCAGCCGTAGCGGACTTCCTTGTCGTGGGCCAGACCCATGAAGCGCCACGTGGTGATGCTCTCGGGCAGTGTGAAGTTGATGACAACGCGCCCTTTGGCATCGGTGCTGAGCTGTGGAAGGAAGAAAGCGGTCTCGTTGAGGTTCTCGCGCACCTGGGCTGCGCCGCTCTCGGAGCCCTCTTCTTCCTCACCGGCAACGGGAATGGCTTTCTTTTCGAGCGTGACAGCACTCTCGTTGAGTTCCTCAACCACATAATAGTTGGCTGCCTGATAGTCCACCTCTCCTGCATGTTTAGCACTGCCTCTGACCATGACAGCCCTCTTGCTGCCGGGCGCACTGCCCAGTGCAGCACGCAGCGGCATCAGTTCCTGACGTGGCGCACGGCAAAGCTCTTGATAGTAGTGGGATGCTATGGTGCTGTATTCGGTGTCGTAGATGTCCTGTCCCTTGACCGGCACACAGTAACGTAGGGTGAGAGAGCCGATGGAAGTGCTTCCCCACGATGCGCTCGGCACGACTCTGTAGAGCGAAGGGCTGAAAAACCATTGGTGCCGGCTTATCTGGTCGAGCGATTTGTCATACAGTGTGGCCATGAGCTGGGCGTTGACGGGCTTTCCGTCGGGGGTGGTGACGAGGGCTGTCCACTGTTCCTGCTGTCCCGGAGTGAGCCTGTCGCGGAATGTCTGCCACGTCAGCTTGAGCTTCTTGTTGGGCAGCGGGCGCATGATGGTTGCCGAGTGGGTGTAGAGTCGCTGGTCTTTCACCCATGCAAAGGTGACGGTGATGCCGTCGCCATATTCCTCGCGATAGGTGTATTGCTTGGTGGTGAGGGCATTGCTCTGGCGTATGGTGCCGTGTTCGAGCTCTTTGTCTTCGGCGAAAATGGTGTAGAGGATGTACTGGTCTTCGTCGGAAGAGCCTATCTGGATGCGCACCGGCTTGCCGTCGGTGGGGAACGTGCTGCCCTCACAGTAGAACCAGTCGTGGGTTTCGCTTGCCGGACGCTTGTCGCTGAACGAGAATATCTCCACGTTCTGCCTCAGAGTGTCGCCCTCGCAATAAGCTACGAGCTTGTGTATGCCCGATTTGAAGGACTTTGCAAGCTTGATTTCGGTGTTCGCTTTCACGGTCTGCGTCTTGCCTCCGTCGAAGCTGTAGCTCACCATTCCGTCTATTTCGCTGCCCGAAGCGTTGTGGAGCGTGAAGCGGAACGAGGTCAGCTTCTCGTCGAGTTGCTTCGAGGGAAGGTCGCACGAGAGCACTTTGTCCCTGGTGCCGAGGGGCACAGAGGTCTTTCCGCTCTGGCTTTCGCCGCCTTGGTCGGTGACGGTGGCATTGGCGGTGAAGGTGTAGAAGGCCGAGCTGCGGCTATTGTCGGGAAGCACCAAGGGCACACGCATCTTGAACTCGCCGTTCTGTCCGGTCACGGCCTCGCCGTTGCCCACGGTAGCCTTGGTGTCGTCGCTGTTCCGCCACCACCATAAGGCGCGGCTGCGGACTACCTCGTACTTCACCGTTGCGCCCTGAACGGGTACGCCGGCATAGCTCTTGGCGCGTCCGGTGAGCTCAATGGTGTCGCCGGGGTGGTAGATGGCCTTGTAGTCGTCGAACTCCACGAAGAACGTGGGGCGCTTGTATTCCTCTACGCGCACCGATGCTGAGCCGCGCTGCCTGCCCACGGCCACGATGGTGAAGCGCCCGGTGAGTCCTGACGTGGGCAGAAGGAAGTCGGTGGTGGCTGTGCCGAACTCGTCGGTGGTGGCCTTCTGTTCGCTCACAATCTTGTTGTTGGCATCGCGCAGTGCAAACTTGATGCTCTCCCCGGCCACCACGCGGTGGCTGGTCTTGCCGGTCTGCTCGTAGACGATGGCTGCCACCCTCACGGTCTGGCCCGGACGGTAGATGCTGCGGTCGGTGAGCACGCTGACTTTCTCGGCATTGTTGAAGTTGTCATAGTAGCTGTATGAAGCCCATACCGACTGTGCTGGCAGCGCGTTGTCGTCGTCGGTGAAGAGGTATGCCCTCGATGGCTGGCGGTCGGTCCACTTGTATTTGGCCTCGCCCTTGCTGTCGGTGGTCAGGCTGACCTCAATATCGGGTTTGTTGTAGCCTTGGTAGGTGTAGATTCGCAGCTTTGCGCCTGCCACGGGGTGCCCGGTGGCTCCGTCGACGGCCACGTAGCGCATCTCCTTGCCTGGCAGCTGCTCGGCCATAAGGAACAGACGGCTCACGTAGAGAATGTCGCGCTGGGGCCTGAAGCCCTCCTTGTCGCCCGTGGCCTCTATCAGATAGACTCCCGGTCGCAGCCCCGGCAGCTCCAGCGTGTCCTTGTATTCCTCGCGGTCGGTGCGCGGAGCGTATTGCTTGCTCACGGTGATGGGCTTCTCGTTGCCCACAATCAGTGGTAAAACCTTGCTGTAACCATCGTCCGAACCTACATTGAGCGCAGTCGTTCCGTCGGCGTTCAGCCGCCGCAGGGTGATGGTAAGGGCACCCGTGTTGCGCAGAGTGTTCGCCTCAACCTTGGTGGGCGTGTCGGGAAGCACCACTTCGCGCTTGGTCCACAGGTTGAAGCAGGGAGCCGTGAGCCGCTTCTGCGAGGTGCGCACTACGTTCATGTTGCGCCATTCGGGCCATTTGGCTATGATTTCCTCACCGTATTGATACTTGGTTTCGGTCGCCTTGTTGTTCAGCGAGCTCATCTCCTGATAGCGCGCTATAGCTATGTCGGCCACTTCGGGCACGTCGGCGTAGGCTGCCATCAGCGAGTCGCAGCGTTGGAGCAGCCTGTTGCCAAACAGGTTGTTGTCGTCCTTAGCCATCTCAAGGTCGAGCACGCAGGCAGCACGGCGGTTGCCGTGGGCCAGATAGTAGTCGCGTATCTGCTTTTTGCAGCCCAGCTCGTTGCCGATGACATGCAGCAGGTCGTGGCCGAACACCTCGCTGTCCTTTCCGGTCTCGACAAACGGCTGATAGTCGCTGTCGTGGTGCGCGGCCAGCGCGTCCATGTTGGCCAAGGCTTGGGCCAGGTAGTTCTTCGATGTCTGCTCGTGGTCGTCGCCAAGCGAGTTGTTATGTTCGTAGATGCGCCCCAGCACCACGCTCAGCACGGCCTTCAGGGCGGCATCCTTGCTGCCGAGACGGTCATGGAGGGCGGTCAGCCGGCGTATCTCAGGCTCTAAAGAGTCGGGTGAAATATCCACCGCAAGCGAGCTGTAGCGCAGCTCGGCAGCCAGCAGCTGGCCGTAGTCCTTGCGGCCAAGGGCCTTGTCGGCAATGCGGCGGAGCACTTTCTGCTCGGTCTTGGGCAGGTCCTTGTCCGAAGCTTCGTCAGCTTCCTTCCACATCTTGTTGTAGTTCTGGCTCATAAGCCACATAGGAACTAAACTCATAAGCAGCACAATGGCGTATCGTTTCATAGTCGGTCAGTTTGTGAATAATACTGCAAAAATAAGGAAAAAAGCATCATCAGCCAACCTTTTTATATTTTTTAAAGGAAAGCCCAACTCTCTCGCTCACGCTCCTTTGGCTGCTGCCGCAAACCAATATGGCCCATATTGGTCGGTAATATGGGCCATATTGGTGAGTAATATGGGCCATATTGGTTAATGAATAATGAACAATGAATAATGAACAAATACCTCCTGCCGTAAGGCTCTACTATAAGGCATATAAGTCCTATAAGTCCCATAAGACCTATAAGTCCTAAAGATACTCATCCCCCCTTGGGGGGACCGAGGGAGCTTTTTTTGGGGGGATTGAGAGGGGCCTCCTTATCCCCCGCAGCATGCAAAATGTCATTTTTCTGCAACTTCTTTTGCCAAAGAATTGCGGGTAACAGTTTATTTTTAGTAAATTTGCAGACGTAGGAACGATTATTACTAACAATCCGTTACGATGATAAACATTGGTGACATGGCTCCAGAAGTGCTGGGGCGCGACGAACAAGGACGCGAGCTGCGGCTCAGCGACTACCGAGGACGAAAGCTCGTGCTCTATTTCTATCCGAAGGACATGACCTCTGGATGCACCGCACAGGCCTGCAACCTGCGCGACAACTACGACGAGCTGCGCTCGAAAGGCTACGAGGTGCTCGGCGTGAGCGTGCAGGACGAGAAGTCGCACAACAAGTTCATCGAGAAAAACCAGCTTCCCTTCCACCTTATTGCCGACACAGACCACACTCTCGGCGATGCTTTCGGCACGTGGGGAGAGAAGTCTATGTACGGGCGGAAGTACTTTGGAACCCTCCGAACGACATTCGTCATCGACGAGGAAGGCCGCGTGGAGCGCATCATACTGCCAAAGCAGGTGAAGACAAAGGACCATGCAAGGCAGATAATGGAATAATAAGCCCACCCCACGGCCCCCCCTATCCCCCCCAAGGGGGGAAGAAGTACACTCATAGAAAGCAACAGCAAGATAATTATTCGTTATGCATTATTCATTAAACATTAGATAAGTCCCCAAGACGCAGGCCGAGTGCCTGCAAAACATAATATAAACAAACTAAAACAAAACAATTATGAAGAAAATCTTTACTCTTTTTGCAGCTGTAGCAGCTTTTGCAAGCGTTAATGCACAGTAGCTGTATTTGGTAGGTAGCATCAACAACTGGGACATTTCCAACCCTATCGCAATGACTCTGGGCGCAGACGGAAAAACAAACACTTATGAGTTGAACTTGTCTGCAGCCCAAAACATATTTGTTTGCACTGCTGCTGCAAGTGATTGGACTGTGATGAATAGCGGTCTTCGCTATGCTATCACTCAGCAAAAGAATGTACCTATTACGCAATCTGGCAATTATCAGCTCATCACAGTGTCTGAAGGAAACTTCAATCTGAGCCCGGGCGAGTGGACCATCACTGTAAACGCTGAAACAATGGCTGCTACCTTTACTAAGAAAGGAAGCGTAGAAACTTTCTATCACGTTACTGGAGGTAGTGCTGAACTCTTCGGCAATACTTGGGGCGACGCTCTGACTGATGATAACAAGATGGTGAAGCAGGCCGACGGCACATACAAGAAGACCTACGACGGCGTTACTCTGACTGCCGGCGACATTATGTACAAGATTGTAAGGGATGGAGGCACTTATATTCCAGACGGAACGGGCAACGATAACATCCTTAACATCCCCGAGGATGGTACATACAATGTTGTATTCACCTACAATCCCGCTGGAGATCCTGACTTGGAAGGTCTGACTACTACCGGCGAGGCTACCAGTACCACTGGTATCAGCCTGGTTAAGGTGTCTGACAGCGTTCCCACAGTATATTATAACCTGAAGGGACAGCGCGTCAATGCCGACACCAAGGGCATCCTGATTGCCGACGGCAAGAAGTTTATCCGATAAAACACACCTTTCAGCTGCGGTTCTCGCACTGCGGGCCGCGGCTGAAACAACGACAAGAGGCTGCATCTTGGGGAGCAGCCTCTTGTCGTTTCTTTGTTTGTAGGAGATTTTATTTTGTCACTTCTTCCACTCTTTCCATGAGCCACTGCTTCTGCTGGGCAATGGTCAGGTTGCTGTTGTCGAGCTCCAGGGCATCGTCGGCTTTGCGCAGGGGAGTCACTTCGCGGTGGGTGTCAATGTAGTCGCGCTGCTGCACGTTGTCGAGAATGGTCTGGAAGTCCACCTTGTCGCCCCGTGCAGTGAGTTCCTTGTAGCGTCGCTGTGCCCTCACTTCAGCCGATGCAGTGACGAAAATCTTGAGTTCGGCATTGGGAAACACCACCGTCCCTATGTCGCGTCCGTCCATGACGACTCCCCCTTTGGCTCCCATGGCTTGCTGCTGAGCCACCATAGCCTCCCTGACAAAGGACAGGGCGGCAACCGTGCTCACTCGCGACGACACGTCCATCGAGCGTATCTGCTGTTCCACGAGCTGCCCGTTGAGGTAGGTGTCGGGCCTGCCGGTAGCCTCGTTCTGTGCGAACGTTATCTTTATCTGCGGCATGAGAGCCTGCAGCTGTGTGCTGTCGATGGTGCCGTCGGCATCGTTGAATAGTCCTTTCTGCATGGCAAACAGCGTTACGGCGCGGTACATGGCACCCGTGTCGACGTATATGTAGCCCAGGTCGCGTGCCAAGTCCTTGGCCATAGTGCTCTTGCCACACGACGAATAGCCGTCGATGGCGATGGTGATCTTCTTCTTTTCCATATATATTATTAAGGTGTTAGTTTCCTTCTTGAGCTCCTTCACCCATTGCTTTTACAGCGTGAAGGCTACGTTCACGTTCAGCGAATGAGCCGAAACGTGCTGTTTGGCATACGACAAGTTCAGCTTGAAGCGTTCCAGATTTATGCCGGCACCCAGCGTCAGGCCAGCAGCATGGCTCGACTCGCCGTCGTTTGTCACGATGTTCATTTCCTTGTTGGAACGGAAATTGTAGCCTGCGCCAATCCATATCTGGCTTGAGAGCAACACGTCGGCTCCCAGACAGAGATGCTGAATGAACGGATAGTTGTAGTGGGTGAGGTCTACGAACGTTGCCGACAGGCGCACCGGCAGTCCCTTGAAGGTCTTGCTCACGCCGAGCTGCAGGTCGAACGGCATGGGGTCGTAGTCTTCCTCGAAGGCTTTAAGCTGTCCGCCGAGGTTGCGAGCCACTGCCGAGACCGACCATTCTCTGTCGGGATGGTAGTAGTTGAGGCCCAGGTCTACGCCGAAGCCCATCGAATTGTTCTTTCCAATGTATGCCATCACCGCCTTGGCCGTTATTCCTCCCACGAGGTTTCGGGCCAGCTGGTAGGCAAACGTTGCGCTCACAGCCACCTCGGTAGGCGAGAACTCACCCGTCTGAACGTTGTTCTCGTCAACTTCGCGCATCTTTCCGTAGTTTATGAACTGTGCTCCTGCAGCCAGAGTAGCCTTCTCCTTGAACACCTTAGTGAAGTTGGCACTACCCATGTTGATGCCTCCCGAGAGGTGGCTGTAGGCCAGTCCGATGGTCTTGTCGCTCACCGAGGCAGCCAGTGCGGGGTTCGAGAAGATGAGCGAGGCATCGTCTTCGATGACGGTAATGTTCTCGCCGCCGAGTGCCTTGGCGTGGGCACTCACCGGAATACGCAGAAAGTTGTATGCCGTCTGGCTGTCCTGGGCATGGCATTGCGCCACGGCAACAAACAGAAACGTTGCCATTGCGACAGCCAAGCTATGTGTTTTGCTGATGATTTTCAAACTGGAATGAGTTTTCACACGACAAAAGTACTTATTTCCGCGGAATAAAACCTATCATGCAGGCAAAAAAGTAAATCTAAAAAACAAGTGGCTGTGGCTCTAAAAGCTGAAAAAGTTTTGCCGTTTACTTACTTAGTCGTACCTTTGAACCGTCAATTGCAGAAGTATGAAAGCTTATAGCATCGCTGCAAACGAATGTAGAACAGTCAAGTAAGCAGTGAGAGCCTGAGCCAAAGAGCCACGGGCAGTTGCTTGACAGAGCCGTTTGAGATACATGACAACAGATAGTAGCAAGTCTTCAATCATCGTTCCATCATCCTATCGCCGCAGCGTGGGCTTCTTTCTGGGGCTGGCCGTGGCGGTGGCACTGCTTGTCATGGCGCTCGAATACAACAGTGCGCCTGCCGATTACGACATCGACCTGAGCCTTCTGGAGCATCTCGACAAGGACGAAGAGATGATTCCCGTCATGGAACATCAGGACCTGCGGCCCACGGTGGTGGAGAAGGAACCCGAAAGCGAGCCTTCGGTGAGCGAGAAGCTCAAGGAGGTGGACGCGGCTAAGCTGCCCGAGGAGATGGACAAGGCCGACCTCGACACCAAGGAGGGCAAGACCGAGAACACCGCCACCCGTCCGCCGGAGGTGCCCGAAGCCTTGCCGCAAGACCTTACCAAGGTGCCGCCAGTGGTGCTCAACATCAACAGCGACCCCGCAAATATGCGCATAGTGCGCGATACGCCCAAGCCCGTCGACGGATGGATAGCCTTCATGAAGTGGATAACAGCCACACTGCGCTATCCCCCGGCTGCCAAGGCTGCCGGAAAGCAGGGCACGGTGATGGTGACTTTCATCGTTGAGCCCGACGGAAGCATAACCAACATCAAGGCCGAGAAGTCGCCCGACAGCCGTCTTGAGTCCGAAGCGCTGCGCGTGATAGGCATCATGCCGAAGTGGAAGGCCGGAGTGGAGAAGGGCAAGCCTGTCCGCGCAAAGATGGCCATGCCCATAGTGTTCAAGATATAGGCTGCTGCCACCCCCCCGTAAATCCCATATCGCCCAATGCCCCCCATAATAACCATCAAATAATAAACTCCCAATAAGATGAAGACTTCAGCCGAAATACTCGGAATAGTGAACGACTACATAGAGCACTTGCCCTATGACCGTAAGCCCTACAGCCTGTATGAGCCAGTCAGATACGTGCTTTCCTTGGGCGGAAAACGCATCCGCCCGGTGCTGATGATGCTCTCCTACGAGCTTTTTGCCGACGATAGTACGTCGATAATCGATGCTGCCGTGGCCCTGGAAACGTATCACAACTACACCCTTCTGCACGACGACCTGATGGACAACGCGCCTATGCGTCGCGGAAAAGCTACCGTACACACTCGCTGGAACGCCAACACTGCCATCCTCTCGGGCGACACGATGCTCGTGATGGCCTACGAACGCATGGCCAAATGCAAGCCCGAGATGCTCAAACCCGTTATCGACCTCTTCACCGAAACGGCCCTGCAGATAGGCGAAGGACAGCAGTACGACATGGAGTTCGAGACCCGCGACGACGTCGTTGAGGCCGAATATATCGAGATGATACGCCTGAAGACCAGCGTGCTGCTGGCTTGCGCCACCAAGATGGGTGCGCTGCTGGCCGGTGCCACGCAGCAGCAGGCCGGACAGCTCTACCGTTTCGGCGAACTTCTGGGCCTGGCCTTCCAGCTGCAGGACGACTATCTCGACGTGTATGGCGACCCCAAGGTGTTCGGAAAGGCCATCGGAGGCGACATACTGTGCAACAAGAAGACCTATATGCTCATAAACGCCATCAATACGGCTGACGAAGCGCAGCGCAAGGAGCTGGCTCACTGGCTCTCGCTCACCGAGAACAGCATCGACGAGGCCACGCGCAAGGACAAGGTTGCTGCCGTGACGCGACTCTACAACGAGATGGCTATCGACAAGATGGCTGAAAACAAAATCAACCAATACTTCGACGAGTGCCGCAAGGTGCTCGACCAGCTCGACGTAGACCCCCAGCGAAAGGCTGAACTCATAGCTTATACTAACCAGATGATGAAGCGAAACCGATAAGACCATGCCCTACCGCCGACTGCCAAAGACCGATGCCGCACGGCTGAAGGCCATGAAGACTCTGCTCGACAACAACGACATCTACACCGTGCGCAACCGATTCCTCGACTGGAAGCTGCTCGGCAGGGTGAAACCGCTCTACGAGCGCCTCTCAGCCGCTACCGAACAGTATCGCATCAATATGTCGGCACAGACGCGGAATGCCGGAAAGATAACCAAGGTTCAGCGCAAGGCAGCAATGTATGTGAGCCATTTTCTGCAGGTGCTGTTCCTCGCCGTGGAGCGCGGAGAGGTGAAACAGAAGTACCTGGAGCTGTATGGCCTTGAGCCGGAAGCCACTATCCTGCCCAACCTGAAGACCGTGGAGGGGCTGCTCAAGTGGGGACGCATGGTGATAGACGGTGAGAAAGCGCGCATCAAAGCAGGCGGACGACCAATCTACAACCCCACGATAGGCATGGTATCGGCCAATTTCGAGATTTTCGTCGACGCATACCAGGCTCAGCAACGGCTGCAGGAACGCACCACTCGGGCATTAGAGGCAATAGCCAAGCTGCGTCCTGAGTGCGACGATGTGCTCCTCGAGCTGTGGAACGCCATAGAAAGCCACTTTGCCGACCAGCCGGCAGAGAGGCGGTTTGATGCCTGCCGCAAGTTCGGAGTGATTTATTACTATCGCCGCCACGAGCCGCATGAGTATTGAAAGGTTAGAAATTAACAGATTAAAAGATTAAAACGTTGAAAGATTAAAAGGTTAAAGCGTTAGACTATTGAAAGGTTAAAGCGTTGAAAAGCTAAAGTTTTAAATGATTATCCCATGCTGATTGACACCCATGCTCACCTCGACGGTGAGGAGTTCCGCGACGACTTAGACGATGTGATGGCGCGCGCTGCCGCCGCCGGAGTAGAGACAGTGCTGCTGCCAGCCATCGACCTGGCATCTGCCGAGTCGGTGGTGGCTGTCTGCAAGCGTTTCCCCGGCAGGGCATATCCCATGATTGGCCTGCATCCCGAGGAGGTGAAGGCCGACTGGCAGGCTGTTCTCGCCACGATGCACGAGCTGTTGCTCGCGCGTCGTGCTGCCGATGAGCATCCGTGGATAGCCATCGGCGAGGTGGGACTCGACTACTACTGGAGTCGCGAGTTTGCCGACGAGCAGCTGCTGGCCTTCGAGGAACAGGTGAGGTGGTCGGTGGAGACGCGCCTGCCGCTGATGATCCACTGCCGCAAGGCGCAGAACGAGATGGTGACACTGCTCAAACGCTATCGCAGCGAGCTGCCGGGCGGAGTGTTCCACTGCTTCACGGGCAACGCGCTCGAAGCCGAACAGCTGTTGCAGTTCGACAACTTCATGCTCGGAATAGGCGGAGTGAGCACCTTCAAGAAGTCGCACCTGCCCGAGGTGCTGCCCCAGGTGGTTCCCCTGAGCCGCATCGTGCTTGAGACCGATGCCCCGTACATGGCTCCGGTGCCCCATCGCGGCAAGCGCAACGAGAGCGCCTTCGTGGTGGAAGTGGCTGACAAGCTTGCCCAAAGCTACGGCACTACACCCGACGAGGTGGCGCGCATCACTACCGACAACGCCAAGAGAATGTTCGGTTTGCCCTGAAGCCCCATTCAGTCCCCCCAAAGGGAGCCCCCCTCGGTCCCCCCCAAGGGGGGAAGAAAAGCCCCTCTCAATCCCCCCAAGGTGGGGGAGAGTATCTTTAGGACTTATAGGTCTTATGAGACTTATAAGCCTTATATGCCTTATAGTAGAGCCTTTCGGCTCCCCCAAGGGGGGAAGAGGTATTTGTTCATTATTCATTGTTCATTATTCATTAACCAATATGGCCCATATTGGTCGGTAATATGGCCCATATTGGTCGGTAATATGGCCCATATTACTTTGCTTTAAGCCCCCTACCTTGGGCTGGGGCGGACTGTAGAGTGAGTAATTGAACCTTAAAATAGTTTAAAAACTCGCGGCAAACGCTGTTTTTACGATATAATAGTCTATCTTTGCAAGGCAATTAAGGAGAGGTGCTCGAGTGGTTGAAGAGGCACGCCTGGAAAGCGTGTAACCGGCAAAACCGGTTCGCAGGTTCGAATCCTGTTCTCTCCGCGAAGCGTCTGAACATGGATTCAAAGCTTCGAGGCAAAGCCGAGAAGTCTTTTCCTGTTCTCTCCGCTCCTTTTTTTATTACCATCCGTTCTGCAAGTGCGGAACAACACGCAGATTATTTATGACAAAGAAGATAGCAAACAGCGTAGTGGTAGTAATTCTTCTACTTGCTTTTCTACAATCACCAGCAGCTTATTCAGCCTCGCAGTCGCTGAAAGAGAAAGAAGTGTCGGCTGTTGCTGCCGACAGGCCCGGTGCTCCCAAGCCGGCGGTAATCACCGACAAGCAGCGTGAGGCTGAGCAGCGACAGGACAATGCCGCCGATCCGGCTCAGCCGCAGCCTGCCGATGCCAAGGCAGCGCAGACCAAGCTGCCTACGGCTACCGACAGCATCACCGACGATATGCTGCCCGAAGAGGGCGACACCACGTCGGTCTTTGCGCAGGGAAACACCGAGGGAGGGCTTCATCAGGCCCTGAAAAAGAAGTTCATCGAGGGCAATGCCGGCTTCATGTCGCTCGTTGCGCTGGCGCTGGTGCTGGGACTGGCTTTCTGCATCGAGCGTATAATCTTCCTCACACTGTCTGAGATCAACGTGAAACGCTTCATGGGCGACCTCAAGGAAGCCATTGCCGGCGGCGACATCGACAAGGCGCGCCAGCTGTGCGACTCCACGCGCGGACCCGTGGCAGCCCTTTGCCGCCATGCGCTGGAGCGTGTGGCCGAGCCGATTGACGTGATAGAGCGCGGCATAACATCTTACGGCACCATGCTTGCAGCCAATCTTGAGAAAGGTTGCTCGTGGATTACGCTCTTCATAGCCATGGCTCCGTCGCTCGGTTTCCTCGGAACGGTGATCGGTATGGTGATGGCGTTCGACCAGATACAGATGGCAGGCGACATCAGTCCTACCATTGTGGCATCGGGAATGAAGGTGGCACTCATCACAACCATCTTCGGCATCATCGTGGCACTGGTGTTGCAGGTGTTCTATAACTACATACTGACCCGCATCGAAAGCATAACGGCACAGATGGAAGAGGCCGCCATAGGCGTTCTCGACAGTCTGTCGGAATACAAGCAGAAGCAATGAGGCAAGGCAAACGGTCATATCAGTCGGCTGGCAAGCTGTCGCGCACGGTGCTCTACGCACTGTTGTCGCTCACGGCAGTGGTGTTCCTGCTGTTCTTCGCAGTAGGTTTCCAGATGCCTTATGTCGATAATCCGCGCTTCAACGCACCCTTGCTCACCGACGTGCTGCTCATTTTCGTGGCATTGCTGGCAGGTTGCAGCCTGGCGGCAGTGGTGTGGGCAGTGGTTGTGGCAGTCAGGCGCCGAGGGCGCAAGCCGCGTACCGAGAACGGCATCAACGTGACGAAGCTGTCGGTAGCCGTGTCTGCGGTGACGATAGTGCTGGCAGTGCTGTCGTTTGCCTTTGGTTCGGCTAAGCCAATAATCATCAATGCCAGCCGCTACGACACCGTTTTCTGGCTGAAAGCAGCCGATATGTTCGTTGTCAGCTCGCTGGTGCTGCTGCTGTTGGCAGTGGCGCTGATAGTGGCAGGGTATGTAAGGCAGGCATTGCTGTCGCGTAAGTAAAACGGTAAGCCCATGTTCCGCAAACGCAAGAGGATAGTTCCGCAGCTCAACACGTCGTCAACGGCTGACATTTCGTTCATGTTGTTGATACTGTTTCTTGTCACCACGTCGATGGACACCGACAAGGGGCTCACTCGCGAGCTGCCTCCCGTCACCCCCGACGACCATCAGCCAACCGAGATTGTCGAGGGAATGGTGCTCCGTCTGTCGCTTGATGGCGAGGGTAAGCTCACCTGCGACGACAAGCCGATGGCCGTAGGACAGCTGCGCAGCCGCATTGTTGACTTCGTGGGAAAGCGTGGCAAGCAGCACGTCATACAGTTGCAGTCCGACCGCAAGGCGCAGTATGATGCGTATTTCAAGGTGCAGAACGAGATAGTGGCTGCCTATCGCACGCTGCGCGACCGCCGTGCCGAGCAGCTCTACGGCTGCCGGCTGGACCAGTGCGGCCATAGCGAGCAGCAGCAGATAATCGACGAGATACCGCAGCGCGTGGCAGAGGTTTATCAGACAGAGAAAGGAGGACAGCAATGAGCCGCTTCAAGCAGACTGCACGCCAGGTGCCGGGACTCAACACGTCGTCGCTGCCCGACCTTATCTTCACTGTGCTGTTCTTCTTTATGATTGTTACGCACATGAGGAAGGTGACTCTGAAGGTGAAATACCAGACTCCGGCGGGCACGGAGCTTAGGAACCTGACCAAGAAATCGACAGTGAGCTATATATATATAGGTGCTCCCATCAACGGAAATATGCTTCCCGATGGTGCCGCACAGGCCGCCGGGGAAGGTGCTGAGGGGCAGAAAAGCATCATACAGCTCAACGACAAGATAGTCAGTGTGGGCGAGATAGCTCCCTATCTGGCTGCCGAACGCCGCTCGATGAGCGACGAAGACCTACAGCAGATGATGGTGTCGGTGAAGGCTGACAGGCAAACCGACATGGGGTTGATTACCGACGTGAAGCAGGCGCTGCGCATTGCCAACGTGCTGAAGGTGAACTACTCGGCTGTCAGCGACAAGCGAAGCGACAGATAGGTCGTTTCAGCTATTCTGATAACAAGAAAACATAAACAATCTGAAATATGGCACATAGATCATTAGACCAATTAGACAAGAAAATCCTGCGGCTCATAGCCGAGGATGCGCGTATTCCGTTCCTCGAGGTGGCACGTGAGTGCAACGTAAGCGGTGCGGCCATTCACCAGCGCATACAGAAGTTGACAAACATGGGAGTACTCAAAGGCTCGCAGTTCATAATCGATCCCGAGAAGATAGGCTACGAAACGTGTGCCTATGTGGGGCTTTATCTGAAGAATCCCGAGGACTTCGACAACGTGGTGGATGCTCTGAAGACCATTCCCGAGGTAGTGGAGTGTCACTATACCACGGGCGAATATGACTTGTTCATCAAGATTTACGCATACAACAACCACCATCTGCTCAACATCATCCACGACAAGCTGCAGCCGCTGGGCCTCTCGCGCAGCGAGACCCTTATCTCGTTCAAGGCCATCATCGACCGTCCGCTGCCCATCGTGGAGCTTCCCATCGAGGAGGCTGAGGACGACGAGCAGGGGGAAAAATAGAAAGGGCTACCTTGTTTAAGCAATAAGGCGGGTTTCTTCAATACGAAGAAATCCGCCTTAATGCTGTTTGGTGCTCTTTGCTGCTACGCTTCTGCGCTACTGTTGCTCGATAAGCTCGAAGTGCTGGAAGTCCTTGCACGACGTCCAGTCGCCTCCCCACTCGAAGCCGGCTTCCGTGAACAGTCGGAAACAGAGGTCGTTGTGGTCTATTTTGTATGGGAACTCCTTGGTGCGGTCGCAGTACTTGGCAGCCGTGGCAGGCTGAATGTAGCGCGTTCCGTCGGCGCGGTCCTTGTAGTAGGGGTTGTAGAGCGTGTTAATGTCTATGGCCAGGCCGCGTGCGTGCTTCGAGAGCTTCTTTGTTCCGGCTATGGCGCGGTAGCAGAAGCTCGACGAGTTGTTGTCGCGCATCTGCTTTTCGTCGTCAGCATCGTAGACATCGGGCAGCACCATGCGCTGTATGGGATACTTGGCATCGAAGAGCTGGCGCAGTATGCGTGCCACGCGGTCGGCAATGAGCTTGTTGCAAATCATCTCGCCCACGTGTATCTTACCGTCGTAGTCCCAGTGCAGGGCGCGGATATGGCGCAGGTCGTCGCGTCCTATGTAGGGGTTGTCCTTGTAGGTCTTTCCCTGCATACGCTGCCATACGCCGTCGGGGATGGGCTCGGCAGCAAAGCATTTGTCTACTCCGCCGAAAGCTTTGACTGCTTTCATGCTGACAGTCTGGCCGGCCTGCCATTCAGTGAGTGCCGAGGCACTTGTGCTTACGGCCTTTTCCTGTGCCGAGCAGGCTGCAAATGCCGAGCAAAGAGTCAGGATGGCTGCCAGTGTCAATAGTTTCAGATGTTTCATAATCGTAATGTGGCTATGTTCTTCTTCGCCATCAGAACTTATAGAAAGCTCCGATGGTGCCGTAGATGGGGTAGAGGGTCTGCTCGACGGTCTTGAAATCTTTCTTGAAGATGCCCGTCAGACCCCAGTTCACGTCTGCCGACAGACCGATGTTGCGGTGCAGCTGCCAGTCCACGCCGGCGGCGATGCCCATTTGCAGGTTGCGCATATCCTCGCTGAAGTCGTAGGTAGCCCATTCGCCTTCCTTGTCGCCCATGTTGATGCGCGGGCCGGTGGGGTCGTTCTGCCTTATGTAGCCGTCGGCAGCAATGCCGTCGAACTTCTTGCTTACCAGCAGCGAGAAGTATGGGCCGGCCTTGAGAGTCACCTTGCGGCTCAGCGCGAGTGTGGCCTCGATGGGAAGGGTAAACATCCACTCTGTAACCTTCTGTTTCACGTGTCCGGTGAACAAACCTTCAATCTTGCTGTCGCCCTTTACCACTTCCATGCGGTATGCCTTTGTGGCGGCATCGGCGTTCATAGCCTTGTTCTCGAAGTGCAGACCAGTCATCAGTCCCCAGCGCTTGTCGAAGGCGAAAGCCACGTCGGCTCCGAACAGCAGCGATGGTGTGAGCCTGTAGGCTTCGATTTTGCGGATGGTGGCAGGCAGGCCGATGGGAGCCGTGCCTCCTATGCTGTAGCCTATGCGGGCTTTCACGGCAATCTTCTTAGCCTGTGTGTCGTCGGTCTGGGCACTGACGGTAGCTGTCAGTGCGGTGCAAAGTATGATAAGTGTGATTATCTTTTTCATAATAGTTACCTCCTTTATTCGTTATCGTTATCGTCTTCGAATATCACTTCCACCTCGTCGATGTAGAGCGTACTGCCTATGGCACCCTCGAAAGTGGCACCGTCTTTGCTCGACGAGAACACAAGAGTCATGTTGTAGCCCTGTGCGGCAAGCACTTCCGGGTCGGCATCGTCGCCCTCGAAGAACGCCTCGAAGCGTGTCCATTCGTCGGTGGCGGGCAGCGAAGTAACGATTGCCTTCTTAACTATATAGGGACTCGACAGCACATTGTCGCCGTAGAGGAATACGTCATTGTCATTCTCATCCTTGTTGCGGTAGAATACGGCGTAGATGCTGGCCTCGTCGACACGTCCCGGCACTTCTTTCATCTCGGCATTAGTGAACTTCGGACCGGGCTTGTACTTGTAATAGCCTGTGATGCGCACCGGCTCGCGGTCGATGGGTCGGCCAAACTGGGTAGCTTGCAGGGCATCTGTCAACACTTTCTCCACGATGAAGCGGCCCATGAACAGGTTGCCTGCGGCGATGGGCTTATGCATCCATTCACCTAATGGACCTGCACTCTGAGTGTTGAGGCACACTCCGCGACCCTGGTAGCCGTCTTCGGTGGAGAAGGTGGGCTGCTGCTCGGGCTGAGAATTAGTCTTGGTCATTATGGCTCCGGGGTTTCCGGATGCCCAGATGTTAACGCGGTTGCCCTCGCTGTCAAGTTCAAAGAAGTCGTGGTAATTGTTATGGTTCAAGCCCGCTACGGTTTCATAGTTCTCGAAGCTGTATTTGTAGGTCGGCATGGTTGCTTCCTTGAAGGCCACGGAGTACTGCCGCTTCCATGCTCCGTCCTGTGAGGTGACGGTATAGGTCACGGGGCCGGACGTGAAGTCCTGTTCCGAGCCATTGGCAGGCTCTATGGTTGCTCCCTTTGAGAGCGTGAAGAACACTGGTATGCGGTCGGGCAGCAACATAAGCGACTTCACAGAGAAGTTGATTTCCTTCTCCGCAGTAGAGATATTGTTCAGTTTCATCTGCGAAGGGTCGTAGAATATACTGGCATATTGGTCGCCTTCCACCCAGGCTCCCTCTATGTCGCACTCTTGGTCGAGTGCCTCCTCCTTGATGCACGATGTCAGCAGCAAGCCAGACAGGAGTGTGATTGATAGCAAAAATGTTTTTTTCATTTGTTGTTATGTTTTATAGTTCTTTTCCGTAGTTATGTGAAATGATGGTCGTCGACGTGGTTTAGGTTTCTCCGAAATGTGGGAGTGTCACTTCTTCAGCCGTTCCAGGTCTACAAATTTGTAGGCATGAGCGTGGCGCTCGTCGGCTTCGTGGCTCTCTTGATGCACCACTTTCCAGTCCGAATAGTCGGGAAAGAAGGCATCGGCCTGGGCTGGAGTATCTTCGATAAGGGTCAGCGCAAGCCTGTCGGCCTTGTCGATGGTCTGGCGGTAGACACTCGCCCCACCTATTATATATATATGCTCGTCGCTGGCGCAGTGGGCAAGAGCTTCGTCGAATGAACGAAACACCTCGCAGCCTGGCAGCTCGCCTGAGGTATGCGACAGCACTATGTTGCGCCGGTTGGGCAGCGCACCCTTGGGCAGCGACTCAAATGTGCGCCGTCCCATGACTATGGTGTGGCCGGTGGTGAGCGCCTTGAACCTCTTGAGGTCGTTGGGAAGCCAGTAGAGCAGCTTGTTCTGATAGCCGATAGCTCTGTTCTGGGCTACCGCAGCAATGAGTGTTATTTCCATGTAATCGTGGGCTGTAACGGTTCAAGCCTTTTCCAAGGCATTGTTCACAAGGGGCAAAGATACAAAAATTAAGTTTAGAAAAGTTAAATACAGGATTTTTTCTTTTCAATCTGCTTCTTTGCAATGCTCTTTCGTGTAGTGGCAATGTGGTCAGACCCATCATGCAGCACTGTGGATTGATACCCGCTTCTCTCTGAACAGCCTGCTCCTTTTCGGCAAAATGTGAATAAATCTCCGAAATAAGTGTCAGTTCTGTCTTGCGTTTAATGCTTAATTTTACCGCGATAATTCAACAACAGACATTCAACCATGAGAAAATTATTAGCTACAATCTGCATGATTGCCATGACAGCGGCAGGCATGGCACAGTCGGAAGTTTATTTCACCAAGGAGATTACCCCAAAAGCACTGGTCAAAATCTACAAGGCTGTGGGCCACGAGGCAAGCGGTAGGGTGGCAGTGAAGATTTCTACAGGCGAGGACGGTGGCAACAACTACCTGAAACCGACCCTCATCCGTAAGCTCGTAGAGGAGGTGAACGGAACCATCGTGGAGTGTTGCACTGCCTATCCGGGCAAGCGCCTCACGCCGGAGGACCACTGGAACACCATCCATAAGCACGGGTTCGACAGCATTGCCGCCGTGGACATAATGGACGAGTACGGTATCATCAGGATACCCGTCAAGGACAAGAAGCACCTGAAGTATGACATCGTAGGCTCGCACCTGCCGAACTACGACTTCATGATTAACCTGGCTCACTTCAAGGGGCACGCTATGGGCGGCTTCGGAGGCGTGCTGAAGAACGCCAGCATAGGTGTGGCATCGACGGCAGGCAAGACCTACATCCATACGGCTGGCAAAGTGACCGAGCACACGCAGCTGTTCCAAAACCTGCCGGAGCAGGATCACTTCCTTGAGTCGATGGCAGCCGCCGCGCAGGGCGTTCACGAGTACTTCGATGGCGGCAAGCGAATACTCTATATCAATGTGATGAACAATCTGTCGGTGGATTGCGACTGCGACTCTCACCCCGCCGACCCGCAGATGAAGGATGTGGGCATACTGGCTTCGCTCGATCCCGTGGCTCTCGACAAGGCTTGTCTCGACCTCGTTTTCGGCCACACGGATGCTAAGGGCGACGATTCAAAGCCGCTGCAGGAGCGCATCAACCGACAGCACGGCACTTACATCGTCGACTATGCCGAGCAGATTGGCCTCGGAACGAGGAAGTATAAGTTGGTGAATATCGACAAGTAGTAGGATAGACATTTTTAACACTTCTCCCAGGGGCTCCGTAAACTTTCTCCAGCAGCCCCGGAGTAATGTTACAGGATAGTTGTAACAGTGCTCCAGCTGCTCTGTAGCAATGTTACAGGATAGCTGGAGTAAAATTACCGGCATTATTCGGTTTGCAGACAGTGTGTCTGCTACTCTCTTGCTATAGAAAAATGGTTGACGGTTTGGCAGTTTCGGCATCTATGCTTATCTTTGCAGGCAATATGATAACTAACTTATATTGAACCATGAAGTCATTATTCTCAATCTTCTGTATGCTTGCCTTGACAGTGCTTACGGTGTCGGGGCAGGAAGCAGATACAACCATCGTTCTCAACTATGGGCCTATGCCGGTTGGCAATATCACGGTCAGCAAGTCGTCTGCCACCTATCGGCAGGTGAAGGAGGCGGAGGCAGTGGTGGAAGGGCTCACCGACCAGAAAGCCAAAAACCGTGCCGTGGTGAGCTACGTGCTGAGCCATCCCGACAGCGAGGGCTCTGTGCTTCTGCTCAATCATGTGGCTGGGGTGTCAAATGGGCGGAAATGTCTTTCTGCTATATCCGAACAGGCAAGGAGCGGATTGATGAAGCCCCTGTATGATGCTTTCAGCGATGGCTTCAAGGAGTTCGACTCGATGACGGCAAAGACTCGTGAGGCCATAGTCATAGGCAAGGAGGCCAAGGATTTCACCCTTGAGGACTTTAGTGGCAAGATGCTCACGCTGTCGTCGCTTCGTGGCAAGTATGTGTTGCTCGACTTCTGGGGCTCGTGGTGTGGTGGCTGCATCCAGGCTTTCCCACACATCAAAGCGTTCTATGCCAGTCACCGCGACAAGGTGGAGGTGTTGGGAGTGGCTATCCACGACAAGAAAGACAAGTGGAAAGCTGCCGCACAGGAGCATGAACTGCCTTGGAAGCTCGTGCTCGACACCGAGGGGAAGGGCAGCGTGGCGGAAGCATATGGCATTGTGGCTGCTCCAACATACGTGCTGATAGACCCTGAGGGCAAGGTAGTTGAGTGGAGTATCGGCGAGATGGAGAGCATTGAAGAGCGCTTTGACGACAACTGACCGATTGCCCGACAACAATAATACAGCAAGACTTGCCGCTGTGTCTGCGCAAGCCTTGCTGTTATGTTTTCACTGACCGTCTGCACTCTGGCAGTTAGCCGTTGACGGTCATCCTCCAACTTACCTATACGCTGACAGCAGCCTTGATGTGGGGATGCGGATTGTAGTCGGTGAGCTGGAAGTCTTCGTATTTGAAGTCGAAGATGCTCCTCACTTCCGGGTTTATCAGCATCTTTGGCAGTGGTCGCGGCTCTCGTGTGAGCTGTAGGCGGGCCTGCTCCAGGTGGTTCAGGTAGAGGTGGGTGTCGCCCGTGGTGTGTATGAACTCGCCAGCCTTGAGCCCCGTCACCTGCGCCATCATCATCAGCAGCAGGGCATAGGAC
>ONLG01000043.1 GCA_900318625.1 uncultured Prevotella sp.
CCCATTCTTCGACAAGCGAAGCGACTTCGTCGATTACCCGAGCGAAGCTCGCCCGCTCGAACTTTGTTCGCTTGCATGAGCAAGAACCCGTAGCCTTTCTTCGACAAGCGAAGCGACTCCGTCGATTACCCCAAGGGAAGGGAGTGTAGACGGTTGGGGTAAAAACGGCCTTTCTGACCGAGTGCTTCGCTTTGCGAACCTTTCGCTGAGTAGTTGCTGCTGCTGAGAGTGAGGTCCTCCATAAGTTAATGTAGTATTTTTGGCATAAAATATTTTATTGAATGTGAACATTCGTCCGTCATATCTGCAAATAATTTCTATTGCCTTGCCAAGGATAATCTTGAGTTTTTTTATTGTGAAGGCGTAAAAACTGATATTTTTATGTACTTTTGCACACAAATCAGTGCATATTAGTTGATTATGGGATTATTCGGACTGTTCAATAAGAAGAAGAAAGAAACCCTTGACAAGGGACTTGAGAAGACAAAGGAGAGCGTGTTCTCCAAGCTCACGCGAGCCGTTGCAGGCAAATCAAAGGTCGACGACGAGGTTCTCGACGACCTTGAAGAGGTGCTGATAACCTCCGATGTGGGAGTAGACACCACGGTGAAGGTTATCCGCCGCATCGAGGAACGCGTCGCGCGCGACAAGTATGTGTCCACTTCCGAGCTCAACGGCATCCTTCGCGAGGAGATTGCCAACCTGCTTACGGAAAACAATACCGCCAATCAGGACAACTGGGAGCTGCCCACGAGCCACAAGCCCTACGTCATCCTCGTCGTTGGAGTGAACGGCGTGGGCAAGACCACTACCATCGGCAAGCTTGCCTGGCAGTTCAAGCAAGCCGGCAAGAAGGTCTATCTCGGAGCTGCCGACACCTTCCGCGCTGCTGCCGTGGAGCAGATATGCATCTGGGGCGAGCGTGTTGGCGTGCCGGTGGTGAAGCAGAAGATGGGTGCCGACCCCGCATCGGTAGCCTTCGACACCCTCAGCTCGGCCAAGGCCAACGGTGCCGACGTGGTGCTTATCGACACGGCAGGTCGCCTTCACAACAAAGTTGGCCTGATGAACGAGCTCAAGAAGATCAAGGACGTTATGAAGAAGGTTATGCCCGAGGCTCCCGACGAGGTGATGCTCGTGCTCGACGGCAGCACTGGACAGAACGCTTTTGAGCAGGCCAAGCAGTTTGCCGCCGTCACCCAGATAACGTCGCTCGCCATAACCAAGCTCGACGGCACCGCCAAGGGCGGCGTGGTGATAGGCATCAGCGACCAGCTGAAGGTGCCGGTGAAGTATATCGGCCTGGGCGAAGGCATGGAAGACCTGCAGCTTTTCAACAAGGAAGAGTTTGTTGACTCGCTTTTTGGAAAGAAATAGCGCAGGTTTCACATAATGGTTCCTAAACAGCAATTATCCAATATAAAACCGAACACACTTTGAAACGGGGCGTAGTAGATTTCATTTCCTTAGGATGCTCGAAGAATCTTGTTGATTCTGAACTTCTGATGAAGCAGTTCGAGGCCAACGGCTACCGCTGTACTCACGACTCAGACAATCCTCAGGGCGAGATAGCCGTTATCAACACGTGCGGCTTTATCAGCGATGCCAAGGAAGAAAGCATCAATACCATACTTGAGTTTGCCCAAGCCAAGCAGCAGGGTCGCCTCTCGCGGCTCTACGTCATGGGCTGTCTGTCGCAGCGCTACATGGACGAGCTGCGTGCCGAGCTGCCCGAAGTAGACGGTTTCTACGGCAAGTTCGACTTCAAGAACCTGCTCCGCGACCTGGGCAAGGCAGTCGTGCCCACCTGTGACGGGCAGCGAAGCCTCACCACTCCGCGCCACTATGCCTACCTGAAGATAGCCGAAGGCTGCGACCGCCACTGTGCCTACTGCGCCATACCGCTTATCACCAACCGCCACGTGAGCCGCCCGATGGAGGACATTCTCGCCGAGGTGAGATGGCTGGTGGGGCAGGGTGTGAAGGAGTTTCAGGTGATAGAACAGGAGCTCACCTACTATGGCGTAGACCTCTATGGCCGCCAGCAGATAGCCGAACTGGTGCGGCAGATAGCCGCCGTGCCCGGAGTGGAGTGGATAAGGCTGCATTATGCCTATCCCAATCAGTTCCCGTTGGAACTGCTCGACGTCATCCGCGATACCCCTCAGGTGTGCAAATACCTCGACATAGCTCTCCAGCATATCTCCGACGACGTGCTTCGCCGGATGCACCGCCATGTTACCAAGTCCGAAACGCTCGCCCTTCTCGACACCATTCGCCAGCGTGTGCCTGGCATCCACCTGCGCACCACGCTCATGGTGGGCTTTCCCGGCGAGACCGACGAGCAGTTTGCCGAGCTTCTCGACTTCGTTCGCGAGCAGCGTTTCGAGCGTCTCGGAGCCTTTGCCTACTCCGAAGAAGAGGGCACCTACAGCCAGCTCCACTATGCCGACGACGTCAGCAGCGAGGTGAAACAGCAGCGCCTCGACCGGCTCATGGCCTTGCAGCAGCGCATCAGCGCCGAGGTGGAGGCCGCAAAGGTGGGCACCACGATGAAGGTAATCATCGACCGGCGCGAAGGCGACTACTATATCGGTCGCACCGAGTACTGTTCGCCCGAGGTAGACCCCGAAGTGCTGATACCCGCCGCGGCGCGACGTCTGCGCACGGGCAGCTTCTACAATGTGAAGATAACCGATGCCGAGGAGTTCGACCTCTACGGAGAAGTGGTCTGACCGCTCCTGGCAAACAATTATACCAACATGAACAATAAGGATTATATAGCAAGCGTGGCGGCCAAAAGCGGCTATTCACTGGAAGACACGCAGAAAATAGTGAAGTCTGTGCTCGCGGCAATGGGCAGCAGTTTTGAAGACGGCAACGCCGTACAGGTCAATGGCTTCGGCTCTTTCGAGGTGAAGAAGCGCCTGGAGCGCGTTATCATCAACCCAACGTCGGGCCAGCGTATGCTCGTACCACCAAAACTGGTGCTCAACTTCAAGCCGGCAGCCCAGATGAAAGGTCAAATAAAAAATGGAGGAGAGTAGCTCATGGCAAAGATACTGATAGCCGACCTGGCCAAGGAGGTGGCAAAGAAGCACAAGCTTCCGCAGAAAGAGACCGAGCAGTTCATAGCCAATATGTTCGCCGTAGTGGCCGAAGGCCTCCAGCAAGACAAGCTGGTGAAGGTGAAAGGGCTCGGAACGTTCAAGGTTACACAGGTGAAGCCCCGCGAAAGTGTCGATGTCAACACTGGCGAGAGGGTGCTCATAAGCGGCCACGACAAGGTTACGTTCACCCCCGACAGCCTTATGAAAGAGCTTGTGAACAAGCCCTTCGCGCAGTTCGAGACCGTAGTGATCAACGGCGACGTTGACTTTGCTGCCATCGATGCCGCCAATCCCACGGTGGAGACCGAGGACGTGACCGTGGAAACCGAGCCTGCCGACGACGCAGCCGTGGCAGATGAACTCGCGAACGAGCCCGAAGAGGTGCAGGCAGAGCCCAAGGAGATGACTGCTGAGCCCGAGGAGGTTACTGCAGAGCCCGAGGAAATAGCGGCTGAGCCCGAGGAGCCTTCCGAAGGGCAGCCTCAGGAAGCAGAGCCGACGCAAGCCGTTGAACAAGAAGACATTGCGCAGCCTGCCTCGACCACTGTTGAGAGCGAGGAGGAGGCTCCGGAAGAGCCTCAGACGGCTGCCGCAGATGCCGAAACCGAAAGCGAGGACGGCGGCGAACGCCCCGTGGCGAGCGCGCTCATGGGCGTACAGCCCGAGCCTGTAGCCCAAACAGTGATGCCAGTTGCCGATGGCGAGATGGCAGCACCCTCTGAAGCCACCCCAGCACCTTCCGCAGAGGCACCATCCAGCTACCTGTCCGAGCGCGACGAGCAGCCCGCCGACGAAACGGCAGAGGGCGAACCCAGTCGGCGCAACCTGCTGTTGCCACTCCTGGCAGCCGTCATCATGGCAGTGATAGGCTTTGCCGCAGGCTATTTCGTGGGCAAGGGCGCATCGGCAACTGCCGACGGTCAGCCGCAGGTGGTGGCGCGTCAGGATTCCGCCGCCGCCAAGGCACAAGCCGACAGCGCGCAGCAGGCCAAGCCGGCAGTGAACACCGAGGCCACCGCAGCCCCTGCCGCCTCCGGCGAGACTCTCGAGGCTATGAACAACGACTCGCGCGTGAAGCTCGGAGCCTACCGCATCGAAGGCATCGACACCGTGATAACCCTGGGCAGCGGCCAGACCATGGAGCGCTACTGCCGCACGCAGGGTGGTGGCTCGGGCTTCCTGGTCTACTATCAGGTGGTCAACGGAGTAGACTCGCTCGGCGAAGGTGCCAAGATGAAGGTGCCTAAGCTCTCTCTGAAGAAGCGCAAGTAGGCATCGGCAGCCATCGGCTGCCGACAGCCAAGCCAAAACAAGATAGCAAGGGCGGGCCACGAGGCTCGCCCTTCTGCGTGGGCAGTGTCGTCGGGTGGTGGCAGTTGTAAAATAAAAGTGCCGAAAAACCGTTGCTCGGAAACTGTTATTTCAGAGTTGAAAACCATGTGTTGAGGCGAGCGGAAGACCCTTTCGTGCTCGCCTTTCTTCCTTTTGAGGTGGCAAGAAGGGGCTTTTCGGCAGCTTTTCTTGCCAAAACGAGTTCCCTTTCAGTCAGATTGCAGTTTCTTGCCGGGTAGTGGCAGGCTTCTCCCTGCGGCTTTCTTTTCTTTGTTCTGTGGGTTGGTGGTTTTTGTCGGGCAAGTAGCCCGACATACGTGACAGCTTTGCAGCAACCGCGTAACAGCTTCGCAGTCATGGTTTTACGCAGCTTGCTGTTTTTACGGAGGGGGCTGTAAGCTTTCTCCGGGGGCTTCGGAGCAACCTTACGGAGCCTCTGGAGAAGTGCTCCAAGGCAGCTGTAGCAATGCTCCGGGGCAGTTGGAGAAAGTTTACGGCCCAGCCGGGAACGTTCGCCACGGCTACGGAGGAGGTTCGTTTCAGGGCATAATGTGGTCTGTTTGTCCTGCTTATGCTGCGCGTGGCGGCTTCTTTCGGTGCTCATTTTCCGCATATTCGCAGGCAGAAGGACAGTTGGCGCAAAACAGCTGAGTATTGCGCATGATGATGTAAGGATATTTCGCAGTGTTGCCGGACGGCTCAGACGCCTACTTCCAGTCCCTTCCCAAGGACGGGGAGCGGTTTGCCACCCGCAGCTCAAGCTTCCCACGGTGATGTCAGCCGATGCCTGCGATGGCCTGCTGCGGCAGGTTGCAGCCGCAGAATGATGGCTTGCCGCCTCGCCCTGAGCCGTGGGAAGAGGCACTGTGGCAGCACGGCTACCGCTAAAAACAGTAAATAAGGCGAGCCGTTTGAAAAAGTTTCTTAAAATGTAAGACTTGGGAAACATTTTTAATATTTATTAGTTTGCTATATTCGCACGTTATTCCTGAATGTTGTAATTTTGCCTGACAAATTTAGAAACACAACTAAAACAACACAACAATGGCAGAAGCTATAAACATTCGCGAGCTCAGCGAACGTATAAAAGAAGAGAGTGCATTTGTAGAAAACCTCACAATGGGCATGAGCCGTGTGATAGTTGGCCAGCGCCATCTGGTAGACTCGCTTCTGATAGGACTGCTCAGCGACGGCCATATCCTGCTCGAGGGTGTGCCCGGACTGGCCAAGACCCTGGCCATCAAGACCCTTTCGCAGCTCATAGACTCGCAATACAGCCGCATACAGTTCACTCCCGACCTGTTGCCCGCCGACGTTATCGGCACGATGATATACTCTCAGAAGGACGAACGCTTCAATGTGAAGAAAGGTCCCGTGTTTGCCAACTTCGTGCTTGCCGACGAAATCAACCGTGCTCCGGCCAAGGTGCAGAGCGCTTTGCTCGAAGCCATGCAGGAACATCAGGTCACTATTGGCGAGCAGACGTTCAAGCTGCCCGATCCTTTCCTTGTGATGGCAACCCAGAACCCCGTGGAGCAGGAGGGCACCTATCCTCTGCCCGAGGCTCAGGTGGACCGTTTCATGCTGAAAGTAATCATCGACTATCCCACGCTCGACGAGGAGAAGCTCATCATCCGCCAGAACCTGCAGGGCCTGGCCACCAAGGTGACACCCGTGATGACGGCCCAGGAGATACTCGATGCGCGCAAGCTGGTGGGCGAAGTCTACCTTGACGAGAAGATAGAGAAGTACATAGCCGACATAGTATTTGCCACACGCTATCCCGACAGCTACCACATGAGCGAGCTGAAGCAGATGATCACCTTCGGCGGAAGCCCCCGTGCCAGCATCAACCTTGCGCGTGCGGCTCGTGCCTACGCCTTCATCAAGCGGCGCGGATACGTTGTTCCCGAGGACGTGAGAGCCGTAGTCCACGACGTTCTGCGCCACAGGATCGGCCTGTCATACGAGGCTGAGGCCAGCAACGTCACCGCCGAGGACATCGTCAACAAGATTATCAACAGCGTGGAAGTGCCCTGACAGTTGATAATGTATAATGAATAATGAATAATCTTGCAACGACGGCTTCGTGCCGACAGTTATTCATGGCTCATTATTTATTATTCTAAACTATCATTTGCGTAGTGGAGACATCAGAAATACTAAAGAAAGTTCGCAAGATAGAGATAAAGACCCGCGGTCTGAGTCAGAATATCTTTGCCGGCCAGTATCACTCGGCTTTCAAGGGGCGCGGTATGGCGTTCTCGGAAGTGAGGGAATACCAGTTCGGCGACGATGTGCGCGACATCGACTGGAACGTCACTGCGCGCTTCCACCGGCCCTACGTGAAGGTGTTCGAGGAGGAGCGCGAGCTCACGGTGATGCTGCTCATCGACGTGTCGGGCTCGCTCGACTTCGGCACCACCCGTCAGCTCAAGAAAGACATGGTGACTGAGATAGCCGCAACGATAGCTTTCAGTGCCATACAGAACAACGACAAGATAGGCGTCATATTCTTCTCAGACCGCATAGAGAAGTATATCCCGCCGAAGAAGGGCCGCAAGCACATTCTCTATATCATACGCGAGATGCTCGACTTCCACCCCGAGAGCCGCCGCACCAATATCACCCAGGCACTGGAGTTCCTCACCAAAGTGATGAAACGCCGCTGCACGGCCTTCGTGCTGAGCGACTTCTACTGCCGCGACGACTTCGAGAACACGCTCACCATAGCCAACAACAAGCACGACGTGGTGGCCCTGCAGGTCTACGACGTGCGTGCCCGCGAGCTGCCCGACGTGGGATTGATGCGCGTGTGCGATGCCGAGACCGGCCACGAGATGTATATAGACACCAGCGACAGGAAGCTCCGCCAGGCCCACGAGGAGCACTGGCGCAGCCGTCAGGAAGCTCTCAGGCAGTCGCTTGCCAAGAGCAACGTGGACACAGTGTCGATAGCCACCGACGAAGACTTCGTCAAGAAGCTGCTGCTGCTCTTCTCGAAGCGCGGCTGACAGCCCTGCGGCGAGCGGAACGTTGACTAATAGCAATAACAAGAACAAGCCAAATGAAAACCATAACAAACATATCCCTGCTGCTCCTGCTGCTCCTCGGCGTGCAGCCCGTGGCCGCCCAGGTGAAGGTGGAGGGCCGGCTCAGTGCCACCACCATACCCGTAGGCGACCAGACGCAGCTGAAGCTGACGGTGACAGCCAAGCCGGGCACGGCAGTGGTGTTCCCCGCATACAAGAGCCAGCAGCAGATGGTGGAGGGAGTGGAAGTGGTGGAGATGTCGAACGACAGCACCACCGAGGCCGACGGCATGAGCGTGACATGGCGCAGCTACACCCTCACGGCATGGGACGGTAAGAAATACAATCTGCCGCAGCTCAAGGTGAAGGTGGCCGGCAAGGACTACTTCACCAACAGCATACCCCTGACCGTCACCGAGGAGGCCGTAGACTCGCTCAGCTCTGCCCAGATGCGCCCACAGCGCGACATTCTGGACAACCCATATATGTGGAGCGAGTGGAGCCCGCTGTTCTGGCTCAGCATCCTGGCACTGCTCTGCGGAGCCGCCTGCTACTATCTCTACCTGCGACTGCGCGGCAACAAGCCCGTCATATCGCGCATACGCTTCGTCAAGAAGCAGCTGCCCCACCAGAAGGCGATGCAGGAGATAGAGCAGATAAAGACCGCCGCAGCACAGGGAACGGAAGACCAGAAAGTATACTTCACGCGGCTCACCGATGCGCTCAGGCAGTATCTGGAAGACCGTTTCGACATTTCGGCCAAGGAGATGACAAGCTCCGAGATAATCTTCAGGCTGCAAAAGGAAGAAGACCAGCAGAAGATCGACGAGCTGCGACAGGTGTTCGAGACAGCCGACCTCGTGAAATTTGCAAAGTATTCCACCGGCGACAGCGAGAAAGAACACTACATGACCCAGGTCGTGGAGTTCATTCAGACCACCAAGATAGAAAAGGAGGCCGTCGTGGAGAAGATAAAAGACGAGCTCACCGACGAGCAGAAGCGCGGCAACCGCTCTCGCATGACCGTGAAAGTGGCGGCTACGGTGCTGCTCGTGGCTTCGCTGGCACTAATCGTTTACATAGCCGTTTCGGCTTGGCAACTCATAGGATAAGCTTAGAGACATGGAATTTGGAAATAAAGAATATCTGCTGTTGCTCCTTCTGCTCATACCATACATACTGTGGTATTTCCTCTACAAGCGGAAGAAGGAGCCTGCAATGCGCATGAGCGACACCTATGCCTACCAGTATGCGGCAAAGAGCTGGCGCGTGAGGCTGATAAACCTGCCCATGATACTGCGCTGCCTGGCCTACACGATGGTGGTGATAGTGCTGGCGCGCCCCATGAACCGCGTGGTGGAGGGCATCGACGTGATGCTGGCCATGGACATCTCGGTGAGTATGCTCGCCGAGGATGTGCGCCCCAACCGCCTTGAGGTGGCCAAGGACGTGGCTTCGGACTTCATCTCCGACCGTCCCACCGACAACATCGGACTGACTATCTTTGCCGGAGAAGCCTTCACACAGTGCCCCATGACAACCGACCATCAGTCGCTGCAGAACATACTGCACAACGTGAGGACCGATATAGCCGCCAACGGACTGATTGAACCCGGAACGGCAATAGGCATGGGACTTGCCAATGCGGTGACGCGACTGAAGGACTCGAAGACAAAGAGCAAGGTGATAATACTGCTCACCGACGGCAGCAACAACGTGGGCGAAATATCGCCGCTCACCGCCGCCGAGATAGCAAAGAGCTACGGCATCAGAGTCTACACCATCGGACTGGGCACCAACAAGGCATCACGCTATCCCATCACCGTCAACGGCACCACGCAATATGTCGTTTCGCAGGGCGAGATAGACTATAAGACTCTGCAGAACATAGCCCTGACCACCAACGGAGGCTTCTATCGCGCCACTAACCGCAAGGAGCTGGCCAACATCTACAAAGACATCGACACCCTGGAGAAGACCCGCTTCAACTCGCAGGGCTATGCCAAGAGCTTTGAACGCTATCAGCCATTCGCCCTCGCAGCATTTATCCTGCTGCTCTTAGAGGTTGTGCTGAGGGTGACAGTGTATCGTAGAATACCTTAAAAAACAAAGAGAAATGTTCAGATTTGAAGATCCCATATACCTCTGGCTGCTCTGCCTCATACCGCTGACCGCACTGCTGTGGCTGCTCTCGGTGGTGGCAAGGCGCAAAAAGCTGAAGCGCTTCGGCGATAAAGAGCTGGTACGGCAGCTCGCTCCCGATGTGTCGAGGTTCAGGCCGAGCCTGAAGTTCTGGCTCTTGCAGGCCGCACTGGCTCTGCTGGCAGTGTGTCTGGCTCGTCCGCAGATGGGCAAGAAGACCACCGGCGACACCCGTCAGGGCATCGAGACCATCATAGCGCTCGACATCAGCAACTCTATGCTTGCCGAAGACGTGGCTCCCTCGCGGTTGGAGAAGAGCAAGATGATGATAGAGAACCTCGTAGACCGCTTCAAGAAGGACAAGGTGGGAATGGTGGTGTTTGCTGGCGACGCGTTCGTTCAGCTGCCGATAACCTCCGACTACGTGTCGGCGAAAATCTTTCTGCAAGACATCTCGCCCTCGCTGATAGCCACCCAGGGCACCGATATAGGCCAAGCCCTCAACCTTTCGATACACAGCTTCACCAAGGACAGTAAGGCTGGCAAGGCCATAGTGCTGATTACCGACGGCGAAGACCACGAGGGTGGGGCAGAGGAGATGGCCCGCGAGGCCGAAAGCCGCGGCATAAGGGTGTTCATTCTCGGCATAGGCTCGACTAAGGGAGCACCTATCCCCACGGGGGATGGCGGTTATCTGAAGGACAACACGGGTCAGACGGTGATGACGGCACTCAACGAGCAGATGTGTCAGAGCATAGCCGCAGCCGGAAAAGGCACCTACATCCACGTGGACAACACCAACGATGCCGAGGCTCAGCTCGAAGCAGAGATAACGAAGATACAGAAAGGCGACATAAAGACCGTTTCATACAGCGATTTCGACGAGCAGTTCCAGGCCGTTGCCATATTGGTGGCACTGCTGCTGATTGCCGAAGTGCTGGTGCTTGAGGTGAAGAACAGCCGCCTGAGTAAGATAAAACTATTCAAGAAAGGCAAATGAAGCGTTTTATATATATAATAATGTGTATGGCTATGGCTGTTTCGGTACAGGCTCAGACCGACCGTCAGCTCATCCGCAGCGGCAACAAGCAGTATCGCGCACGCAATTTTGCAGCGGCAGAAACGGAATACCGCAAGGCTATAGGCAAGAACTCGCTCAACGCAAGGGCCGTGTATAACCTCGGCTGCGCCATGCTGACACAGGGAAACGACTCTGCTGCCGCACTGCAATTCCAGCAGGCAGCACGCATGAGCGACACTAAGCTGATGAAGTCGAGGGCATACTACAACGAAGGAGTGGCCCACCAGAAGCGCCAGAACTTCGGCGCGGCCATCAACGCGTATAAGAACGCGCTGCGCAACAACCCAAAGGACGAGGACGCACGCCACAATCTGGCTCTCTGCAAGCGGCAGCAGCAACAGCAGCAACAGCAACAACAGCAGCAGAACAAGGACAACAAGAACCAAGATAAGAACCAGAACGAGAAGGACAAACAGCAAAAGCAAGACCAGCAGAAGGACAAACAGAAACAGCAAAAAGAGCAAAGTCAGAAGGAGCAAATGAGCAAAGACAATGCCGAACAGCTCCTGAACGCTGCCTTGCAGGCTGAGCGTGCCACACAGCAGAAACTCAAGAAGGCCATGGCACAGCCTAATCGTAGAAATCTTGACAAGAATTGGTAATCAGTATGAGGAAATTCTACACAATAATAATACTGCTGCTGGCAGTCGTGGCTGCCGCAGCGCAGCGCATAACGGTCGATGTGCCCAGTCATGTGGAGGTGGGCGAGCAGTTCCAGATTGAGTATGTGGTCAACACTCAGCACGTCAGAGGCTTCCAGCCAGGCAATATGCCCGACGGAATAGAGATACTCTACGGCCCGAGCACGTCGTCGCAGTCGAGCTTCCAGATAGTCAACGGCCACACGAGCAGCTCCTCGTCGATGACTATAACCTATGTGGCGCGAGCCACCAAGCGCGGCACCTTCACCCTGCCGTCGGCTCAGGCCAACGTGGGAGGCCATGTGGTGTCGTCGCAACACGCCAGAATAGTGGCTGTGGGCGGCTCCAGAGCATCATCGTCGGGCGGTTCGGCCAACAACGAAGATGAAGAAATGGAATCCCGCCACCGCTCGCCCAGCACCGGACGGCTTGCCGACGACCTCTTCATAAGGGTAACGGCAAACAAGAAACACGTGCATGAGCAAGAGCCGATACTGCTCACCTATAAGGTCTACACACTGCTCGACCTGACCCAACTCGACGGAAAGATGCCCGACACAAAGGGTTTCCACACGCAGGAAGTGAAGCTCCCGCAGCAAAAAACCTTCCATAAGGAAACCGTCAACGGGCGCACATACAACTGCGTAACGTGGAGCCAGTACGTGATGTACCCGCAGATGACTGGCCAACTCGAGATACCGTCGATCACTTTCCACGGTATCGTGATGGAGGAAGCCCGCGACCCCATCTCGTTTATCACCGGCGGAGGCTATCAGGAGGTGCGCCGCGACATCAAGGCACCGGGAATGAAGATACAGGTAGACCCGTTGCCAGCCAAGCCGGCAGGCTTCTCGGGAGGCGTTGGACACATGAACATCTCGGCACAGCTCAACAAGACCGACGTGAAAGCAGGCGACCCAATCAACCTGCGGCTTGTGGTGAGCGGCGTGGGCAACCTGAAGCTCGTCAAACAGCCTGATGTTGTATTTCCTGCCGACTTCGACAAGTACGATGCCAAGGTAACAGACAAGACCTCGCTGACGGCAAACGGCGTTGAAGGCAACATGGTTTACGACATCCTTGCCGTGCCGCGCAAGGAAGGAACCTACACTATTGCGCCGGTGGTGTTCACTTATTACGACACGCATACAAACAGTTACAAGACTCTCCGCACCCAATCGTTCACCGTGAATGTGGCCAAGGGCGACGGCACGGTGGGCACCGTGAGCGACTATACAGCCGTGAAGGATGAAGACATCCACGGTATCATGGAAGGAAAAATCACCCGCCGCAGCGTTTCCGAGTTCTTCTACGGTTCCGTAGGCTACTGGATTATAGTGGCTCTGCTTGTTGCAGCCATTGCCGTAGTGCTCTTCATGTTCCGCCGCACGGCCATCGAGCGTGCCGACATTGCCCGTCTGCGTGGAAAGAATGCCAACAAAGTGGCAACCCGCCGACTGCGTAAGGCATCGAGCCTGATGAAGAAGAACAGCCCCGACGAGTTCTACGACGAGGTGCTTCGCGCCCTTTGGGGCTACGTGGGCGATAAGCTCAATATGCCTGCAACGGAGCTTTCGCGCGACAATATCAGCGAACGCCTTGCCAGCCACGGTGTCGACGATGCCACGATAGACAAGTTCATAGGTGCTCTCGACGAGTGTGAGTATATGCGCTATGCTCCCGGCGATGCGCGTGGAAACATGAACCGCACGTTTGAAGCTGCCATGACAGCAATTACCGACATAGAAGGAGTTATGAAGAAACAGAAGAAAGCCTCTGCCTCACAGCCCGGAACATCGGCCATGATGCTCCTCGCAGTGATTGTCATGCTGCTTGGAAGCCCTCTCTTCTCGCTTCCGGCCAATGCCATCACCAAGGACAATGCCGACACCGAGTACAAGAAAGGCAACTATCTGCAGGCTGTGAAGGACTATCAGGAGCTGCTCAAGGGCGGTCCTTCGGCTGAGCTCTACTATAATCTGGGCAATGCCTACTATCGTCTGGAGAACATCACGCAGGCTGTGCTGGCCTACGAGCGCGCCTTGCAGCTGTCGCCGGGCGACGACGACATACGTTTCAACCTGCAGATGGCGCGCCAGAAGACCATCGACAAAATCACTCCCGAGTCGGAGATGTTCTTCGTCACATGGTGGAACCAGCTCGTAAGCATCATGGGAGTAGACACATGGGCCTACACAGCCTTGATTTCGCTCGCGCTGTTTGTGCTACTGCTGCTCGTCTATCTTATGGCCGACCGCGTGGCACTGCGCAAGCTGGGTTTCTACGGCGGCTTGTTGCTGTTGCTGCTGTTCGTCCTTTCCAATGTGTGTGCGGCCATACAGCGCAGCCATATCGAAGAACGCTCGGGCGCAGTAGTCATTTCTTCATCGGCATCGGTTAAGAAGATACCCACTGCCACGTCAGCCGAAGCCTTTCTGCTGCATGAGGGAACGAAGGTGAAAATCAGGGACCGAAGCATCAAGAACTGGTTTGGAGTGAAGCTCGAGGACGGCAGGGAAGGCTGGATAGAGAGCCGCCATCTGGAGATAATATAGCACAATTCAGCCTCCAGCCCCTAAAGCATGAATACACAATCCCTTGCGTAGCACCCCTTAAACCTTCAACCTTAATACATAAACCATAAGAAAGTGGATTTGCAACAACTCATAGAGCTCGACCAACAGCTGCTCTTGCTGTTCCACGGCAGCGGGTCGGTCTTCATAGACCAGCTTGCCCTCGCGCTGACGGCAGGCATCACGTGGATACCACTCTACGTGATGCTCTTCGTACTTGTGCTCAAGAACAACGAGAAACAGTCGCAGATAGTCCTCATAGTGCTCTCGGCACTGCTCTGTGTGGGCATTGCCTACGGCATATCGGGTGGTCTGGTGAAGCCATACGTACACCGTCTGCGCCCAGTCATGGAGCCTTCGCTTCTCGGTCTGGTAACTCCCATAGACGGCTACGTGCCCAGTGGCTACAGCTTTTTCTCCTCCCATGCTGCCAACACGTTCTCCCTGACGGTGTTCTTCGCCCTCCTTGTGCGCCACAGAGCGTTCACGGTGGCTATGATTCTGTGGTCGCTGGTCAACTGCTGGACGCGTCTCTACCTCGGTGCCCACTATCCGTTCGACATCCTGACGGGCCTCGTGTGCGGAGCTTTGGTAGGCATCGGAGTCTATCTGCTCTATTTCCGCATCTACTCACGCATCACCCCGAAGCTCCATTACATATCAACGCAGTACACCAAGACGGGCTACAGCCTGATAGACATAGACCTCGTGCTCACCATGTTGGCGCTCACGGGCATCTGCTGCGCCGTATGGGCCACGGTTCATGCTTTCTGACGTGAGGCGAAAGAGGTGATATCGAAATAAAAACAATAGCAAAGTGAATACAAAACAGATAAAGATAACCGACTACAACTACCCCCTGCCATCCGACCGCATAGCCAAATTCCCGCTGCAACGCCGCGACAGCTCCAAGCTGCTGGTCTATCGCCACGGCAATGTGTCGGAAGACGTGTTCAGCAACCTGCCCGATTATCTGCCCGAGGGTGCTCTGATGGTGTTCAACAACACCAAGGTCATCCAGGCGCGCATCCACTTCCGCAAGTCTACGGGTGCGCTCATCGAGGTGTTTCTGCTCGAACCTCTTGCCCCCAACGACTACGAGCTGATGTTCCAGAGCCGCCACGAGTGTTCGTGGCTGTGTCTGATAGGCAATCAGAAGAAATGGAAGGAAGGCTCTCTTGAGCTCGAGATGACTGTCGGCGACGAGAAAGTAAGTCTCACGGCCACACGCGCCGCCATAGCCCAGGGCCAGGAGGTGACGTTCAGATGGGACAATCCCAAGGTTTCTTTTGCCGAAATAATCGACACCGTGGGCGAACTGCCCATACCGCCATACCTCAACCGTGCTACGCAGGAGAGCGACAAGACCACCTATCAGACCGTCTACTCAAAGATAAAGGGCAGCGTGGCTGCACCGACAGCAGGTCTTCACTTCACCCCCGAGGTGCTTTCCCGCATCGACGGGGGCGGCATACATCGCGAGGAGGTCACTCTCCACGTCGGTGCCGGAACGTTCAAGCCCGTAAAGAGCAGCGACATTGCCGGCCACGATATGCACACCGAGCACTTCTGCGTGGGGCTGCACACCATTGAACAGCTGCTCAGCCACCACTGCAAGGCCATTGCCGTAGGCACGACGAGCGTGCGCACCCTCGAGAGCCTCTACTACATTGGCTGCCGCATACTCCAGCGGCCCGACATAGCTGCCGACGAGCTCCACGTGGCACAGTGGGAACCCTACGACACGGCACCCACGGCCTCGCCCCAGGAGGCTCTGCAGGCCATAGCCGACTATCTGAAGCGCAACAACCTGCCGTCGCTCGTGGCCAGCACGCAGATAATCATTGCCCCGGGCTACGACTACAAGATTGTGCGTATGCTCGTCACCAATTTCCATCAGCCCCAGAGCACGCTGCTGCTGCTTGTCAGTGCCTTCGTAGGAGGCGACTGGCGCACCATCTACGACTATGCTCTCGCCCACGACTTCCGCTTCCTGAGCTACGGCGACAGCTCCCTGCTGATTCCGTAGCCATGCTACAGGGCTGTTTTTTAGTCACTTTCGCAAAAAAAGAGAATACTTTTCTTTGTCATACAGTAGCATAACTGTATCTTTGCTTCATAAATAACAATCAAACTAAAGTACGAAAATGTGTACCGTTACATTAGAATACGACCAGAATAATGCCCTTGCGCGTCGCAAGCTCTCTGCACTGTTGGCAACGGGACTGTTTCGGTGTAAGGAAGAAAGCACTGCTGCGCCTTCGGCAGAAGCGGTGGAAAAGCATCGTGAGTTGAGGGATGCAGCTCTTCTTCACTCCCGAAAGTCAATGTCGCACGTTATTGCACGCTATCTATGAAGTACCATCAGAGAGACATAGTCGAAGTAAGCTTCCTATTTCCGGATGGTTCTTTCAAGCCTCATCCAGCCATAATAGTTTCAAACGACGAACTGCAGGAAGACGAAGATGGTATGTTCTATCTTGTGCTGATAACGTCAAATGATTGGCTTAATCCCCAATATTCGTATCCTTTGGCCGACGAGATGTTGATAGGACATAGTTTCAGCAAGCCAAGCGTTGTGAAGTGCCAGATTATTTCAGGCTATATTGAGCGTGATGTAATCCGCAAGCTCGGAACCATAAAGGAGCAATATTTCAATGAAATAGTAGATAAGATAATCTGGTCTATATTCTAATGCTACGGCGACAGCTCCCTGCTGATTCCGTAGACTGTCGTTATTGTTCTTTGTCAGCCCTCTGCGGCAGGCTCGCGCCTATAGAATATCTTTCCGTAGCGGTCTATCTCTTCCTTCAGCTGCTCGTTTGTCAGTTGCGAATAGATGTTCGTATCGAAGTAGTAAGGAATGTATGAGTAGTATAGTTTGTCGTCTAACAGAGCCACGTCTCTATATGTCAGCTCAGCACCTTTTAGCGAAAGATCCACATCCGAGCCGCTTCGGTAGTTGCCTTTTGCCCTCGAACCGTAGATGATGGCTTCCTCAATGTGTGGGAAAGAAGCCAGTATGCTTGTCAGTTCCTTTATGTTCTTCTCAGACAGGCCGTACATATCGCATCTATTTTGGCTGGTTAAACATATCTATTGGGATGTTTCTCGAACGTGCTTTCATGTTGTGATAGAAGTCAACCATTAGTGGAAAGAATGTGGTCGTAATCTTATTGATAGCATTATCGGCTACTTCTCCATTGTAGTTGTGTGCCGTTTCGTTTCTCCATTTTATCATTTCCATCCACGTGTCGCTGTCTTCTATCAGGCTCAGAGCCACAGCTTGCCTAATGGAATCGCGTGATGCTCCCACTTCTTGTACTCCTTGACTTTCGGCAAAGCTCTTCATCACTCGCCACGAACATTCAAATGTGAACTCAAAACGCTTCACAATGCTGTCACGTTCATAGTCGCTCAAAGTGCGTCGTTTGCTTTCGTTCACGATTTCTGAAAGCCTTCGCAAGGCTTTCCCATAGTTTTCAAGACGTTGTTCCCAGCGTTCCATAGAACTTTCTGTTTCTTTTAGGTTTCTTCCAACATTGCAAAAATAACTATTTGCAGGCAAACGGCAAAGCAAAAACGAGATAATTGTAAGTGGAAAGGCCGAGCTGCAAAAGTAATATGGGCCATATTACCGACCAATATGGGCCATATTACTGACCAATATGGGCCATATTGGTTAATGAATAATGAACAATGAATTATGAATAATTACCTCCTCCCCCTCTTGGGTGACTGTGGAGGACAAGTAATATGAGTCATATTGGTTAATGAATAATGAACAATGAATAATGAATAATTACTGTGGAGGACAAGTAATATGAGTCATATTGGTTAATGAATAATGAACAATGAATAATGAATAATTACCTCCTCCCCCTCTTGGGTGACTGTGGAAGACTTGCTGATTATGAATTAAGCATTATGAATTAAGAATTGCAAAAGTTGTCGGAATGGAATGAAATAGCTACTTTTGCCACAGATTAAGTTAACGCAAAAGCAGTCAACGCAATATGAAGATAGGCGACAAAGTGAGATTCTTGAGTGAGACTGGCGGCGGTCGCGTGGCCGGTTTCCAGGGCAAGGGCATCGTACTGGTTGAAGATGCCGACGGTTTCGAGATACCGTTTCCCATCAACGATGTGGTAGTGGTAAGCGACGAAGACTACTCTTCGCGCCATGAGGTAGAGGTGAAGAAGCAGGGCGACGCGCCCGACACGCGCTCGCTGAAGGAGCGACTGGCCGACAACGGCGGCGAGGAACAGCCCGACAGCGACCCGGCTGACGACTTCGAGATGCCGGTGATGGAGCGCAGCGGAGGCGACAAGCTCTCGTTCTATCTCGCCTTCGTGCCCACCGACGTGCGCAACATCGGGCAGACCACCTTTGAGAGCTATGTGGTCAACGACTCCAACTATTATATAAGGTACGCATATATGGTGGCCGAGGGTGCCAACTGGACGCTGCGCGCCACGGGAGAGGTGGAACCCAACACCAAGGAGTTTGTGGAGGAGTTCGGGCGCGACAGCCTAAACGAGCTCACCAACACCGTCGTGCAGCTCATGGCCTACAAGCGCGAGAAGCCTTTCATGCTGAAGCCTGCCATCGACGTGCGTTTCCGCATCGATCCCGTGAAGTTCTACAAGCTCAACACCTTTGCAGCCAACGACTTCTTCGACGACGGCGCACTGCTCTATGCCATCGTTGAGAACGACGTGCCTATGCGCCAGACGGTTGTCGACGCGCAGAAGCTGAAGGCGGAGCTCTATGGCGCGGCTCCCGACTCGCCGTCGGCCAAGGAGCGCAAGCCCCAGCCCGCACGCACCGGCACACCAGCCGAGGCCCGGGGACAGCTCATTCCGCGCTACGACCGCCAGCAGAGCAAGTCGCGCCCCGTGGCGCAGAAGCTCAAGGACGACAAAATCATAGTCGACCTCCACGCGTCGGAGCTGCTCGACACCACTGCCGGTATGTCGGCAGGCGACATACTGGAGTATCAGCTCGACGTGTTCCGCCGCACCCTGGAGCAATACAAGGACCGCAAGGGCCAGAAGCTGGTATTCATCCACGGCAAGGGCGAGGGTGTGCTGCGCCAGAGCATCATCCACGAGCTCAACTACAAGTTCAAGCAATACCCCTATCAGGACGCGTCGTTCCGCGAATACGGCTACGGTGCCACGCAGGTGACTATTAAATAGAAGCCCAGCCCACCCCCAGCCCCTCCCAAAGGGAGGGGAGTGAGTGGTGAGCGGTGATAGGTGAGTGGTGTTTCTGCCCATAACGCCCATATTGCCCATATCGCCCATATCGCCCATAATGCCCATAATGCCCATTAAAAAACAATAATATTATGACTTACGGTTTAGTAAGAGTGGCCGCAGCGGTGCCACGCGTAGAAGTAGCTAATGTGGACTACAACCTCGCCCAGATAGAGAAGCAGGTCGAAGAGGCTTGCCGCATGGGCGTGCAGGCCGTGGTCTTCCCCGAGCTGTGTATCACCGGCTATAGCTGTCAGGATCTGTTTGCACAGCGGTTGCTCATCGACGAGGCCGAGAAAGCCGTCGTGCGGCTTATGGAGTTCACTCGCGGTCGCGACATAGCCGTCATCGTTGGAGTGCCTGTCGATACCGGCAAGCTGCTGCTCAACTGTGCGGCAGTGGTCGCCTGTGGCCGTCT
This sequence comes from uncultured Prevotella sp., assembly GCA_900318625.1. Classification (GTDB taxonomy): domain Bacteria; phylum Bacteroidota; class Bacteroidia; order Bacteroidales; family Bacteroidaceae; genus Prevotella. Next base: position 19,591 of record ONLG01000043.1, read on the forward strand.
CTGCACCCTTGTGCCGAAGACCTATCTGCCCAACTACGGCGAGTTCTACGAGAAACGGTGGTTTGCCTCGCTGCAGGATGCCAACGAGGACGACGAGTTCCGTTATGCCGGAACGGCGATACGGCTCTCCAAGAAGCCAGTGCTCTTCACCCTTCCGGGCGGTGCCAACATCGGCGTTGAGATATGCGAGGACCTATGGGCACCCGTTCCGCCGAGCAACCACCTTGCTCTGGCTGGGGCAGACATCGTGTTCAATCTCTCTGCCAGCGACGAACTGACAGGCAAGCACAGCTATCTCCGCACACTCATAGCCCAGCAGAGTGCGCGCACCATGACCGCATACGTCTACAGCAGCTGCGGTTTCGGCGAGAGCACGCAGGATGTTGTCTACGGCGGCAACGCCATAGTGTGCGAGAACGGGCGCATGATGGCCGAGGGCCAGCGCTTCTCCTTCGACGAGCAGATGGCCGTTGCCGATGTGGATGTGGAACTGCTCCGGGCCGAACGCCGCCGCAACACCACCTTCGTCAATGCCCAGCGCGGCGAGACTCCGGGCAGAGTGATAGCCCTCGACTTCTCTGACGGCTTCGAGCAGCGCATCGGAAGCCTTGACCCCTTTGCCTGCCGCACCGTCAATCCGTGGCCTTTCATACCGCAAGCCGACAGCATGAAGCCCTCGTGCGAGGAGATATTCTCCATCCAGGTGGCTGGTCTTGCCAAGCGCCTCGTGCATACCCACAGCCAGAGAGTGGTGGTGGGCATCAGCGGCGGGCTCGATTCCACGCTGGCTCTGCTTGTCTGTGTCAAGACATTCGACAAGCTCGGCTACGACCGCAAGGGCATAGTGGGAGTGACCATGCCCGGTTTCGGCACCACCGACCGCACCCACCGCAATGCCGTCACGCTGATGCAGCAGCTCGGCATCACCATGCGCGAGATCAGCATAGCCCCTGCCGTGACGCAACACTTCAGCGACATAGGCCACGACCCTGCCGTTCACGACGTGACCTACGAGAACTCGCAGGCCCGCGAGCGCACCCAGATACTCATGGACCTGAGCAACGAGCTCGGCGCAATGGTCATAGGCACGGGCGACCTGAGCGAACTGGCATTGGGATGGGCCACCTACAACGGCGACCACATGTCGATGTACGGAGTAAACGCAGGCGTGCCGAAGACCCTCATACGCTATCTCGTGGGCTATGTGGCCGACAACGAGGTCGACGAAACGTCGCGTCTGACGTTGCTCGACATCATCGACACCCCCATTTCGCCCGAACTCATACCTGCCGACGAGCAGGGAATGATTGCGCAGAAGACCGAAGACCTCGTGGGACCCTACGAGCTGCACGACTTCTTCATCTACTATGCCATGCGCTACGGCTTCCGTCCGGCCAAGATATTTGCCATGGCAAAGGCTGCCTTCGCCTCTCCCGCAGAAGGCGAAGCCCTCAAGGGGCGCGGCACCTACGACGAACAGACCATCCGCCACTGGCTCCGCACATTCTATCGCCGATTCTTCAGTCAGCAGTTCAAGCGCAGCTGTCTGCCCGACGGCCCCAAGGTGGGCAGCGTGAGCCTCTCGCCGCGCGGCGACTGGCGTATGCCAAGCGATGCGGTGAGCAGTCAGTGGCTTGCCGAGTGCGACACATTGTAATCCAGGTTGATGCCGATGATGAAAAGTCTGTCAGGCAAGAGCCTTGCGTTGTGGGCGATGCTGATGCTCAGCGGGGCAGGGGCGAGGGCTCAGAGTCAGCCCGAGCTGAGCGTGCCCATAATCGACCTGTTGCAGTATCAGCGCGCCAAGCAGAAACGCAGGGAACCGCCGGTGCCCTTCCGCCGCTATCAGATGAAGCGCATCAGGGCATCGAAGGTGCTCTCCGACGACGACCCACGCCGCATCTGGGGCTATCATGTGGGGGCAAACGGCGAGTACGACAAGGCGCAGCAGCCCCTCTACCGACTCTTCAAGCGCAAGGGTGGCAGCAGTCTTGCCATCGTTGACAGGCCCGATGGCCCCGAAGGAACGTGCCAAGTGGTGTTTTGGAACAAGCAGTACTACCTTCGCTGGGCCACCGAGCTGCGTCGCATGGGTTTCACAGTGGCTGTCAGCAGCAGGCAGAACAACATTCTCGAGTTCCGCAAAGACGGCCTCACCGTCGGCATCAACGTAACGATATGGCCCGACATCTACCTCCTCGAGGTGCTGACACTGTAGAAGGAACTCACATCAAACCGTCTCACCCCTCACCTCTAACCTTCATATACTGACCTCCCAAACGCTCTTTGTACTTTCAAAGAGCAATTCATACATTTCCACTTTATACCTTCCCGATTTCCTTAATAGGTGTTAAGGGAGTTGCTGCTTTAGTTAAAGAATGTTAGGAAAATGAAGATTTGTTAACCAAGGGAGGATACATTACATTGTTTTAATTATATTTGCAGCATAAATGTGTATAGTAATCGAGTAAGCAAACACGATAAAACACGACCTGACTAAGTTGTAATACATATACAAAAACAGAATTGAAAGTCTGCTTTACCACTATTAGCATCAAAACAAACAAAATACCATAAAAAATCACCACTGTAAGAATGGGCTACAACTGTTCCCACTTGCGGTGACACAAACTCAATTTCGATGAAATACGTAGTAACAAAACGGAAGCAATATCTCCGTCCATTGACAGAGGTATTCCCTCTGCCAGAGGAGCATCTTGCCGGCGGAATAGTTGCCGAGAGCCAAGGCGATGGTGACTATCAGGACATCTGGGGCGATTCCCAAGCCATAAACACTCCGCTGTTCCTGCAAAATAACAGGCTTGAGCATAACAGAATTCAGTCAAGAAAAGGACTTGTCTACAAAAAAGGAAGTATATGGGATTAATCAGAAACATCACAACAGTGCTGCGTGCGTGGCTGTTGGTGGCCGTGCTTTGCGTGGTGTCGTGCAGCAAGGGCGACATTCAGGACTTCGTGGGTGCCGAACTCTCCGACAGCGACAGC
>ONLG01000061.1 GCA_900318625.1 uncultured Prevotella sp.
GTCAGAAAATGCAGCCTACGGTCAGCGAAAGCGTGGTGTTGTCGCAGCCTTGGCTGTAGTCGAATGTTTCGTTTGCTTTCCTTTGGTCGACAGAAAGTTCGACGTGCGGGCGGAGCTTGATGCCCGGCAAGAGGAAAGCATAGCGGCAACGGCCTCCCACTGAATAGCCCGATGCGGCAAGATACTGGTACTCACGGCAGAGGAACGCCTCCATCGTGGGCGGAAACTCCTGCTTCTCGCTGGGCTCGGCAAGCGTGCCGTCGTCGGCCAGAGAGCCTATGCCCTTGCGCAGCGAGCCGTGGAGATTGACGGTGAGCACACCCTTGGGCAACAGGAAATTGCGCTCCACAGACAGACTGTAGTCGCGGTTGCCTATGCGCTGGCGGCGATAGTAGGGATAGAGATATGCCGTCTGGTGGCGATGATACCACTGCAAGGCTGCCTGAACGGTCCAGCAGGGCAGCTCGCCGCGCACTCCGAGGTCGGCTGTGTAGCTCACCTGCCCCTCCATCCACAAGCGGTTGCCAGTGCGCACGGGGATGTAGTATTCGTAATAGCTGGCTCCCGACTCGTTCTTCATTTCGCGATAAACGCTCTGCCGGTTCTCCAGGTTCTCCACATTTACGTCTGCCGAGAGCGTGTGGCGCGAGCTGCTGAGCCTCAGCATCAGCTGCGACTGGAAGGTGTAACTGCGCGAGGTGTGTCCGCTATAGGTGATGGTGTATGGCGATTTGCGGCCATAGTAGCCGTGTCGGTAGGCGTATGAGAAGCTGTTAAGCCACGTCAGGGCAGCCACGGGGCTGACCCACAGCTGCGCCGTGAAGCCGTTATAGTCGTCGACAAGGGGCATCGTGCGCGACTGGTCGGTGTATCCGTTGGAGCCAAACTGCTCCACATGACCGAAGTGCGGGCCGTAGCTTATGAGCGACTTGAACACTTTGTCGTTCTTGCCATAGGTGCTGAAGGTGATGCTCTCCGTCGTGCGGCGGTATTCGTAGCCTGCACCGAGAGCTATCCAGCTGCCTACGGGCACATAGACCGAGGCCGTGAAGGTCATGTCCATCAGCTTGTTCTTGTGGCGCAAGTCCTTGTACTTGGCATAGTTGGCAGCCAAGTAGTCGGCTCGCAGACCCAGGGCTATGCCCTTGTAGAGGTCGATGCCCACTCCGCCGGTGAGGTGGTAGGTGTCGCGATGCTTGCGTCCGGGATTGGTCAGCGAGTCTTCAACAATGTCGAACGGCTTTCTTGTAGGGTCGATAAAGGCCGAACCAGTCATGTGCTTGCCCGAGAAGTTGTCGTAGCTAATGGCTCCGTATGCCACGGTGCGGCGGCTGATGCGGCTCAGCGACTGCACGGCAGCCGTGACGTTGAGTGTCGATGGCGACTGATAGTAGTCTACCAGCCCTCCGTGGGCATGGCTCACGGTCAGCTCTGCCTGCGAAATGTTGTTGGAGCGGAAGCGTGTGAGTGCTGCCGCATTGTGCGTTCTGAACCACCCGTCGCTACGGCTCACGAAGTCGTAGCTGCGCGTGAGCAGCGAGTCTGGGCCCGAAGCACGGGCGAGCAGGGTATCAGGATTGAGAGCAAGGAGCGGCAGGCGATATGCCATACACATCGTTGCCACTATTGTCAGCTTGATTATTCGATTACGGTTGCACATCGTCGGCCACTCCTCTGGTTGTTTTGTTTAGCTTGATACTTGATAAAAGAGATTGTTCAACGCACTCACCTACTCGCCCTTGAGCGAACACTTCTGTCGCTCGTGGAAGTCGGTGGTAGAATTGTTGGTGTCGAGATACACTATGTGAGCACCTTTCTTCATCGATGCTTCGGCATCAATGCCCGAGGGGTCGGTGCTTCCGTCGTAGCCCAGAGCATAGCCGTAGACGAGCTTTCCGCTGTTTTCGGGCAGGGCCTCGGTAGCTTGCTTGTCAACGTTGCGGTAGATGGTGTGACCCATATAGTTGGTCAGATAGACGTAGCCGCCGTCGATGTCGTCGGTGAGGCGCTTCTTGCTGTCTTCCTTCTTGCTTGATGAGAATACCTCAACACCGTCAATCACCCACTCGGCAGGCACCTTGAAGCAGGCATCTATCTGGCTTGTCGAACCGGGCTCGAATATTCTGTAGTCGGCATCCTCGCCAAACTCGGCTGGTGTCATGTCCTTGGTCTGGAACATGACGAGTGCGGGCGAGTTGACGCTCATAATCCATGCGTTGCCAATAGCTATGAACTTAGCCTTCAGGTAGTGGCTGGTGGGTATCACGGCTGAGGGAGTGGGATAGTAATTCGGGTTGGTCAATCCGCTCTCAGGGTCGTACATACAGTAGTAGTCTTTGTTGGCGTAGTTCACAGAGTTGCTAACAGTCTGCGTGTTGTCGATGGCACCGTTGACATTAACCACCACTTGGCTGTATGGTTCGATGGTCAGGGTGTTGGGGAACCACCATATAGCACTCCAGCAAGGCAGGTAGCCGTCGGCGGTATCGTAGATGAGCGAGCCGCTATCGTCGTACCACTTGTTGGTAGCGTGTCCGTTGGATGGGCTGAGCACTCCGAAGCAGAGGTTGTTGAGCACGGCCTGCTCGCCGCAGTTGTTGTAGAGCACGAAGCTCTTGTCGAACTGGAAGGACTTGCCGTCGTTTTTCAGGCATCCGCCGTTGTATATCTCCTTGAAGATTACCTGGTCGGCGTTCTTGTCTTCGAGCTTGCTGTATGTGATTTGCTTCACGTCAGACGTGACAAGCTCCTGAGTGGTGCCGTCCTGGAGGGTTATGGTCATCTTGTAGCTCTGTGCATAGGCACCTGTGAGGGCGGCGGTGATAGCCACCACGGTAAGTAACAGTTTCTTCATAAGTCTTTTTCCTTTCTTATTTTTTTATCTTGAATGTCTTGTTAGGTGTGCGAACGATGTAGACGGAGCCTCTCGGTCCGTCGAGTTTCAGGGCTGCGCTGCCGTCGGCATTGGCTCGGCTGCTGCTGACAGCTTTTCCGTCGATGGTGTAGACAGCCACGCGGTCGCCCGCACGCAGTCCTTCTACGCTCATGCCGGCAAAGTTCATCTTCGCCTCTGCGCCTCCCGGCTGGGCCGAAAGTTTGTCGATGGCTGTCGTTTCGCTGTCGAACGTACACGACAGCACGTCGGCCATGTCGGTGACAAGCTCGCTGTCGCCGCACTTCACCACCACGTCGCTGCCGCTGTAGGTGATGACAGGCTCGTCGCTCAGGGCAAAACGGTTCACTGTTCCGTCGCGCTGGGTGAGCACCAGGGTCTGCGCCATGCCAGCAACAGGCAGAAGCAGCAGGCCGAGGGCCATGATAATTGTTTTCTTTTTCATCTTTATAACTATTATTTGGTTATTAACGTTATTCCTTTAGGGAGCGAGGTGTCTGTGGGCAAGGGCCTTGAGGATAGCCCATCTCCCCTCCCTTGGGGTGGGGTTGAGGGTGGGTCTCTCAGTGTACGATGCGCTTTCGCGACATCTTAAGTGTCAGCTCCACTCGGTTCTCGGCCTCTGGCGACACCACCACCTGGCTCCGCGTGCCGTTGAAGTTGTATCGCCACCATGTTTCGCCGGAGGTATCGATAAACTGCGACGTGGTGGAGAACTCGTAGATGCCCGGCGTGAGCATGAAGGTGGCTACTCCGCCGGCATTGGTCTCGGCCATGAACACCCCCGCGCGGCTGCCGCGACACTCCACGGGAGCACCGGCGTATGGCTCCACTGAGCCTTCGGGATAGACCAGCTGCACGCTGACGCGACACAGCTCCACCTCTTCGTCGTAGCTGCATCCCGTGAGCAGCACCACACATATTATTATATATAGCAGTCGGTTCATAGCTTCAGTTTCAATGACAGGCCATAGTAGAATTGTGGAATATAGCCGCTGCCGAACAGCGACGACTCAAGGTCGGTCTGCGAGGAGCGCACCTTCTTCATGTTATTGAAGAAGTTGTTGGCATAGAACGACAGAGTGACGTGGTCGCCAATCTCCTTTGTCACCGTCAGGTTTGCCGAATAGTACTTCGACAGTCGGTTCGGGTTCATCGTGTAGGGATAGTTTGTTCTCACGATGAGCTTTGTCAGTTCGTTGAACAGGGGCTTGTCGTTGTCGTAAGCCCACCTCAGCTTGTCCTCGAAAGGTATCAGCTGCGAGGGGTTGTCCCACGTAGTGTAGTACTCCGGATAGAGTGCAATGGTGCTGTTCTCGGATGTGCCGTCGTAGGGAGTGCCGAAATAGTCTTCAGACTTTTCGAGCACGATGCCTCTCAAGCCGTCGGGCAGCTGGCTCAGCGAGCGTGCGTAGTTGTAGAGCGAGAACTCTCCGCGCAGCGAAACAATCATTCTGATGCTCGGAATGTGGGTTGTCACGGTGACATTCATGCTTGCCGACTTCTTCAGTGAGCCGTTGGCTATCGACGCACTGGTGCTGTAGCTCGTGCCGGTGACACTGCTTCCTCGGTAGTAACCTACGTACTGATAGGGCTGGTTGCCTGCCATCGTGGAGTTTACGCCCAGCGGAATGTCGGGGAAAAGGGTGTCGTCGAGTCCCTTGTAATGGTAGTAGTTGCCGTCGATGCGTATCGACGTGCGCAGCGCACGTATCTGGGCGAAGTCCACTATCCACTCCAGTCCGTATCGGTCAACTGGTGTTGCGTTGACGAAAGTGTTGTTCACGCTGAAGGTCTTGCGCTCGTTGTAGTCGAGCTGCATGGGCTGATGGGTGCCCGTGGCATCGCTCACGGTGACTATTCCGGTCTGCCGGTCAACGCTGAAAATCCTGTCGGCCACGGCTATGGGGCATCCGTTGAGCGAAGCCGGCGGCGTGTACTTGTAGGTGAAGGGCACATAACGGTCTACCGACATATAGCTACGGTGGGTGCGATGATGGTATGCCGAGAGCGAGATGCGCGTTCCCTTGACCGTCATCTCCACTCCGAGGTCGGTCTGGTTGGTATATTGCCACCGCAGGTCGGGATTGTATATCGAGCTGTGGGGGAAGGTATGGTAGCTGTAATACGAGCGGTTGTCGGACGTAGAGGTAGAGGCAAAGGCCAGGCGGTCGGAGTATGAGGGTGTGGGATAGAGCACCTGAGCCGACGGCAGCTTAACGCTCTTGCCCCATCCGGCGTGGAGCTGCAAGTCGCTCACCCACCACTGCTGACCTTTCCACGCCACATAACGGGCATTGAAACGCGGCGACAGGCTGCCCACCGTGCCGTAGTCGGAACCCCGTATCATGGTTATGTCGCTGCGCACACCTGCCGTAAGCTCCACACTACCCTCCCTGGCTACTGGCACCGAGAGCTTCTCTTCGGCATAGATGGCAAGGTTGTTCATCGACGGCTGGCGGTCGTAGCGATACTCTCGCCACGTGGGAGCATAACGCATATCGTCGTAATACGTGCCGCGTCCGAGGTTGCGGCTGCCTCCGAACTGCACTCCGGCAATGAACTTGCTCAGCAGCCGCCCGAAGCGACGGTTCCAGTCGCCTTTCAGTTTGAGCTGCCATGTCAGCGGACGGTTGTCGTTGAAGCTTTTGACATACCAGTAGCCGGTAGGCCCGAGCACAATGTCGGCATTGGGATTGAGGTCATAGTCCTGGGCTATGAAGTAGCCTTCGGCAGCAGAATGGATATATGGCTGGGTGGATGCGCTGCTTGCATTGTTGTAATTCTCTGCCCTTCGGTCGCCATAGGTCAGTGCCGCAGCAAGCTGCAAGTTGGTTATCCACGACCTGTTGAGCAGCCAACGCAGTTCCAGGTTGCCCCTGAACACATTGTCGCGCACCTTTGAATAGTCGTCGAGTTCGTTGTCGGGGTCGGCCTTGGAGTTGTATCCGCCGATGTTGCCGGTAAGACTTGCGGTGAGGGTTAGCGGGTTACGGTTTGGCATGAGCACGTTGGAGTAGCTCAGCGAGAGTATGTTTCGCTGGTAGGCAGTGTAGGGAGAAGCAGGGTCGGAGAACGAGCGGGCGCGCTCGAAAGATGCGTTCAACATTCCGGCACGGTGTCCGAGGTCGAATCCTTTGCTCACAGCCAGCTGCCGCGTGTTCTGACTGATGCGTCCCTCAACGATGAATGGCGACTTGCCCTTGCGTGTGCGGACTTTCACAATGCCGTTGCTCAGGTCACCATACTCCACCGACGGTATGCCGGTGACTATCTCCACGCTCTCCACATTGGCTGTGCTCACCGTGCGCGTGGGCGCAGCCAGCGTTTCGTCGGACACCGCATTGTTGTCGAGCCTCATGCCGTCAACCTCGATGGCCGTGCCAAACGAGGCATTGCCCTTCTCCTGCGAGCCGCTGCGCAGAGCCAGGCGGCTGTCGTTCAGCAGCGAGCCGTTGGCCGTCTTGCCGCCCGGCAGCAGCGAGCTGATGTCGGCAAGGTCGATGATTTGCTGATTGTCGAGGGTCTGGCGGTCGAGCACATACGACGTGGTGGCCTCGTCCTGCTTGCGGTGGGCCGTCACCGTCACCTCGTCGAGGCTCAGGTTGTCGGCCTTGAGACGCAGTTGCATCTTCGCGCCGGGCACCTCGCGCAGCTCCTTTTTCAGTGTCTTGTAGCCCAGAGCCTGCACGGTGAGGGTGCGCCGACCGGGGTTAAGGCCGGCAATCTCGAAGCTGCCGTCGACAGCCGTCACCGCCCACAGCTCGTCTTCGACAAGCATCACGGTGGCAAACTCTATGGGTTTGCCGCTGCGGTCGTCGACTACAACGCCAAGAAGCTTCAACTGTTGTGCCTCAGCCATGCAACAAATGAAGAGTGAAATCAGAAAAAGTTTGAGCCGCAATATCCTCATCAGTATTATTTTCGGCTGCAAAGTTAAGGATAAAGTGTTAGCCCGAAAATACCTAAATGTCGGTATTTCAACGGTGTACGGGCTGCAAGGCTTTGCCCGTTCGCGCAAAATTGCTACATTTGCACCACCGAAACAACACATTATAAAATAAATAATCATGCACAGCAAACTACTCTCATCGCTGCTCCTGATGCTTGCCGCGACATCTGCCGTGGGCCAGGAGCTGCTGCCGAGCGACCCCGACGTAAGACGGGGAACGCTGAAGAACGGAATGACCTACTACATCCGCCACAATGCCAAGGAGCCGGGACTGGCCGATTACTACATCGCACAGCGCGTGGGCTCTATTCTCGAGGAGCCGCGACAGCGCGGACTGGCTCACTTCCTGGAGCACATGGCCTTCAACGGAACAAAGAACTTCCCCGGCAAAGGAGGCAAACCAGGCATCGTGCCCTGGTGTGAGACCATCGGAGTGAAGTTCGGTGCCAACCTGAACGCATACACGAGCATCGACCAGACGGTGTATCACATAGGCTCGGCACCCACCAACCGCGACGGCGTGGTTGACTCCTGCCTGCTCGTGCTCCACGACTGGAGCCACTATCTGCTGCTCGAGGACAAGGAGATTGACAAGGAGCGCGGAGTGATACACGAGGAATGGCGCACGCGCCGAGCATCGAAGGCCGTGCAGAGGATGATGGAGGATGCCTTGCCCACAGTCTATGCCGGCACGAAATATGCCGACTGTATGCCTATTGGCTCGATGGACATCGTCGACAACTTCCCCTACCAGGACCTGCGCGACTACTACGACAAGTGGTATCGCCCCGACCTGCAGGCCATTGTGGTGGTGGGCGACATCGACGTGGACCGCATTGAGGGCAAGATACGCAAGACGTTCGGCTCGATACCCATGCCGCGCAAGGCTGCCGAGCGCATATACTACCCCGTCAGCGACAACGAGCGCATGATAGTAACCACCCTGCGCGATGCCGAACAGCCCATCGTGCTGGCCCACCTGTATATGAAACGCGAGGCCACGCCCGACAAAGACAAGGCATACACGGCCTACCTGCGCGACGACTATGCCTGCGACCTGGTGACGAGTATGCTCAACAGCCGTCTGGCCGAGATGCGGCAGCTGCCCAACCCGCCCTTCATGAGTGCCACGGCACACGCCGGAGCCTTCTTCGTAAGCCGCACCAAGGATGCTTTCTCGCTGAGCGTGAGCTGCAACGAAAACAATATCCTGGGCGGAATAATGACCGCCGTGGCTGCTGCCGAGCGCGCACGTCAACACGGCTTCACCGCCGACGAGCTCAGAAGGGCCAAGGCGCTCTTCCTCTCAGCTGCCGAGAAGCAGTACAACGGACGCAACGACCGCCGCAACGCGTGGTACGTGAACCGCTGCGTGAACAACTTTCTCACGGGCGAACCGCTGCTTTCGGCTCAGCAACGCTACGACCTGCAGAAGCGCTTCGCCGAGGAGGTCACTCTGGAAGAGGTGAACCGCGCCGCACGCGAGCTCATCACCGACAGCAACCAGGTGTGTGTGATCTACTCGCCCGACAAGCCCGAGATCGTGCTTCCGTCCAATACTGACATAGAGCAGGTGATTACCACCGTGCAGAAACAGGAATACAGCCCCTTCAAGGAGGAGCAGCTGGCAGGCGAACTCATGGCCGAAGAGCCGCAGGCAGGCTCCATCGTGAGCGAAAAAGCCTTCCGCCACGGCTTCACGGAGTACACCCTGAGCAACGGTATGCGCGTCTACGTGAAGCCTACCAACTATCAGAGCGACGAGATAACCATGAGCATCCGCGGCGAAGGCGGCACATCGCTCTACGGCAACGACGACATCCCCAACTTCTCGCTCGTAAGCAGCAGTGTGCAAGACGGCGGAGTGGCGGGTTTCGATGCCACCACGCTGCGCAAGATGCTGCAAGGCAAGCAGGTGAAAGTGCGCCCATCAGTGGGCAGCAAGGGCCAGTCGGTGGGCGGCACCTGTGCCAAGAAAGACCTGAAGACCATGCTCCAGCTCGCTCACCTCTACTTCACGCAGCCCCGACGCGACACTACGGCATGGCAGAGCCTGCTCAGCCGCACGCACTCGTTCCTCACCAACCGCAACGCGTCGCCCAAAGTGGACTACAACGACTCTATCAACGCCATTCTCTACGGCCATCATCCGCGCCTCGAACCCGTCACACAGGCCACTCTGGAACGTGCCGACTACGACCGCATAATGCAAATCTATAAGGAGCGCTTTGCCGACGCTGCCAACTTCAAGGCCGTGATCATAGGCGACGTGGACACCGACGCACTGCGCCCGCTGCTTTGCACCTATCTGGCCTCGCTGCCGGCAACCAACAAGGGCGAGCAAACCAACTATCAGGCGCTGCCGAAGATGGTGAAGGAAGACGGCACTCACATCTTCAGGAAGAAGATAGCCACGCCGCTTGCCAACGTCAGCATCTTCTATTCAGCCGACGTGGAGTTTACCCCGAAGAACGACCTGGTGCTCGATTTCCTCACACGCACGCTGAAGATAGCCTACACCGACTCGGTGCGCGAGGAGAAAGGCGGCACCTACGGCGTGTCGGTTGACTTCTCCTTAGAGCGCGACGAAACGCCGACGACCACGATGCGCATCAGCTACAACGCCGACCCAACACGCTACGAGGAGCTGAACCCGATAATCTATCAGCAGCTGCGCAACATTGCCGAGCAGGGACCGGAGCCCTCTTCGATGCAGAAGATACGCACCTACCTGCTCAAGCAGTACGACCAGGTGGCCATAACAAACGACTACTGGAGCTACATCATCTGGCACGAGCTCGACGACAATGCCGACTTCGACAACGGATACAAGCAGCTCGTGGAGCAAATCACTCCGCAAGAGGTGCAGCAGATGGCACGCAAACTGCTCTCGTCGGGATGGCGCACGGAAGTGACTATGCTCTCGGGACAGTGAAAGAAAGACCCACCCCAGCCCCTCCCCAAGGGAGGGGAGCTAAAAAGGAAAGTAATATGGGCCATATTACCGACCAATATGGGCCATATTACTCACCAATATGGGCCATATTACTGCCCCACCCCAGGCTCCTCTCCAAGCGAGGGGAGCCGTAAGGCCTTCTCATAAGGCTTATATGCCCTATAAGACTCATAAGACCTATAAGTCCCTAAGCCATCTCCCCCCATGCTTAACCAAATACGAACTGACAACAACAAAGATATGGAAAAGAAAAAAATGACTATCCTGACCGCCGGCGCAGCCCTGGCGGTTGTCCTGA
>ONLG01000044.1 GCA_900318625.1 uncultured Prevotella sp.
CAGCGGTGCATTGAGCATCACCTCCACCGTCTGCCCCTTGATGAACCCCATCTCTATGATGCGTTTGCGGAAGCTGCCGTGGCCCGATACTTTCTTTATTGTTGCCTTCTGGCCATTCTTCAGTTCGGAAAGTTTCATTGCGTTTGATACTTGTATTTCGTGCAAAATTACCTAAAAGAAACTATATATCGCTACTATTCGCCCGTCATAGTGGTCAAAATACCTACAAATGGTGATGCTGAGGCAGCCCCCCTTGGCTCCCCTCCCTTGGGGAGGGGTTGGGGGTGGGGCAGTAATATGGCCCATATTGGTCAGTAATATGGCCCATATTGGTCGGTAATATGGCCCATATTACTTGCCCTTCTCAGCCCGAGAAAAAGACTTGTTTTTGTAATTTAACTGCCAAAAGAATATTTATGTTCGCGAAAATATATAATTTTGCTCGCCGAAAAGATAAGTTAGCAATGGCAAATGTCAGATACAACAACCGTGAAGAACTGCGCAGGCTCGTCGTAAGTGCCAGCGGAGAGATGTTTTTTCGCAACGGCATCCGTCAGGTAAAGATGGACGACATAGCCAGCAAACTGTCGATCTCGAAGCGCACACTCTACGAAATCTTTGCCAACAAGGAGGAACTGCTCCATGCTCTCTTCGATGAGGTGGACGAGCAGCAGCGCCGGAAGCGCATGAAAATGTCGCAGGACAAGCACGACGTGATAGAGATTGTGGTGGGCTTCTACCGTATGCAGACCGAAGAACTGATGTCGATGTCGCCGGCTTTCTTTGCCGACCTGAGCAAGTATCCGAGCCTTGTCGACATGATGCGGCAGCGGCGCAAGCAGCAAGACGAGATGTATATGGCTTTCATGGAGCGTGGCGTGAGCGAGGGAATGTTCCGCACCGACGTGAACTACTCCATACTGCACGACATCAGCTCAGCCGCAGGCGAGGCGGTTATGACTTCGGGGATGTATGAGGCATATTCGCCGGAGGAGATTTTTCGCAACATCCTGTTCATTCTGCTGCGTGGAATCTGCACCGAAGCAGGCATACGCCGCCTCGACGAACTGCTCGCGCAGATATAAAAACAATGCCGCAGTAGCGGGAAATGTGATATTCAGGAAATGAATGACAATACAGACCGAACCTTCTTGCTCGTTGCTACAGTGGTGCTTGTGCTGATGCTCATGCACTTGCTGCCCGATATGAGTGTGGGCAGTGTGGAGCTGCGCCCGGTCGAGATGCTTGCCGACCTTGCAGGAACCACCTTGCAGCCGTCGTCGACAGGCGAGGACACTGACGGCAGGCACGCCGGTGGCGGCACTGCCGACAGCGACAGCAGCACCGTGGGGACGTGGATGGCTCTCGAGAACTGGCCCGACAGCGTGAGCCCAATAGCCGACTACTCTGAGGGAGCCGCCGGAGGCATGACCCACTACTATGCCGCTGCCGAGGGACTGCTGCGCCATGAGAAGACGGGCAGGCCACTGCGCATAGCCTACTACGGCGACTCCTTCGTCGAAGGTGACATCATGGTGGCCGACCTTCGCGAGCTGTTGCAAGCCCGCTACGGCGGTTGCGGAGTGGGGTGGCTGGATGCCGGCAACGAGATTAACAGGTTCAGAATGTCGGCAAACGTGCAGGCCAATGCTCTGAGGGAGCACATGGTGATGAAGCGCGAGAGCTATCAGGCTGAGCTGGCGGGCATAGCCGAACGCTATTACGACTCGGCAGCCGGCTCGTCGGTGACGGTAGTGGGCACCTCGGCATACGCGCGTGCTGCCCGATGGGATGTGGCAAGGATGTACCTGCGTGCGCCCCACGGAGCAACAGTGAGCGTGGCGGTGGGCGAAAGGCAACCTGACGTGGCAGAGGTGAGCGCCTCCGGGCAGGTGCAGCAGATAGAATCGCGTGGTGTTGCGGACCGCATAGCCTACAAGGTGGTGGCTGGGCAGCCCACGCTCTACGGCATAGCCCTCGAGGGCAACAGCGGAATAGTGGTCGACAACTTCAGCGTGCGCGGCTCGTCGGGAATAGGACTGTCGCACCTCTCGCCGCAGATGATGGCCGATTTCAACCGCTTGCGCCCATACGACCTCGTGATATTGCAGTACGGTGTGAACGCCGTTACTCCACAGTCGACGGCTGAGAGCATGGAGTGGTACATGAAAAATATGCGCAAGGTGATAGCCCATATCAGGAAGAATTTTCCCGATGCGAGCATCCTCGTTGTGAGCACGCCCGACCGCGGGTGGCGAAAGGCCGGACAGCTGTGTACCATGCCCGGCATCAAAGACCTCGTAAGGCAGCAGCAACAGCTCGCAAAGGAATGTGGGGTGGGCTTCTACAACTTCTTCGAGGCTATGGGCGGCGAGGGCTCTATGGTGCGGATGACTGAGCAGGGCATGGGCTCCAAGGACTTCATCCACATCAACCGCAACGGTGGCCGCCGTCTTGCAGGCATAGTGTATAACTCGCTGGTGACGGGTCAGAGGCTCTACACGGAGCAGCACGGCAAAGCAAACAGGAAAGAGGAATGATGGAAACACTGAGCCGACTGATTGATATACTGAGTTACGACCCGGCAGAACCGATGATATTCTCATCGGGACTGTTCCTTTATCTGTTCCTTGGCTTCACCTTCGTTTACTATCTTCTGCGGCGCAGACTCGACGCACGGCTGATGTTTGTGACCCTGTTCTCATATTATTTCTACTACAAGAGCAGCGGCATCTACTTCTTTCTGCTGGCCGTGGTGACGGTGAGCGACTTCCTGCTGGCACGCAGCATCTACCTCCTTCGCCACGACCGGCGCAGGCGGAAGTGGCTGCTCGCGCTGAGCCTGGGCATTGACCTGGGGCTGCTGGCATACTTCAAGTACACCAATTTCTTTGCCGGCATGGTGGCGCAGATGATAGGCAGCAACTTCCAACCGTGGGACATATTCCTGCCGGTGGGCATCAGCTTCTTCACTTTCCAGAGCATGAGCTACACCATCGACGTATATCGCGGAAGACTGAAGCCCCTGCACCGACTCCTCGACTATGCCTTCTACGTGTCGTTCTTTCCGCAGCTCGTGGCCGGACCTATCGTCAGGGCGAGCGAGTTTGTGCCGCAGATACGGCGCAAGCTGCACATCAGCCGCACGATGTTTGCCCAGGGAGTGCTCTTTGTGGCAATGGGACTGCTGAAGAAAGCGGTCGTGAGCGACTACATAAGCCTGAATTTCGTTGACCGAGTGTTCGATAATCCAACGCTCTTCTCTGGCGGAGAGGTGCTGCTGGGGCTCTACGGATATAGTATTCAGATATATTGCGACTTCTCGGGCTACAGCGACATGGCCATCGGAATAGCCTTGCTGCTGGGCTTCCGCTTCCCACAGAACTTCAACGCACCCTATAAGGCCAGCTCCGTTTCCGACTTCTGGCGGCGGTGGCACATCTCGCTGTCGTCGTGGATACGCGACTACGTCTACATCTCGCTTGGCGGCAATCGCCACGGACGGGTGAGGATGTATCTCAACCAGATGGTTTCGATGACGTTGTGCGGCCTGTGGCACGGGGCAAGCCTTAACTTCGTGGTGTGGGGAGCCATGCACGGACTGCTCGTCTGCCTGCACAAGATGTTCTCGCAGAGCGTGCTCGGTCACGACCGCCACTACAGGCCACACGGCTGGAAGAGGGTGGTGGCAGTGGTGCTCACGTTCAATGTGGTGAGCCTGATGTGGGTGTTCTTCCGCAACCAGGACTTTGCCTCGGCACAGCTGATGCTCAGCCAGATGGTCACTCGGTTCGACTGGCAGGTGGCAGTACAGGCTGTAGTGGCCTACAAGTACGTGTTCGCGATGATTTTGCTGGCTTTCGTTGCCCATTTCATGCCCGGAAGCTGGCAGCAACGAATGGTAAAGGTGCTCGAACGAGGCGGAATAGTTGGCTGCGCACTGCTGATAGTGGCTGTTGTCTATCTGATCATTCAGGTGAAAACCGCCGACGTGCAGCCGTTCATATACTTCCAGTTCTGAGGACGCTATTATTATGACGATAAGAGTTTAGATGGAATGACATACCTTCTTTTTCAGTGGTCGCATTGGGACCATAAATATCTGAAGCGCGCATTGGGCGATGACTGTAAAGTCATATTCTCCAAGGATTACCGCCAACGCGTATTGCGCTACCTGAGTGGCAGCGTAGAAGTCGTGCGTGCCTCGCATAAAGGTGATACTATTGTGTGCTGGTATGACGTTCAGGCTGTCATTTGTTGGTGGCTGTGTCGTCTGACAGGCAAGCGGCGCAACATAATATGCCTGAATATATTGCTGAAACAAAAGGATACACTAAAAAACCGCATGGCTTCCTTCCTTTTCCGTAAGGCTCTCGTCGCTGACAACTTCAAGGCGAGTGTGACTTCTTCGGCATACGGGAAATGGCTGAATGGAAAGTTGGGCATAGATGTCGAGTACACGCTTCTGCACGATGTGTATCACGACTATTATGAGATGCACGGAATGGGTGAGAGCTCACAGGATATAGTTTTCTGCGGTGGCTGCTTCGGACGCGACTGGAGATTGATGTTAGACATTGTGAAAGCCGTTCCGGAAGTGAGGTTTTATATGATTATGACAAGTGATATGGAGCGTAGGTACTTCGGAAGCATGAATGGCGCTTATCCAGCCAATGTAAAGGTGCTTACGGATATTCCCTTCAGGGATTTCATGCGCTGTTTGTGTCAGTCAAAGATAGTATGTATGCCGCTCGATAGTGAGGCTCCTCAAGGTCTGATAGTGATGTTTGAGGCAATAGCAAACGGAAAGTTGGTTCTGACAAGTGATACTCCCACGACCGAGGAATACTTCGATGAGGATCAGCGGCTGGACAAGGATGTGGAAGAATGGCGGCGGAAGCTCCTCTATTATCTGCTGCATGACGAAGAAAGGAAGGCTAAAGCGATGAGGCTTCACCGATACGTGAAAGAGCAATGCGGCGAACAGCAGTTTGCCAAGACGGTAAAAGAGATGGTGGATTCATTTGAGCATAACCCCAAAGGGTAGGGGATTAGTGCCTCTATGCCTGCCTGAATATGCCATAGCATTTGAAGAGTTGTCTGCTGAAAGTGTGAGTGGTGATAATAAATAGTATTTCATATAAAAGGACAAAAGTTCTATTGAGCCTTGTCTGCATACAACAATAACTAAAGACGTTAAATTTGAATCTTTTATAAATAGATGAAAACGGTAATGTTGGTTTTCGGGACACGTCCCGAAGCAATAAAGATGGCTCCGCTGGTGAAAGAATTCCAGAAGAATGCACTTGAGTTTAAAATATAGTATGTGTGACTGGTCAGCACAGGGAAATGCTTGACCAGGTATACATTCGTCCATTCTCTATGACGATTCCTTTGTAAAATGAAAATAGACCAGACGTTCAAACAAAGAAACGGCTGGTCTATATATTTATAATGAGCTGGGGAAGCGTAGGAACTTATCCCAGATATTTCATCAAGATTTTGGCATTGCCGGAGTCGCGGAGCTTCGCGATGCTCTTTTCGCGTATCTGACGCACGCGCTCACGGGTCAGGCCAAGTTGGTCGCCAATCTCTTCGAGACCTTTCTCGTGGCATCCAATGCCGAAGCACTCGCGGATGATGGTTATCTCGCGCTCCTTGAGCACCTTGTTGAGCACTGAGTTGAGTTCAAGAGCCATGCTCTCGTGGTCTACCTGCTTGTCGGTACGGCTGTCGTCGCCGCTCGGCATCACGTCAAGCATACAGTTGTCCTCACCATCCTGGAACGGCGCATCAATGGAAACGTGGTGGCCGTCGGCCATCATGCTCTGTCCGATCTTCTCTTCGTCTATCTTGGTTGCTTCGGCAAGCTCTGACACTGAGGGGTGTCTTTGGTTCTCTTGTTCGAAGCGGTTGATTTCGTGGTTTATCTTGTTGAGTGAGCCTACTTGGTTCAGTGGCAGGCGCACAATACGGCTCTGCTCGGCAATAGCTTGCAGTATGCTCTGGCGAATCCACCATACGGCATATGAGATGAACTTGAAGCCGCGCGTCTCGTCGAACTTCTGTGCAGCCTTGATAAGACCTATGTTGCCCTCGTCGATAAGGTCGGTGAGAGTTAGTCCTTGATGCTGGTATTGCTTTGCCACGGAAACAACAAAGCGCAAGTTGGCCGTGACGAGTTTGTTTTTGGCACGTTCGCCTTCCGGTCCGCCCTTTTTAATCTTTTGGGCAAGTTCTATTTCTTCATCTATCGATATGAGTGGAGCGCGACCTATCTCAACAAGATACTTGTCGAGAGCCTCGCTCGAGCGGTTGGTTATGCTCTTCTGAATCTTTAACTGTCTCATTCTTCTACCTTAATAGTCTAACTTTTTGAAAATCAAATCTTTATTCCTAATTTATCCAAAAACACTGCAAAAGTACAAAAAAAAGGCATACGTGGTTCTGTGTTAACGTTTTTTAGCATCAAAAAGACGTTAACGAATTGATTGAAGCTTGTGAGTATGAGGATGTTCTTATTCCAGTTCGACCACTGCTGTGAAGCAATCGGGGAACAAAGAGGCTATGTCTGTGGGCCTTTTTTTGAATATTCCGAACACGGTGCTTCCGCTTCCGCTCATCTGTGAGTATTCGGCTCCAAGGTCGTAGAGCCGTTGCTTTATGTTGCCCAGTACGGGATGAAGCTTGAAGATGGGTTCTTCAAAATCGTTGGTAAGTTCGTCGCGCCATGTGTCTATGGGCTGGCGTACTATGTCGCGGCAGCATTTCTCGGGCCGTCTGGGTGTGATGGATGCATAGGCCTCAGCCGTGGAGACGGCCACCGATGGCTTTACGAGTGCCAGATGGTAGCCTTTGAGATTGCCGCTCGGTGCATCGGCTGGCGAGAGCTGTTCGCCCTTGCCGGTTGCAAAGGCTGGTTCGGCAGCTATGAAGAAGGCACAGTCGGCACCCAGCATTGCGGCATAGCGTTCCATTTCGGCATTGCCGATGTTCAGGTGGCAGTATTCGTCAATGAGCTTTATCATAAAGGCTGCGTCGGAAGAGCCGCCGCCGAGCCCAGCCTGCGAAGGTATCTGCTTGTATAGGTGGGCATGGAGTCTTGGCAGGCGGTAGTCGCGAGCAAGCAGGTCGTAGGCTTTCACCACCAGATTGTCCTTGTCGCTGAGAGTGGCAAGGGGAGCCGAACCGAGTTCTTCGGAATAGCTCACCTTTATGTCGCAGCCGATGGGTGAGGGAAAAGCTTCGTCCATCCTCTTTATGGATAGCGCGTCGCAGAGCGGCACGGGGTAGAACACCGTTTCGAGGTCGTGATAGCCGTCAGGACGGCGGGCTGTGACGTTGAGTCCGAGGTTTATCTTACAGCATGGAAAGGTTATCATATTGGATTGCTATTGTGTGAGTTTGATGATTTCAGTTTGTGGGCTGTTGCTTCTTGCTGCGGCGGTCGATCTTCAGGAAGCCGAGCCTGTGGGCAATGCCTTTCTTATGGAGTGTGCGCACGATATACATACCGTCAGAAATGTCGGCAATCGAGACTTCTGGCCTGTGTAGGCGTGTAGCCACAATGCCTCCTTGCAGGGTTTCGAGGGTTATGTAGCGCGCGTCGATGACCTTTTCCCATTCGGGAAGCTGCATTGTCAGCCCGTCGTTTTCGATAAGGCGGCTTGTGTGCGGCTCCAAGTCGTGGCTTTGTGTTGCCCCACTCTCGTTGCCGTAGCGGTCCATGGCCGTAACAGCATAGTAATAGTGCTGCTTGGTGGGAACTGACAGGCGAGTTCCAGCTACGCGCTGGGCTACAAGGTTGCGCACGTCGGTTACGTCAACAGGGTAGTCTTTCGAGCAATATATATTATAATAAGGTGCATTACCCTGCCATTGTAGTTGTTGCTCGGTTGCTGAAACCTGGGTGCAGCTTACATCTGTGGGGCGGGTGGGGCGTTTGTCGGATGCCCACGTCATTGGTGGGACTAATGCGGGATAGTTGTCGATGAACGTAGAGACGTAGTCGTAAAGCCCCTTTGTGTTTTGTGTGAAGAAACGGCTGCGGAAATAAGTGTGCCCAACCCCAAGCTGGCGGAGCACGTGCAGCTGTCGGGTTACGTCGCGCAGAGCCCAGCGGCCCTCGCTCGGGTCGAGGAAATAAATGCCCAGTCCGCTTGAGATGCTGCGGCCACAGTCATTCTCTTTCCAGTCGATTGCAAACGGATAGAAGTTGTCATCCCTGAAATACTGCATGGGGTAGAGCTGGTCCATAAGGCCGCGGCGCAGCCACACTTGTGCCTCTTGGCAAACTTTGTCGCGTGCGTTCCAGTTGCGGCTGCTGTAGCGGCTAAGGTCTGAATACTTACCAACAGGCGAGCAACTCATCTTCACCCACGGCTTTTCGGCTTTCACGGCCTTGCTCACAGCTTCCACTATACGGGTAATGTTGCGGCGGCCTTCTTCCCGGCTTACGGTGATTTTCCATTCGTCGGGATAGCGCATATAGTCGAGGTGGATGCCGTCGATGTCGTATTTGCGAGTGACCTCACGGCAGATGGTAGCCAGATAGTCGGCTGTGCCTTCGGCCTCAGGGCTAAGGAATCCCAGCGTGCCGATCTTTCTTACCAATGACGGATAGTTGCGGCGCAAGGTCTGGCAGCCCACGTCGTCCCACTTTCCCACAGGAAGCGCAACCATCCATGCGTGGAGCTCCATGCCGCGTTTGTGGCACTCGTCGATGGCAAACTGCAAGGCATCGTAGCCCGGCGACACGCCTCCCTCGCCTGAAAGGCACTGCGCCCACGGCTCATACTCCGACGCGAACAGTGCCGTGGCGCGGACTCGGGTCTGAAGCAGCACCGTGTTCACGTTGGCCCGTTGCAGCTGGTCGAGGATGTTTATGAGTTCTTGCTGCTGTTGAAGTCTTGATGCCTCGTCGACGGAATATGTCTTAGGCCAGTCGAGTCCACGCACGGTCGTCAGCCATACGCCGCGTAGCTCATGCTTGGGTGGTTTGGCAGAGAAAGCATTGTTCTGGGCGTATGTACTTGTGGCTGTCAATGCAGCTGCGAGCACGAGAAAAGCAGCTGCCGCATGACTTCTTATATGGGAAAAAACATTGAAAGCAGGCTTGTGGTTCATCATTGTCAATTTGCCTTCAAAGGTATAAAAACAATTTTGCATTTTAAAATATAATGTTTACTTTTGCATTGTTTAATACATCAAGTACATTTATGATATCATTTCTGATAGCTCTCGTTCTGCTTGTTGCCGGCTATTTCATCTATGGCCGACTGGTAGAGAGAGTCTTTGAACCCGACGACCGTCCTACGCCAGCCGTCGCTAAGGCCGATGGGGTAGACTTTCTGGTGCTTCCCGGTTGGAAGATCTTTATGATTCAGTTTCTCAACATTGCAGGCACTGGCCCAATCTTTGGTGCTATCATGGGAGCTAAGTTCGGTCCTGTCAGTTACCTATGGATTGTTTTCGGTTGCATCTTTGCAGGAGCAGTACACGACTATCTCAGCGGAATGTTGTCGATGCGACATGGCGGAGCCAACCTTCCCGAGCTCATTGGCCACTATCTTGGCAAAACCACTAAGCAGGTGATGCTCTATTTTTCCATCTTCTTGCTGATGATGGTCGGAGTGGTTTTCGTTTACAGTCCAGCCGAAATTATGTCGGACATCTGGACTCCGCAATGGGCGACAGACCTCTTTGGACCAAACGCATTTTGGATAGGTCTCATATTCATTTACTACGTGATAGCCACAATGATGCCAATCGATAAGATTATCGGAAAGATTTATCCTCTGTTTGCTTTCTCGTTGATATTCATGGCATTGGCATTGCTTGCCTCATTGCTGTTCAAGCATCCTGTGCTGCCCGAGGTTTGGGATGGTCTCGGCAATCTCGGAGCCAAAGAATTGGGCTTCACCGACCCCATTTTCCCATGTCTTTTCATCACTATAGCCTGTGGAGCGATAAGTGGTTTCCATGCCACTCAGAGTCCCTTGATGGCGCGTTGCGTGAAAAGCGAGCACCAAGGCCGCCGCATCTTCTACGGAGCAATGATCACCGAGGGCATCGTGGCACTTATATGGGCTACCATCGCAATGTATTTCTTCTATGCCGAACCCACTCCCGGCTATCAGTTGATGCAACAGGCACAGGCAACCGGCATCCATACGTCGGCCCCATCGGTGGTTAACATCGTATGCAATGAGTGGCTGGGCGTTGCTGGCGGCATCCTGGCATTGCTCGGAGTTGTGGCTGCCCCCATCACAAGTGGCGACACAGCCTTCCGAAGCTGTCGTCTGATAGTGGCTGACGTGCTCCATTTTGAGCAACATTCCATCCGCAGACGACTGATGATTTGCATCCCGATGTTCGCCGCAGCGATAGGATTGCTTGTATGGCAGATGGCCAATCCCGAAGGTTTCAAGACTGTTTGGGGATGGTTCGGATGGTCAAACCAGACATTAGCAGTGTTCACGCTCTGGATGCTGACGGTCTATCTGGTGCGCCATCGCAAGCCTTTCATCATCACGCTGATACCCGCTCTGTTTATGACAACCGTATGCAGCACATTCTTATTCGTCAGCGACCAGGCTTTGTCGCTGCCTCTCACGGTTGGCTACGCTCTCGGAGCAGTTGTGCTGGCGGTGTCGCTGGTGTGGTTCTTTGTGTGGTACAGGCGAGAGAAGAATAATCCCAAACCTGCTAATCCTTAATAATAAATAAAAGAAACAGTTGTTTATGAAAAAGACTCTGCTTATAGTGGCACTGGCATTGCTGACTTCACTCACTGCAAGTGCGCAGTTTCAGAAAGGCAAAGGCTACGTCGGAGCCTCATTGACAGGCTTGAACATGAGTTATAATGGTGGCGATGGCTTCAACTTCGGTATCGAAGCCAAGGGCGGATACATCCTTGCCAACAACCTGATGGTGCTTGGCTCACTGTCCTACCAGCACAATGGCAACGATGCCGTTGCCGATCATTTCACCGTTGGGGTGGGAGGCCGCTACTATATCATCCAGAACGGCCTTTATCTTGGTGTCAATGCCAAGCTGCTCCATGCCAATCACAACTACAACGACCTGATGCCAGGCGTTGAGGTTGGCTATGCTTTCTACATCAACCGCTCTGTTACCATCGAGCCGGCTATCTA
This sequence comes from uncultured Prevotella sp., assembly GCA_900318625.1. Lineage (GTDB taxonomy): Bacteria > Bacteroidota > Bacteroidia > Bacteroidales > Bacteroidaceae > Prevotella. The sequence continues at coordinate 11,157 of ONLG01000044.1, forward strand.
CTACGACCAGTCATTCCGCAAGCACAGCGACTACAGCACGATAGGTCTCAAGGTGGGTGTCGGCGTTTATCTGTTCGACGACTGACCGTGGCCATTCCCAGCAGATACCCTTCGCAGCTGCTTGAGGATGCTGTCGGCGAGTTTTCCCGGCTGCCCGGCATAGGGCGCAAGACAGCACTGCGCCTGGTGCTGCACCTGTTGCGCCAGTCACCCGATGATGTAAGCCGGTTTGCCCAGGCCTCTGTAAGGTTGCGCAACGAAATCAAATACTGCCGCTGCTGCCATAACATCAGTGACACCGAGCTGTGTCCGATATGCTCCGACCCCCATCGCGACACCACGACGGTGTGCGTAGTGGAGAACATCCAGGACGTGATGGCCATCGAGAATACCCAGCAGTATCGCGGACTATACCATGTTCTCGGAGGAGTAATCTCTCCGATGGACGGCATCGGACCCGGCGATCTCGAGATTGACTCGCTCGTAGAGCGTGTTGCCGGGGGCTCGGTGAAGGAGGTAATCTTTGCATTGGCAAGCACGATGGAGGGCGACACCACCAATTTCTATATCTCGCGCCGACTGTCTTCCACAGGAGTGAAACTCAGTGTGATAGCCCGAGGCATTGCCGTGGGCGACGAGCTGGAATATGCCGACGAGGTGACGCTTGGCCGAAGCATACTCAACCGCACTCCATTTGCCAGCTGACGGCAGCGGCAGGTAACTCAAATCAGATACTTATCCAATAATAACCAATACCTAAGATGGCAAAGACCCAAAAGAGGCTTATGCTCTTGTTCATAGCCTTCATTGCTATAAGCCTGCTGTTGGTGGCAGCCTACGAAACGAACCTTCTGCTTCCGGGCGATAAAGCCGAAGCACTGCAGACCAAGTTTGTCGTGGCTGTGGCTATGGAACTGTCAACCATTGTGCTCATACCACTGGCTTTGTATCTCTTTCGCATACCTCTGGTGAAACGTCGTCTCACCTCCGACCATCCTTCCGACAAGCTTCTCGTATGGGGAACCGTCCGAATGTCAATGCTTGGAGTGCCAATGGTTGTCAACACCTTTTGCTATTACCGCTTTGGGTTGGAGGTGTCGTTCGGCTATATGGCCATAATCCTTTTCCTGTGTATGTTCATGGTGTACCCCAGCATGGGCCGTTGCGTCGTTGAAACGACTCCCGACGATACCCCCGACACACCAGCCCCCGACCAACAGTAATCTGCAGCGAGCATGAAGCTAAGCATAGTAATCGTAAGCTACAACGTAAAGTTCTATCTTGAGCAGTGTCTGCTTTCCTTGCAGCGTGCCTTGACAGACATCGAGGCAGAGGTGTTTGTCGTAGACAATCACTCGCGCGACGACTCAGTGGCTTTTCTGCGTGAGCGTTTTCCGTGGGTAAACTATATCGAGTGCAACCACAACTGGGGCTTTTCGCGGGCCAACAACATGGCCATACGTCAGAGCCGCGGCGAGTATGTGCTGTTGCTCAATCCCGACACCATAGTGGGCGAGACCACCATACGCCGTTGTCTCGATTTCATGGATGCGCATCCCGATGCCGGTGCGGCTGGAGTGCGTATGCTGCAGGGCAACGGCAGCGATGCCAAGGAGTCGCGCCGTGGGCTGCCGTCGCCGATGGTGGCTTTCTACAAGATGGCCGGACTCTGCTCGCGCTACCCCCAGAGCCGTCGCTTCGGCCACTATTACATGGGCTATCTGCCATGGGACGAACCGGCGCAGATTGAGGTAGTGAGCGGAGCTTACTGCCTTTTGCGGCGCGAGGTGCTCGACAAGGTAGGACTGCTCGACGAAGACTACTTCATGTACGGCGAGGACATAGACCTCAGCTACCGAATACTCAAAGGCGGATACCACAATTATTACCTTCCCGAGAAGATACTTCACTATAAAGGCGAGAGCACCCACAAGTCGTCGTTCCGCTATGTCCATGTCTTCTACGATGCCATGCTCATATTCCTTCGCAAGCACTACGGTCACGTCAGCTTTCTGCTTGCCTTGCCGATAAAGGCAGCCGTCTACATGAAAGCGGCTCTGGCACTCGTCTCGATGGGCTTCTCGCGTATGCGCCGTTCGCTTGGCTTCGCCGACAATGCGCACAGGCGCCCCACCCACTATCTGTTCATTGGCAGCGAGAACACCATTGCCCACCTGCGTCAGCAGGCTCGCGAGCGAGGACTCAGTGCCACCTTTCTCGTTGCCGACAGCCGCAGCTGCCCCGACGGACATCTTTCCCACGCCGACCTTCTCTGCAATCAGCGCCCTGTGGCAGTGGTCTACGACACCGATGCCTATTCCTACGAACAGATACTCGCCATCTTCAGCTCCCAGCCCGAGGACGAAGTGCTCATAGGAACTTACAGCAACGCATCTCAACGTATCATTACCAGCGAGGAAACCATCTGACAACCATCAATCAACACCCACCCAAATGCTCAGCGACAACCTAACCCGGCTCAGGGCCTTGGAACCCGACGACCTCGACATATTATATAATGTGGAGAACGATGTGGCACTCTGGGCCGTGGGCAACACCAATGCACCCTATTCGCGAGAGGTGTTGCGGCAGTATCTTCTCAGCACAACCTGCGACATCTATACCGACAAGCAGCTGCGCCTTGTCGTCGAAACCCACGACGGCGAGGCAGTGGGCATGGTCGACCTTCTCAGCTTCGATGCCATGAACGCGCGTGCCGAGGTTGGCATCGTGACCCTTGCTGCCCATCGGCAGAAGGGCTATGGACGCAGCGCGCTCCGGCAGCTTGTCGGCTATTCGCGCGAAGTGCTCCACCTGCACCAGCTCTATGCCTACGTGGCATCCGACAATCAGCCCTCGCTCAGGCTGTTCCAGAGCTGCGGGTTCGTAGCTGCGTGTGAACTCCGTGACTGGCTGAAAACCTCCTCTGGCTATCAGTCTGTGGTGCTGATGCAGCTGATAATATAATCTTTAACAACATTTCTACAGCAGAGAAGTACTAGTTCCTATGTCATAATACGCTGTAAAGCAGTGAGTTTTTTTCAATTTCGTAAACCTTTTTGCCACCGAAAAGCATTACTATATAAGAAAAATAGTATATTTGCACGTATAATCAACAAAAGACCATAGCAATGACAAGAGAAGAAAAGGTGCAATACTGGCTCGATATTGTGGCTGACGACCTCGATCTCGCAGAGTTCCTTTGTCAGAGCAACCGATGGCTCTATTCTGCTTTCATGTGTCATCAGGTCATAGAAAAGATGCTCAAGGCTTACTGGACGGCAACGTGTGATGACGTGCCACCGTACATCCATGAGCATAAACGATTGGCCGAATTGTGTGGGCTCTATGAGAAAATGAGCGAAGAGCAACGTGACTTTCTCCAAGAAATACGTCCGATGAATATTGAAGCCCGTTATCCAGACTATAAACGTAGCATTGCAAAATCGCTTGGTGAGGAAAAGACTCGCCAGATAGTTGAACAAACAAAACAAATACAACAATGGATACTCCAAGAGTGCTTAGCCGTGACGAAGCCCTTGACATCGTCCGACGCTACAAAGAAGTAATTTCGCCTCGCTTTAATGGCCAGGCTAAGGTCATGATGTTTGGTTCCTACTCCAAAGGCTATCCCAACAAGTGGAGCGATATAGACGTGGCCGTCATTCTTCCCACAGTAGCTGATGAAGAATGGCTCGAAACTTCCATCTCGCTCGGCAAGGATAGCGACAAGGTGAGCTTGTTGATTGAACCAGTCCTCATGGCTGAAGACCGCTGGTCGCCGCTTTATGATGACGTGATGCGCACAGGTGTGGCTGTGTAATACGGAGTGGCAAAAGACTGATAAAAAGCAATGGCTGCGAAAAAAAACAGTGTTTTCTTTTGGAGTAAATAAAAATTATTATACCTTTGCAACCGCAAAACTTCCGAGGTGCGTTAGTTCAGCCTGGTTAGAATGCCTGCCTGTCACGCAGGAGGTCACGGGTTCGAGTCCCGTACGCACCGCCAGAGTTAGCCAAGGTGCGTTAGTTCAGCCTGGTTAGAATGCCTGCCTGTCACGCAGGAGGTCACGGGTTCGAGTCCCGTACGCACCGCAGAAAGAGACCTTCGGGTCTCTTTTTTGCTTTTGGTGCGTCCAGTCTCTCACCTCGTTCCCTCTTGAGGTCAGGGTTCTTTCTCCGCTTTGCTCTGAAAGCGCTTCGCGATTACGAGTCCCGTACGCACCGCAGAAAGAGACCTTCGGGTCTCTTTTTTGCTTTTGGTGCGTCCAGTCTCTTACCTCGTTCCCTTGCCAGCCAAATACTGTAAGTCCCTCTCGGTTCCCACATGGAGCCCCCTCACTCCCCCCTTGATGCCCCCCTCAGTCCCCCCCATGGGGGAAGAGTGGCTTGCTGGCTAATAAGGCTTATGGGACTTATAGGACTTATAGGACATATATGGCTAATGAGAGAGTCTTTCGGTGCTCCCCTCCCTTGGGGAGGGGTAGGGGGTGGGTTGGTAATATGACTCATATTGGTTTCTTGTTTGGCATAGACCATGCTGCGCTGGCGTGCCTGCGCTTTTCAGCCGGAAAAGCAGCGGGCTGCTGTTGCTGTGCTTTCGTTTTATGTGAATAAAGGTTTAAAGGCCGTTTTTTTTGCCTGTAATCGTTTTCTCAGTCGGAAATAATTGCTAATTTTGTACGTTGAAAAACACGCGCAAACGGCTTAGAACGCAAAAGAAAGCCCTTTTCAGCCGTTTTGCCGTTAGGAAAGTAAACAATAATTACACATAAAAGAAATGGACGAAAACCAGACTATCGATCAAGACAGGATCCTTAAAATCAACATCGAAGAGGAGATGAAGTCGTCGTACATCGACTACTCCATGTCCGTTATCGTTGCACGTGCGCTTCCCGATGTGCGCGACGGCTTCAAGCCGGTGCATCGCCGAATACTCTACGGTATGCTCGGCATTGGCAACACCAGCAACAATCCCTACAAGAAGTGCGCCCGCGTGGTGGGCGAGGTGCTTGGTAAGTACCACCCACACGGCGACAGCTCGGTCTACGGGGCTTTGGTGCGTATGGGACAGGAGTGGAACATGCGCTACAAGCTCGTCGACGGACAGGGTAACTTCGGTTCGGTCGACGGCGACTCTCCAGCTGCCATGCGTTACACCGAGTGCCGCCTCTCTAAGATGGGCGAGCACATCATGGACGACCTTGAGAAGGACACCGTCGATATGGTCAACAACTTCGACGACTCGCTGGTAGAGCCCAGCGTCATGCCTACCAAGATTCCTAACCTGCTGGTCAACGGTGGTAACGGTATTGCCGTAGGTATGGCTACCAATATGCCTACCCACAACCTGGGTGAGGTCATTGATGGATGCTGTGCCTATATCGACAACCCCGATATTGATACTGATGGACTGATGCAGTATATTCCTGGTCCTGACTTCCCCACAGGTGCTTATATCTATGGTCTGCAGGGCGTGCGCGACGCCTATGAGACTGGTCGTGGCCGTATCGTTATGCGCGCCAAGGCCGAGATTGAGTCTACCGAGACCCACGACAAGATTGTCGTTACGGAGATTCCTTATGGTGTCAACAAGGCTGACCTCGTGAAATATATCGCTGACCTCGCCAACGAACACAAGATTGAGGGCGTTGCCAACGTCAACGATGAGTCTGGTCGTCAGGGTATGCGTATCGTCGTTGACTGCAAGCGCGATGCCAATGCTAATGTGCTGCTCAACAAGCTGTTCAAGATGACTGCCCTGCAGAGCTCGTTCTCTGTCAACAATATCGCACTGGTCAAGGGTCGTCCCCGTTTGCTGAACCTCAAGGAGTGTGTCAAGTACTTCGTTGAGCATCGTCACGACGTGACTATCCGTCGTACCAAGTACGACCTGAAGAAAGCCCAGGAGCGTGCCCACATCCTCGAAGGATTGATTATCGCTGTGAACAATATCGACGAGGTGGTACATATCATCCGTAATAGTAAGACTCCTTCTGACGCCCAGCGTAACTTGGAGCAGCGCTTCAACCTGGACGAGCTGCAGTCGAAGGCTATCGTCGATATGCGTCTCAGCCAGCTCACAGGTCTGCGTGTCGACCAGCTGCACCAGGAGTACGACGACCTGATGAAGCTCATTGCCGACTTGGAGGAAATCCTGAACAACCCCGAGCGCTGCAAGCAGGTCATGAAGGACGAGCTGCAGGAGGTGAAGGAGAAGTATGGCGATGCACGTCGTACCGAGATTATCCCCTTCGACCACGAGTTCAATGCCGAGGACTTCTATCCCGACGATCCCGTGGTTATCACCATTTCGCACATGGGTTACATCAAGCGTACCCACTTGGATGAGTTCCACGAGCAGAGCCGTGGCGGTATGGGCTCTAAGGCTGCCCGCCATCGCGACAATGACTTCGCAGAGTATATCTATCCTGCCACGATGCACAATACCTTATTATTCTTTACACAGAAGGGTCGTTGCTACTGGCAGAAGTGCTACGAGATTCCTGAGG
>ONLG01000038.1 GCA_900318625.1 uncultured Prevotella sp.
GCCACTGGCAACCAGTTTGTGGCCTACAACGCTTCGGTGACAGTGGAGAACAAGGGCACCGAGGCTCAGGTGGCTGTTGCCAAGCTGCTCGTCAACGGCGAGGAGAAATACTCTCAGGAGGCCGAGCTTGCCGTGGCCGCTTCGGCTACCATCGACCTCTCGTTCGTTCCCGAGGAAGCCATCACCGACGGCACTGCCACTATCGAGGTGACACTCAAGGGCGTTGAGGACTTTGCTGCCAAGAAAGTTGAGGCTCCAATCAACATCGCAGCCGCCCCGGTTATCGATGAAACCGCAGAAAACAGCTTCACTACCGGCATTTTGCCCGTTGCTGTGCTTAACTACACTGCCAAGAACGGATGGAACACCATCGGCGTTCCCTTCCAGCTGACCAACGACATTCTCACCACTATCTTCGGCGAGGGATGGAAAGCCTACGAGCTTACGGGCTACAGCAACAACGAGATAAGCTTCAGCCAGACCACAAACTTCGTGGCAGGCTATCCTTACATCATCTATGCCGAGGCTGCACCGCAGGAGGCAAGCTTCAAGCTCGAGAACCTCAACATCAGTTCGGCCACCGAGAGAGAAGACGTGAGAGGCGGACTCGCCTTCCGTTCTACCTTCGCTCCCATTGCCCCCGGACAGCTGACCGAATGGTGGGGCGTTACCAACCAGGGACGCATACAGCCTGCCGGCAGCGGAGCATCGCTGAAGGCTCTGCGCGGCTACTTCTACATGAACGCCGCGGCTCCCGAAACCAACCTCAGCGAGGCTCGCATCGTCTACATCAACCTCGACGGCACGGTGACGGCTATCAGCTCGGTAAAGGCTCAGCTCAAGGCCGACGGCAACACATACGACCTCAGCGGACGCAAGCTCACCGGCAACCTGAAGCAGGGTGTCTACATTCAGAATGGTAAGAAGATTGTTATTAAATAAAGGTGTAACTAATTATTAGGAAAGAAATGAACAAGACATATAAAAAACCGTCTGTCAAGGTTCGCCATATCGACGGCGAACTGATGGTTCAGGCTTCGCTCGACCCGAATATGAACAATCAAAGCATTGTAGTTTCAGAAGAGGAGTATAACGGAGAGTTCGCAGCTCCAAAGACAAAGAGCCTCTGGGACGAATAATTCCATTCTTGGTTGACGAGTAGGAGAGTCTGCAACTCGACCGGGAAACAGCAAGCGAGTTGGTAAGTCGGTGCGGCCAGTCATGGCAGCTCGGCAAGCCAACTCGTTTTTCGTTACTTACATTCAATAGTTTCTTTGCAAACGTTTGTCTATAAAACTTTGCCCTATTTGCAAGAAAGTTTGTTGATAACTAATACGAAAACAATACTTTTGCATCAGCTAACCTATAAACGATTATTCATTTCCTCACAAAAGCGAACTAACGTCTGTCCTAATCAGCGACAGGCTAAACATATAGGCAAGACAAGCTGTGGAGCCTACCTGATTTTAACTATTACATTAATTTAAACCTATAACTATTACGCTTTTCAATCATGGTTAAACATTCTATTCTTAGCCGTATGCTTATGCTGCTGATGCTATTGCTCGGCGGCACGCAGCTCACCCCAGTGCTGGCTGACGACTTCAACAGCACCCGTACTGACTTCCGTGACGAATCCATCTACTTCGTCATTACCACTCGCTTCTACGATGGCGACCCCTCAAACAACGTGCTTTGCTGGGACAACCGGCAGGCGCAGATTGCCTCTAAGGACCCATGCTGGCGTGGTGACTTCAAGGGACTCATCGACAAGCTCGACTACATCAAGGCCCTCGGCTTCACTGCTATCTGGATTACACCTGTTGTGCAGAACGCTTCCGGCTACGACTACCACGGCTACCACGCCATGGACTTCTCGTCGGTGGACCTTCGCTACGAGAGCCGAAAGAAGTGGGGAGCTTCGCAGGACGTCACCTTCCAGAGCCTTATCGATGCCGCTCACGACAAGGGGCTGAAGATAATCCTCGACATCGTGCTCCAGCACACGGGCAACTTCGGCGAAAACTTCTTCTGCAAACTCTATGAGCGCGACCAGAACATCAAGAATCAGGCCAACATTGAGGCTTGTATGCACCCGACCGAAATTCTCGGAGGCGAAGCATACTGGGACATACCAACCAACAAGCAGTATGACGCGCGCTTCAAGTACCTGAAGAACACCGACGGACAGAACCACGACAGCAAGAACTACTGGCACCACTTGGCGACAAACTGGAACTGGGACATTCCCGCCCGCTGGTGGGGACAGATTGCCGGCGACTGCGTGGACCTGAACACCGAGAATCCTGCCGTCACCGACTACCTTGTGAAGTGCTACGGCGAGTTCATCAAGATGGGAGTCGACGGCTTCCGCATCGACACCTCCGGCCACATTGCCCGCCTGTCGTTCAACGCTGCCTTTATTCCGCAGTTCCAGGCTCTCGGCGAGCAGTACAAGAGCAAGCGACTCAACGGCTGCCCGTTCTATATGTTCGGCGAGGTGTGCGCCCGCTACGGTGATGTCACCTACAGAGGCCAGCCCAACCTTTCACCTTATTTCTATACATGGAAGTCCGACCAGTCGCTCATCAACGAGTGGAAGCAGTATGATGCCGATTGGTGGGCACAGCAGTTCGTAAAGGAAGGTGCCGAACCGCTTGGCAATATGCTCACCTGCGAGAAGGAGACCAGCCTCAACGGCAAGACCTCAGACAATGCTTTCCTGAAGAACGGTGCTTATCACGAGCCTGACTACTCCGATGCTTCGGGCTTCAACGTGATAGACTTCCCGATGCACTACAACTTCAACTCGGTTGGTCAGGCCCTCAGCATGGCCCAGAAGGGCGACCAACTCTACAACGATGCCACGTTCAACGTTGTCTACAAGAACGGTCACGACTATTCGCCGGGACCCAACGATGGTACGCGTAACAACCCCAGCACAGCCGACCTCTTCTTCATGTTCACCTTCCGTGGCGTTCCCTGTGTTTACTACGGCTCGGAAGTAGACTTCATGGCTGGCGCAACCATCGATCCGGGACCCAACGGACCGCTCAACCAGACTGGCCGTGCATACTTCGGCCAATACCTTGAGGGTTCTGTCACGGCTACCGACTTCGGCACCTACACCGCTTCGGGCAATGTTGCTCAGACCCTGAACAGCAAGCTGGCTTCCTATATGCGTAAGCTGAACGTGATACGCCAGGCTGTGCCTGCCCTGCGCAAGGGTCAGTATCAGGTTATCTCTAACGGCGACCGCCCAGTGTTCAAGCGTGTCTACAAGAACAGTGAGGCTATCGTCGACATGAGCGGCAGCTATGCCTGTCCTTCCGGCTACGCCGACGTATGGGGCGGCACCGACGGCTACCACATCTATGTGAAGGGAGCCACAGGCCAGATTGGCCCGGCTATCAGCAGTGCCGGGAACCCGTCGTTCTCTGACCCGGGAGCTACGAGATGGTATGGCTATGACGATGCCACATCGGGAGCCAGCGTTACCCTCAATCCCAATGGCGGCTCGTTCAAGACCGAAACACTCACCGTCACTGCTACGCTGAGCGACGGAGCTAAGAGCGGATGGTATCAGATAGGCAATGGCTCGAAGGTGAGCCTCACTGCCGGCAGCAGCAAGCAGTTCACCATAGGCAGCGGAATGAGCTATGGCCAGACCGTGACAGTGAACTGGGGTGCTGTCGACGAAGATGGTGGCGAGCACACAGGCTCGGCTACATACAAGAAGGTTGACCCCAACGCCACCATCACCATCTACTGCAAAGCCAGCGCAGCACCCAACCTCTATGTTTGGGACAATAGCCTGAACCAACTCAACGGCGGATGGCCGGGGAACAAGATGAGCGCCACTACGACGGTGAGCGGCCAGCAGTTCTTCTATCAGACCTTTGCCGACGTGGATGCTATCAATATAATCTTCAACATGAACGGCAATCCGCAGACAGTCGACATCACCAACATCACCGAGGACACCTACTTCACCTACGACGGCGGAGCAACGGCAACCAAGATCACTGTTGACGACGATCCTACGAACATCACCGTGAAGGCCGACAAGACTACGGGCACATACTACAAGACCGTCACCGTAACGCTGACAGCCTCGAAGAGCGATGCCACCATCGTCTACACCACCGACGGCAGTACTCCGACGGCAAACAGCAGCAAGGCTACGGGCACCAAGCAGCTCACCTTCACCCAGACTACGACGCTACGCGCAGCAGCCCTTGTCGATGGGGCAGTGAAGAACCCCGTAAGTTACACCTATACCATCACTGACCAGGAGGAGCCGAAACCGACAGGAACCAACATCTATGTGAAGTCGTCGAGCATACCTTACCTGTATGTATGGATGCCCATGCTTGGCAACAAGGAACTCTGCGGCTCCTGGCCTGGGTCAATCTTCAAGGACACCAAGACCGTTGACGGAACAAGCTATTACTACATGCACTTCGACGAGACCGGCCTGAACATCATCTTCAACAACGGAAGTGGTGGACAGACAGCCGACATCACCGACTGCACCAAGGCCGGCAACTACTACTATTCGTGGGACGGAGGCAGCGGCTACTCGCTCATCAAGTATGAGGAAGGCGGCGACTCGCCAATTCCCGACCCACAGCCCGACAACAGCCTGCACGCATATTTCATCAATACTCCCGGATGGGGCAACGTGATGTGCTGGGCATGGAACGACAGCGAGAATTTCACTGGCGGCAGCTGGCCGGGTGCTCAGTGTACCAAGCTCACTATCAAGGGCGACAACGGTGAGGACATCTGGGAGTGGAAGTACACCGGCACGTCTACCGGTACGCCTACTGGTATCATCTTCAATAACGGAAGCGGCGGCACTGGTAATCAGACGGGCGACTTCACGTTCAGCAACGGAAGCTTCTACAACTTTGACGGACAGACTGCTACTCCGAAGTCGGCAACAGGCATTGGCAACGTGTTCTTCCTGATGGACCGTCCTACTCCGGTCTACAACACCATCGGTGTGCGCGTGGCTGTACTGCAGTCTCCGGCTGACATCTCTCGCCTGCCCCGTGGCTTATACATCATCAACGGACGCAAGTACGCTGTGAAATAACCGATAACAAACTTATCTCGGAGCTGTCAAAGTGTAGTGAAGCTTTGGCGGCTCCGACATTCAGAATAATCCTATAAAAGAAACTAAAACAACCAACAAGTAATGTTTAGCACTTTTACTACCCGTATGCGTGGCACACTGTTGCTGTTGATGGCTGTGTTCTGCCTTCAAATATCAGCTCAGTCGCTGCCCTCGAAAATCAGCGATGGCGTAATACTCCATTGCTTTAACTGGAAATACAGCGACATCAAGGCTTCGCTGAGCCAGATTAAGGCTGCCGGCTTCGTGGCCGTGCAGACATCACCGGCCCAGCTCAACGTAACAAACCAAGACAGCTGGAACATTCTCTATCGTCCACGCGACTCGAAAGCCGGACCCAACGTTCTCGGAACGTCAAGCGAATTGAAAGCACTCTGCGATGCAGCCCATGCGCTGGGCATCAAGGTCATCGTTGACGTTGTTGCCAACCACACCGACGGCTCGCTCGACTGGGTTGCCGACTTCTGGAAGAACACCGACCTCTACCACAACAACGGCGGTGCTGATGATGGCAGCCGCTTCCAAGTGACTCACGGCTCTATCGGTATGCGCGACCTCAAGACCGAGGACTCTCGCGTGCAGCAGAAGTTCAAGGCTTACGTGCAGGAGCTGAAGAGCCTCGGCGTTGACGGATGCCGCTGGGATGCCGCCAAGCACATCGGCCTGCCTTCGGAAGGCGACCAGTTCTGGCCAACGGTTATCGACAAGTCGATGTATAACTACGGAGAGATACTCTACACCGTAGGTGGCGGACAGGACCAGACACTTCTGCCCGAGTATATGCAGTATATGAGCGTTACCGACAGCAACTACGGCACCAAGACCCTGCTTGGCTCTTTCAAGAACGGCGGCGTGCCCAGTGACGGTGGCGGCTGGTCGATGTGGCTCAACACCAACAAACTTGTCTACTGGGGCGAGAGCCACGACACCTTCTGCAACAACGGCGATGCCAGCTATGGCGTGGACCAGAACAAGATAGACCGTGCCTACGCTGTGGCAGCAGCTCACAATGCGATACCCTCGCTCTACTTCTCGCGTCCCACTGGCGGCAACACCAGCGGACCTGGCTGTAAGGCTGGTGTGAAGGGCAGCACCCACTTCACGTCGAAGGAGGTTGCCGAGGTCAACAAGTTCCACAATGCTATGGTAGGAAAGGAAGACTACTACTCTTCGCAGAACGGTGCTTGCTCTACTACCCGTAAGGGAGGCGGTGCAGTCATTGTCAAAGGCAAAGGCTCAGGAAAGGTGACGGTGCCCAACGGTGGCGGCTATGCCGAGGCTGGAACATATACAGACCGTGTGAGCGGTGGAACTTTCACCGTAACGGCTACAACTATCACCGGAAACGTTGGCAACAGCGGTATCGCCGTGCTTTGGAAAGACTCGCAGAGCAGCGGCGGCGGTGGCGACGAACCAGAGCCTGATCCCTTCACTCTGCCGTCGTGTGCTACTGTTCAGAGCGGCACCTATTGCTACTTCGAGACCTCTTGGTCGACAGTCAACGTATGGGCATGGACCGGCGAAACCAATGTTTATGCTGAGTGGCCAGGTTCGTCGAATGATATAACAAAGGTGGGCACCAACAACGGCAACGATGTTTACCTGTGGAAGTACAGCGGAAGCGCTCCTGCTAATATCATCTTCAACAACGGTACCGACCAGACCGACGACTTCACCTTCACCAACGGTGGCTACTACGATGCCACAGGACTGCTGGCAGTGGTTAGCGGTTCTACTCCAACTCCCGACCCAGACCCCGATCCCGACCCAGATCCCGACCCAACGGGAACCACTGTCTACGTGAAAGCTACCTCGGCTCCTTACCTTTATGCATGGGATGCTGACGGCAACTCACTTGCCGGTGCATGGCCTGGCACACAGATGACCGAGAAGAGCGGCGACTACTGGGTTAGGTCGTTCACGCAGGCTCCCATCAATATCATCTTCAACAACGGAAGCGGTGGTCAGACCTCAGACATAGAGAACATCTCGGGCAACTGCTACTTCACCTACGACGGCAGCGCGGGCTACACTACCGAAAGTGGCGGCGGCACAGGCGGTGAAACCAGCAACCTGCCTACCTGCGCTACATGGCAGGAGGGAACGTTCTGCTATCTGGAAGCATCGTGGAGCAGTGCCAACGTATGGGCATGGAAGACCGGCGAAGACGGTTCGGTGTTCCTCGGAGCACAATGGCCGGGCGTGGCAATGACAAAGGTGGGCACCAACGGCGGTAACAATGTGTTCCTCTGGAAGCACACCAGCAGCGCACTGCCCGAGAACATCATCTTCAACAACGGCACCGACCAGACCGACGACCTCTCGTTCACCAACGGTGGCTACTACAACCAGAGCGGTACGCTCGTGGGCACCGTCGTCAACTCTACCGGCATCGATGCAGTGACAACCTTGGAGTACCAGACAGTGAACGTCTACACCCTTGACGGTCGCCTCATACGCAGTGCCGTACCAGCAGCCGCAGCCGTAAAGGGTCTCAGCAAGGGTCTCTATCTTGTCGGCGGCAAGAAAGTGGCTGTCAGATAGTTTAACCATAGTAAAAGAGTAGGAAGCCTTATGCTGAGGATTTCCTACTCTTTTATGTGCTTTTCTGTTACAACCTATTGTTGAATTTACTATTTTTGCATTGTTAGTATAATCTTATTCATTTAATAAACCTTTCTGTTATGAGAAAACTATTTACTTCAGTTTTGTTGGCTCTCATGCCTTTGCTGCTCATGGCGCAGGGCTGGCCGGCCAACTACGGTGGAGTGATGTTGCAATCATTTGTGTGGGACGGTTATGACGCGACCAAATGGACGGCGCTCACAGCCAACTCCGATGAATTGTCGCAGTGCTTCGACCTCATTTGGGTGCCCCAATCGGGCTTTATTCCTGGCGACCCAGCAAGTACTCCTGCCAGAAGCATGGGGTATAATGATGTCTACTGGCTAAAGCAGGACTCCTATTTCGGTACGGAAACCGAGTTGCGCAACATGATCAGCACATTCAAGTCGAAGGGTACTGGCATCATTGCCGACGTGGTTGTCAACCACAAGAATGGAGCCACCAACTGGACCGACTTCCCCAATGAGTCGAAGAACGGTTACTCTCTGACGTGGAACCCTACGGCTAACATCTGTTGCACTGACGAGTGCAATCGTAGTGGCTATCCTACTACTGGCGCCAATGACACAGGCGACGACTTCGACGGATGCCGCGACCTCGACCACACCAACTCGAAGGTGCAGCAGAACATCATCACTTACCAGAAGTTCCTGCTCAACGACCTCGGCTATGCCGGCATACGCCTCGACATGGTGAAAGGTTATGGCGGACAATACACCAAGATTTACAATCAGGCTACCAACCCAACGTTCTCAGTTGGTGAATATTGGGATCCCGACTACAATGATGTGATGAACTGGGTCAATGCCACTGGCAAGACTTCTGCTGCTTTCGACTTCCCTTTGAAGTATGTCATCAATGAGGCTGTGGGCAATGGCAACTACGGTGCTCTCTCTAACAAAGGTATTGCCGGCGATCCCAATAACAGCCGCTATTCTGTTACCTTCGCCGACAACCACGATACAGGTCAGGAAGGCAACGGTTCTCGCCTGACAAGGGACTGGTCGGCTGCCAATGCCGTCATACTTGCCATGCCGGGCACTCCCTGTATATGGGTTAAGCACTACAATGTAGACAAAACCAGTATCAAGGCAATGATTTTTGCCCGCCGTGCAGCTGGTGTCCACAACCAGAGCTCTATCGTGCAGCAGGAGTATAGCAACAATGGCTATATCATCCGCACCAAGGGAACAAACGGTGAAGTGTGTGTTCAGCTGGGTGGTGCTGCCAACAACGGTACTCCTTCGGGCATGAAGCTTGTTGCTCAGGGCGACAACTACAAGTTCTTCTGTACTTCCAGCCTTGACATTACCACTCCGCACAAGCCCGGTTCTATAACTCCGACACCGACCCCGACTCCCGGTACAGTGACAGTTTACTTCAAGAACACTCAGGGCTGGAGCAGCGTAAACTGCTATGCCTACATTGAGGGCGGCAGCAATAACGGCGAGTGGCCTGGTGCAGCCATGACCTACGATGCCGACATCACTGTGAACGGCAGCAAGGGCTGGTGGAAGTACACTCTTCCCGCCGGTCTTGAGAGTGCCAGCGTTATCTTCAACGGCGACGGCAACCAGTATCCGGCAGCTATGGAACCCGGCCTGGCAGTAGGCGGTTCATCCATGGCCTGCGACGGAACCGACTGGAGCGCAGCCACGGTAGGCGGCGGTGACGATCCTACACCTCAGCCTGGCGGCAAGACCACCATCTACGTGAAGTCTGCCACAGCCCCCTACCTCTACGTATGGGACGGTGCAGGCGGCGAGCCCAACGGCGCATGGCCCGGTGCCCAGATGACTCAGAAGGACGGCGACTACTGGGTAGCCTCGTTCGAGCAGGCCCCGCTTAACGCCATCTTCCACAACAATCAGGGCGGCGACAGCAACCAGACAGGCAACATCGAGGGTCTCTCCGGCGACAACTACTTCACCTACGACGGCACGAGCGGCTACACCACCGAGAGCGCACCCGTTCCCGATCCTACACCGCAGCCTGGCAAGGAGATAACCATCTACTGCGAGTCTGCTCAGGCTCCCTTCATCTGGGCCTGGGATGGCGATGGCAACAACCTCGTCAGCGGCGAGTGGCCCGGCGAGCAGCTCAGTGCCACAAAGGTAGTCGGCGGCAGGACGTTCTACTACAAGACCTTCACCGCCAGCTCCGTAAACTGCATCTTCAGCTATACTGGCGATGCCGACAAGAGTGCCGACCTTGGTCCTTTCACATCCGACCAGTACTTCACCTTCTCAGCTGGCAATGCCACTAACATAACGAGTGAGATTGGCGGCGACACCCCGACTCCCGACCCACAGCCCAGCGGCAAGACCACGGTATATGTAAAGGCATCAAGTGCACCTCATCTGTATGCATGGTACATGGACGGAGAGACCGCCGTTGAGCTCAATGGCGCTTGGCCCGGCACTCAGCTGACCCAGCAGAGCGATGGCTACTGGTTAGCCAGCTTCGATGCAGCCCCGATCAACATCATCTTCAACGACGGTGTAGGCGGCACGGTCGGTGTCAACCAGACCGAGAACATCGAGGGCATCTCCGGTGACAACTACTTCACCTACGACGGTGCAGGCAGCTACACCAAAGAAGGCTCAACCAGCATTGACAGTGTGCCGACAGTTGAGTTCCAGACCAACAACATATACACTATCGACGGCAGACGAATCCGCCAGAACGCTACAAGCCTTCAGGATCTGAAGCCCGGTGTATATATCGTAGGTGGCAAGAAGATTGTCAAGTATTAAAGTTTACTCACGGGTAAGCATACAATACTATATAATGAGAGTCCCCGTCGTAAGGCGGGGACTCTTGTTTGTTTCTGCTGTCTGGCGCGGGCTATCCCATCTTTCCTGTCAGATAGGCGCGGGTGCGCTCGTCGGTTGGAGCCGAGAACATCTTTTCAGTATCTCCGTATTCAATCATTTCTCCGAGATACATGAACATCGATTTTGATGATATTCTCATAGCTTGTCCCATATTGTGAGTGACTATGAGGATTGAAACCTCCTTTTGCAATTCCTTCATTAGGTTTTCGATATGTGCGGTGGCAATAGGGTCAAGTGCCGAGGTGGGTTCGTCCATCAGCAATACGTCGGGCTTCATGGCCAATGCGCGGGCTATGCACAGGCGTTGCTGTTGTCCGCCGGAAAGAAAGGTGCCTTTCTTGTTGAGCACATCCTTGACTTCATCCCATAGAGCAACGTTTCTGAGGCATCGCTCTACGGTCTGGTCCTTCTCAGCCTTCGATAGCCTGATGCCATTCAGTGCATATCCCGACAGAACATTGTCGTAGATGCTCATCGTTGGGAACGGAGCAGGCCGTTGGAACACCATTCCAATCCGTCGGCGCACTTCAATAGGCTCCATCGACAGTATGTTCTCTCCGTTGAGCAGTATCTCACCGTCCACCCGTATGTTGGGATAGAGGCTGTGCATCAGGTTAACGGCTCGCAGCAGTGTTGACTTTCCGCAACCCGACGGTCCCATGATGGCAGTGATGGTGTTTCTCTCGATGGCTGCCGAGACGAATTTCACGGCCATGGTCTGTTTGGTATATGATACGCACGTGTTCTTGAACTCAAGTATAGGTGTTTTTACTGTTTCCATTTCTTTGCAATGTATTTAGCTGTAAGATTTAATGTAAGGACAAATAAAAGAAGGAAAAGCGATGCGCCCCATATCAGTTCCTGCAAGTTGGGGTCGTTGAAGAACTCCCATATAAGCAGCGGCACTGCGGAGATGGGCTTGTCTATCTCGTAGCGCATGAATGAGCAGCCCAAGGCTGTGAACATCAGCGGGGCTGTCTCGCCTATTACGCGCGAGGTGGCGAGCAGCACTCCCGTAAAGATGCCGCCGAGTGCGGCAGGCAGCTGCACCTTGAGCATGGCTCTGGCGCGGCCTGCGCCAAGTGCCAGTGCCGACTCCTTGAGCGATACAGGTAGTATCTTCAGCGTTTCCTCGGTTGAGCGTATGATGAGCGGCAGCATCATTATAAACAGTGCTACGCTGCCCGCTATGGCTGAATAGCCCTTCATCGGCACTACCACCCAGATATATGTTACGATGCCGATTACGGAGGGCGTGCCTTGCAGCAGGTCGGTGAGGTAGCTCACAACCTGTGCAAAGCGGTTGCGCTGGTTTTCGGCAAGCCAGGCTCCGCACATGATGCCTGTGGGAATGGCTGCTGCGGCTGCCATGCCGAGCATGATCATGGTGCCAACGATGCCGTTGGCTATTCCTCCCGGTATGGGCAGTCCGTTCTCGATGGCTTTCATCGCCTTGTATGCAGAGGGTGTAGGCTCGGTGAAGAATGACCACGACAGCTGGTCGAAGCCTCGCACCAGCACCTCTGCCAGTATTGCAAAGAGCGGAAGGGCTGTGAGGATGGCCAGCACGCACACTGTCCACATCATGGCCTTGTCCTTTGCCAGCCGGCGTTTTGTTTTCTGATTAGTCATTATGGTTAAGATATTCTTGCGTGTTTAATCATCATTTTCCCTATAAGATTGATTATCGCCGTGATGAGAAACAGCACGAGCCCTATGGCAATCAGCGACGAGAGACGCAGGTCGGTAGCTTCTCCGAACTGGTTTGCGATGATCTAGGCCATTGAGTTTCCTGTCGACGTGATTGAGTCTGGGATGTCATTGGTGTTGCCGATGAGCATGGTTACGGTCATGGTCTCGCCCAGCGCGCGGCCAATGGCCAATACGTAGGAGGAGAAGATGCCCGAGCCTGCCACGGGAAAGACGACCTTGCGGATAACTTCTGCGCGTGTGGCTCCCAGGCTGTATGCGCTTTCTTTCAGGTTGCCGGGCACCATCTTTATGAACTCGGCGCTCAGCGAGGCTGCGTATGGCACAATCATTATTGCCAGTACCAAGGAGGCCGTCAGCACGCCTGAGCCTTGCGGCGAGATGTGGAGGCCCATAATCAGCGGGCGCAGCGTGAAGAAGCCCCATAAGCCGTAGATGATTGATGGTATGCCGGCGAGCAGGTCTATGACGGTGCTTAGCACCGATGCAATCTTTGTGTTCCTGAAATACTCTCCTACAAACAGTGCCACGGGCAGCGAGAACGGGATACAGATGACGAGAGCCGTCAGCGTGGTCATCAGCGTGCCCGTGATGAAGGGCAGCGCCCCATACTGCTCGGCACCTTCCTTGCAGCTCCACTCCTTAGAGGTCAGAAACTGAATGAATCCGAAGTGTTCAAAAGCCTCGTATGCGTCAGTGACGAGGGCGTACACTATGCCCCCGCACACTGTCGGCATCAGCAATGCAGCTGCGAACAACAGGATTCTGTATAGTTTGTCGTTCATGTCGTCGGCTTATTGCAGTATAGGTTTTCCGTCGTAGGTGACGGTCTTCAGGTTCTTCATGCCCAGCTCCTTGGCCTTGGCTGGCAGTGGCGCATAGTTCACCTCCGAGGTGATGTTCTGCGCTTCGTCCGAAAGGATGTATTTCAGGAGGTCCAGCGTAGCTGTGGCCTGCTCCTTGCTGCGGTTGGAGTAGTTCTGCTCCTTGTAGATGATGAGCCACGTAAAGGTTGAAATAGGATAGGCTCCCGCAGCATCGGCATTGGTTATCGAGGTGCACGTGTCTTCTGCTATGTCGCCCGATGCAGCAGCCGAAATGCTTTTTGCCGACGGAACAACAAACTCGCCACGTTGGTTCTTGATGCTTGCGTATGCAATCTTTTGTGCAAAGGCATACTCCGACCCTACATAGCCTATCGTGTTTCTGGTCTGCTTTATCACGCCTGCTACGCCTGGGTTGCCCTTTGCCGCTTGTCCCGAAGGAAAGTCTACCGACTTGCCTGCGCCATATTTTGTGGCCCACGTCTGGCTGACCTTCGTGAGATAGTCGGTGAAGACGAATGTCGTGCCCGAGCCATCCGAGCGATATACGGGTATGATGGCTTCGTTGGGGAGCTTTGCGTCGGGGTTCAGCTCTTTCAGGCGGGCATCGTTCCACATCTTCACCTTACCGGCAAAGATGTCGGCAATGAGCTCGCCAGAGAGCTTCAGGTCCTTCACGCCGTCAAGGTTGTAGGCAACCACCACCGCACCCATGCAGGTGGGGATGTGTACTACGGGGTCCATGCCGTCCATCTCTTTGTCGGTCAGGAACGCGTCGCTTCCTGCAAAGTCTACTATCTTGTCCTGAAGGTTGCGCACTCCGCCGCCCGAGCCTATGCCGCCGTAAGCCACTTCGTCGCCGCCAACCTGGGCAAACTGGTCAAACACGGCGTTGTAGAAGGGCAGAGGGAACGTTGCACCTGCTCCTGAGAGCTTCTGGGGTTTGCGACCGCCGTCTGCGGTGTTGTTGCCACAGGCCACAAAGGCGAGGGCTAAAGCTAATGTCATAGCTGAATAAACAATCTTTTTCATAATTTTCTGGTTAAGTTGATGTAATTATAGTTATAAAAATAAGTACAGTAAGCCCCTGTTCTGCCATCAAATGCTTGCTTATTAGTTGATGACAGACCTTAAATTTGTCAATCTGCTGACACTTTATTAAGATAAGGGCTTGGTGGTTATAGTCCGAAATAGCAGTTTATGTATGCATAATAGCCGTTCTTTTCGCTGTCGGCCTTGGGCATTTCCATCTTGAAGAGCGGGGCAATCTTCACGTGCTTGCCCACCTTGAACTGTGCGCCGAGGATTGCTGCCGACTCGTCGTCAGCCTTGTTCCAGCCGTTCTTTGAGCCTGTGTCGTCGAAGCGGGCATACAGTTCAGTCACGCTTGAGAGGTTCACCGATGCGTAGACCGACAGTCCTCGTCTGTCAGCACCCTTGCTGTTGCCGGCGTTCCATAGATGGTTATACTCCGCTCCTACCGAGAACTTCTCGTGCTTGTAGCCTGCAAACGTCGCCAGGTTGCCAACAGCCTTCTTGCCCTTCTCTCCGCTCTCGTTCAGGCCGCCGTAGACGCGAAGCACCAAGCCCTTCACCGGCGTTAGCGTGATGCCTATTCCGTAGTTGAACCCGTCCTTCACCTGTATCTTCTTGAAGCCTTCGCCGTTCACGAATATAGCATCGGCAGACAGCCAGTCGGTAAACCGGTATGCAGCCGAGAGTCCTAAGTCGGCACTGCTGCCGAACTTGTATTCATCCTGAAACGATTTCATCGCATAACGCTTGCCCCAGAACGACTCCTGAACCTTGAACAGCGTAGTGGGGATAAGTCCTCCGTTGAGCGTGAGGTTGCCGTGCTGCCATGACAGCATGGCGTATTTGATGTAGACGAGACGCTCATAGTCCGAAACATCCTTCGACTTGCCAATATCCAGCACGCCCCTTGCCGACAGTCCCTTGCCGAAGTTGTATTGATAGCCAAGGTAGCTGCGGCCAAGCTCGAAGCCTCTTTCCTTGTTCCTGTTGCCGAAGCCGGTGTGGAAGTTTCCAAACACCTCCAGGATTACTTTACCCTTAGGCTCCTCTGCTTTGTTATCCTGAGCCTGTGCGGTGAAACTGATGCAGGCCAGAACGCCTGCCAAGATTGCTTTCTTTCTCATTTGCTTTTTTGTTTGTTTGACAATGCAAAGATACTAATATCCATGTTTCAAAAACATTTCAAAGCTGTTAGTACTCGGTTAAAATGCTGATGCTGTGCGGCCTGGCTCCCGCCCATAAACGGAAAGCCCCCGCCCGGATGTGGGCGAGGGCTTTTTTCGCATCTATGGGTTCACTGGGTCGGGAGTGTTGCTGCCGTCAGGCAGGTCCTGGCCGCTGTACTGCTTCAGCACGGTGCCGGTGAGGAAGGTCTTGGTGCGCGTCTTGTCGGGGCTTATGTGTAGCTCGGGCATGAAGAGCACGTGCAGGCTCTTCACGTTCTTGGCCACGCTGAAGTCCTTGAGGTTGTCGGCACCCTTGCTCGAGAGTCCTATCTTGAACGAGCCGAAGCCGTCGAGCTTCACGCGGCGCGAAGCCTGCAGCTCGTCGCGCATCACCTCCACCAGCTCGGTGAGCACGGCATTGACGTCGCTGGCCTTGGCGGTGCAGTTGCGCTGGATGCGCTCCGAGAGCATCTTGGTGTCTACAGTCTCAATCATATAGGTACGTGCGTACCACTTTCCGTAGGTCTTGCTGTCTTCGCGCTTGTCCTGGCGAAGCTTGTAGAATACTGACATGGTGTTGTTCCTTTCTTTTTTTGTTGTTAGTACTTGGTTCTTTCTTTGCAATGTCGGTCATGTTTGCTGCAGCTTGGTGCCTTATTGCAGTTGCAAAGTTAGCTCAAACGGCCCCGCGCGTCAATAGCAATGGCCGACTTCTCTCAGACTATCTTCCATTTTGGCCAGTATCCTCCTGAGCGGACGGTCGAAGTGGCTCACCGGCACTTGCGTGCGAGTCTCTCCCTTGAAGCTGTAGAGGTTGCGGTGCAGGTAGTCCTTCAGGCGGGCCAGGGCCACGGTGTTGTCCTTTCGCCTGAGAGCAGCCATCTGCTGCTGCCTCATGGCGGCAAAGAGCAGCCGCAGAAACTTCTCGCGACAGCCGCTGCGCACCAGCAGCAAGCCCTCGTCGGTGCGCAGTTCCCGGTTGCAGAACATCTCTCTCAGCCCCTGAGCAAAGGCATTGCGCTGCTCGTTGTTGCCCAGATAGAGGCCCATGCGCTCCATTGCGGTGTCGATGTTGCTCTGCAGGGGCATGGTGGCAGGGTCGCTGTCTGGCTTCGCATTATTATATATAAGGTGATTGATGGTCTGCTGCTGGCTGCTCACGGTCTGCGTCAGCAGCTCTATGGTGCTGTTGCGCTGTGCCAGTTCGTCGTCCTTGCGGCGCAGCAGCTCCTTCAGCCGGCGGTTCTCCTCTTCCAGCACGGCCATCATCTGCCACACGTCGAAGCCCTTGCCGCTCTCCTGAGTGGCAATGCCGGTCCCGGCAGGGTGGGGCACACAACTGCCGAGGCCATCGCGGCTGATGGCTCCTTCGCATACTGGCATAGCAATAGTAGGAGCTTAGTTTAGGCTCCGTTGGTTCTGGTTAATTGCTTTTGGTTTTCAATTCCGTGGCGAGGCGTTCCCTGTGCCACTGTTAGTAACTCTTTCCAAAGCACAAATTTAGTAAATCCCTCCGACAGCCGCCTTCTCTGGCGACAACAATTTCAGCCCCTGACCGCAGTTTATACATCGCCGGTTGTTGAAGTTGTTGAGGTTGGCGATTTTTTTATTCTGCCTCGCAGCTATTGTCTAAATAGTCCACCTATGACGAAGTCTGCTGTTCAGCAGATTTCAGCAAATCGCCCCGCAGCGTGCCTGCTGCTACTTTTGCAACTGCTTGCAAGCACAGACAACAAAGTAGAAACAACGAAAACGCAAATCACTATGCAACAGACCATTGACCTACAGATGCCGTTGTCGGAGAACTTCCGCCTCGGCGAGTTTGTGACGAGCGCCACTGCCCGGCGGCTCAACATCGACAACACCCCCTCGCCGCAGCACATCGTCGCGCTGCGCAACCTCTGCCAGCGAGTGTTGCAGCCCCTGCGCAACGAGTTCGGACCCATACGCATCAGCTCGGGCTACCGCTGCCCGCGGCTCAACGAGGCTGTGGGCGGAGTGGGCAACTCGCAGCATCAGCGCGGCGAGGCTGCCGACATCCATCTGCCTTCGCACCGCACGGGCATAGAGTACTACTACTTTCTGCGCGACCACTGCCCCTACGACCAGCTGCTATTCGAGCATACGCGCTCGGGTATGATGTGGATACACGTGAGCTGCCTGCGCGACCTGACGCGAAACCGACAGATGCACATCCCGAACTATAAAGCCTGACCCCAGTGGGGCCTATGGGGATTATGGGGCCTATGGGCCTTATGAGTCCTATGGGCCCTATAAGTCCTATAAGCCCTATAAGTCCTATAGCCCTATATGCAGTAATCAATTAAAGAACAACAGCCAATGAACACACAACCAGTCATCACCCCTACAGGGGTAACGCGAGAGACCATGACGTGCCGGTGCTGCCACCGCGAGCTGCCGCTGTCGTCGTTCGAGCGCTACCGCACAGGCACCTATCGGCCCTACTGCCGGCAGTGCAAGTACATAATGTACGACCGCCGCTACTATGAGGCGCGCAAGCTGGCAGGGGGCTGACCAGAGAAATAGTCTGAACCTTATCACCCGACAGCCTTGACAGCCCATGCGCCGCATGGCTACCTTTGCACCGCCGGCAACAAACAACATAGTAGTAACCCTTTTAAAACAACAAAGAATCATGCAGACAAACAACAACAAGCAGACCTGGCAGACCATCATCAAAATCGTAATAGCCGTTCTTTCGGCCATTCTCGGAGCGATAGGTGCCAATGCCGTAAGCCTCTGACGGTGCCGACTGAGCCTCAGGCAGGCTCTGAAGCCGACACCGCAGCCACATCACAGCAGAACCGGGCAGCCGCAGGGCGGGCCCGGTTTTTCGGCTTTGGCGGTTTACGGAAGCCTCCGTAAACTTTCTCCAGCAGCCCCGTAGCAATGCTACAGCATAGCTGGAGAAGTTCTCCAACTGCTCCGTAGCAACGCTACAAGGCTGTTGGAGAAACATTCCCAACGAGCCAACCCCGACCCTCTCGAAGGGAGGGAGCCTGACACCCACCCCCAACCCCTCCCCAAGGGAGGGGGGCAAGGGACAAGCACCTACCCGTTCAGGCGGATATGTTATCCGATAACCTCACCTCTCACCATCCTTGTTAATTACCCCCCTCCCTTGGGATAATCGACGGAGTCGCTTCGCTTGTCGAAGAAAGGCTACGGGTTCTTGCTCATGCAAGCGAACAAAGTTCGAGCGGGCGAGCTTGGCTCGGGTAATCGACGAAGTCGCTTCGCTTGCCCCTCACAGCTCCTTTGTTTATTCTTTTGCCCCGTTGGGGCGAATGTTGATTGCTTTCAGTCCCCCAAGGCGATGCCTTGGGCTGACTGATTGTTGGCCCTTCAGGCCGTTAATCATTGCTTTCCGTCCCCCAAGGCGCTGCCTTGGGCTGACTGATTGTTGGCCTTTCTTTCTCCACTTTGTTTTGAAAGCGAGCAAGCTCGAGCGCAGGCCGTACCCGTTCTCCAACCGTCACCCCTCCATACTCCTCGCTTCTTTTCTCAGGCTTAGTTTTAAAATGCTAAGTGTGTCTGACAAAATGCAGCCGCGTGTCGGTATTTCAGAAACTTTAACCAAATGACGCGCCCGCACACTCGTTTTTTTGTGTGCAAAGATTTGTCAAGTAGTGCTGTTTTCGCTAACTTTGCAGACGATTTAGAGGGTTTCTGCCCTTCTTTTAAGGAACAAAGATTATATTCACAACTAATAATTACAAAACATGGCAAAGTTAGATTTGACACAGTATGGCATCACCGGTTCTACCGTGATAGCCCACAACCCAAGCTATGAGACTCTCTTCGCAGAGGAGACAAAGGCCGGACTGACTGGCTTCGACAAGGGCCAGAACACCGAGCTCGATGCAGTGAACGTGATGACTGGTATCTACACCGGTCGTTCGCCTAAGGATAAGTACATCGTTGACGATGCTCAGAGCCACGACAAGGTATGGTGGACCACGGACGAATACAAGAACGACAACCACCCCATGAGCGAAGAGGTGTGGGCTACTGTCAAGGACATAGCCATCAAGGAGCTCTGCAACAAGCAGCTCTATGTTGTCGATGCTTTCTGCGGTGCCAACGAGGCTACACGTCTGGCCGTGCGCTTCATCGTTGAGGTGGCTTGGCAGGCACACTTCGTTAAGAATATGTTCATCCAGCCCACTGAAGAGGAGCTGGCTAACTTCGAGCCCAACTTCGTTATCTACAACGCATCGAAGGCTAAGGTTGAGAACTACAAGGAGCTCGGCCTGAACAGCGAGACCTGCGTGGCCTTCAACACCACAAGCCGCGAGCAGGTTATCATCAATACATGGTATGGCGGTGAGATGAAGAAGGGTATGTTCTCTATGCAGAACTACTACCTGCCTCTGCAGGGCATTGCTTCGATGCACTGCTCGGCCAACACCGACATGGAAGGAAAGAACACCGCCATCTTCTTCGGACTCTCCGGAACAGGCAAGACCACTCTGTCTACCGACCCGAAGCGTCTGCTCATCGGCGACGACGAGCACGGATGGGACGACGAGGGCGTATTCAACCTCGAGGGTGGCTGCTACGCCAAGGTTATCAACCTTGACAAGGAGAGCGAGCCCGACATCTACAACGCTATCCGCCGCGACGCTCTGCTCGAGAACGTTACCGTTGCTGAGGACGGCAAGATCGACTTCGCCGACAAGAGCGTTACCGAGAACACTCGCGTAAGCTATCCTATCAACCACATCGAGAAGATTGCCCAGAAGGTGAACGGCAAGAGCGCCGGTCCCGAGGCCAAGAACGTTATCTTCCTCTCGGCTGACGCCTTCGGAGTGCTCCCCCCGGTATCTATCCTCGATGCTGAGCAGACCAAGTACTACTTCCTCTCTGGCTTCACAGCCAAGCTCGCCGGAACAGAGCGCGGTATCACCGAGCCTACTCCTACCTTCTCGGCTTGCTTCGGACAGGCCTTCCTCGAGCTGCATCCTACCAAGTATGCTGAGGAGCTCGTTAAGCGCATGGAGAAGAGCGGTGCCAAGGCTTACCTGGTGAACACCGGTTGGAACGGCACTGGCAAGCGCATCTCTATCAAGGATACACGTGGTATCATCGATGCTATCCTCGGTGGCGCTATCCTCAAGGCTCCCACAAAGCGTATTCCTTACTTCAACTTCGAGGTTCCCACAGAGCTTGAAGGCGTTGACACTGGTATCCTCGATCCTCGCGACACCTACGCTGATGCCGCTCAGTGGGACGAGAAAGCCAAGGACCTCGCCGCTCGCTTCATCAAGAACTTCAAGAAGTACGAAGGCAACGAGGCTGGCAAGGCTCTCGTAGCAGCCGGTCCGC
Source organism: uncultured Prevotella sp. (assembly GCA_900318625.1). Classification (GTDB taxonomy): domain Bacteria; phylum Bacteroidota; class Bacteroidia; order Bacteroidales; family Bacteroidaceae; genus Prevotella. The sequence goes on from ONLG01000038.1 coordinate 20,687, forward strand.
AGCTCTAAGCTCGAGCCAACAGAAGAACACATAATCCTTTTCATAAGCACCTCTGCTTCGCTCTCCGTGATTGGAGAGGGGGCAGAGGTTTTCTTATTTGTAAAAAAAACGGGGCAACACTTGGCAGTTATCACAACTTGTATTATATTTATTCCCAATTTCCGGAAACTCTTTTTTTATACTGTAAGGAAGATGTTAGTAAAGACATACAGCGCAGCCGTCATAGGACTGGAGGCTACGACGATAACCATCGAGGTGAACCTGACCAAGGGAGTGATGTTCCATCTCTCGGGTCTGGCCGATACGGCAGTCAGGGAGAGCTACGACCGTATATGCGCAGCCCTGCCCAATGTGGGGTATAAGGCTCCCACGGCCAGCCTTACCATCAATCTCTCGCCGGCTGACATGAAGAAGGAGGGCAGCGGCTTCGACCTGCCTATGGCGGTGGGCATACTCGGTGCCGACGGAAGCATAGCCCCGGAGAGGCTCAAGGACTATATGCTCATAGGCGAGCTGGGACTCGACGGCAAGATAAAGCCCGTCAGGGCGGTGCTGCCCATTGCCATCAGGGCGCGAAAGGAGAAGTTCAAGGGGCTTATCGTGCCGAAGGATAACGTGCGCGAAGCTGCCGTGGTGAACAATCTCGAAGTCTACGGCATGGACAACCTCAGCGACGTTATAATGTTTCTCAACGGGCGCACCGACGGCTACGAGCCTATGGTGGTGGACACGCGCAAGGAGTTCTACGAGCGGCAGTACAGCTACGACCTCGACTTTGCCGACGTGAAAGGGCAGGAGGCCGTGAAGCGCGCGCTGGAAGTGGCGGCTGCCGGTTCGCACAACATCATCCTGATAGGTCCGCCGGGTAGCGGCAAGTCGATGATGGCAAAGAGGCTGCCGTCGATACTGCCGCCGCTGTCGCTTGCCGAGAGTCTGGAAACCACTCAGATACACTCAGTGGCTGGTAAGCTCGCAGGCAATGTGTCGCTCATCTCGCAGCGGCCATTCCGCAGTCCCCACCACACGGTCTCGCAGGTGGCAATGACCGGGGGCACCAACAAGGCCATGCCCGGCGAAGTGTCGCTGGCTCACAACGGGATATTGTTCCTCGACGAGCTGCCCGAGTTCTCGAAGCAGACGCTTGAGGTGCTGCGCCAGCCGCTCGAAGACCGCAAGATAACCATCTCGCGCGCCAGCTACAGCGTAGAGTATCCCTGCTCTTTCATGTTCGTTGCCTCCATGAACCCCTGTCCCTGCGGCTACTATGGCGACCCAACGCACCGCTGCGTGTGTACGCCGGGGCAGATACAGCGCTATATGTCGCGCATCTCCGGACCGCTGCTCGACCGCATCGACCTGCACTGCGAGGTTCCCGTGGTGCCGTTCAAGGACTTGTCGCAGATGAAACCCGGCGAGCCAAGCTCGGCAATACGCGAGCGGGTCATCCGCGCCCGCAACATCCAGACCGAGCGCTTCCGTTCTTCCCCCCAGTCGGGGGGACAGAGGGGGGCTATCCACTGCAATGCGCAGATGACGGAGCGCATGATCCACCAGTTTGCCGAGCCCGATGCCGCCTCGTTGGATATGCTCCGCATGGCTATGGAGAAGCTGAAGCTCTCTGCCCGCGCCTACAGCCGCATCCTCAAGGTGGCCCGCACCATTGCCGACCTCGCCGGCTCGGAGAAAGTGCAGGCCATGCACATCGCCGAAGCTATCGGGTATAGAAATCTCGATAGAGGTGATTGGGCAGAGAGGGGGATATAATTTTGAATGAGAACCTATATATAATAAAGGTATGGACGAACAGCAGAACATCATCATCTACCGTACAGCAGACGGGCGTGCATCAGTAGCACTGTATGCCAAGGATGGGAAGATATGGCTGAACCAACAGCAGATGGCAGAACTTTTTGCCACCTCGAAGCCAAACGTTAGTATGCACATAGCTAACATACTGAAAGAAAAAGAGTTATTTAAAGATTCAGTTGTTAAGGAATTCTTAACTACTGCCGCTGATGACAAGAACTACAATGTGGTCTTCTACTCGTTGGAGATGATTATTGCTGTGGGCTATCGGGTTCGGGGAGTACGTGGCACACAATTCCGCCAGTGGGCGACGGAGCATCTTACGGAATATCTTGTCAAAGGATTCACGATGGATGATGAGCGCCTGAAGAATCCTGATGGGAGGCCCGACTACTTTGCTGAACTGCTACTCCGTATAAGGGATATTCGTGCGTCAGAGAAGCGCTTCTATCAGAAAATACGCGACTTATTCAAACTCAGCAGTGACTATGACAAGGCAGCCACGGCTCTCACCTGTTTCGTATACAACATATTCAGATATGTGCAAATCAACAAATACCAGCCGCAGCTTATTGCCTCTATGGGATAGCCGTGTCTTAACGTCAAATAATCAAGTCAAATGAGTGGATAAACGAACTCTTTCGCGAGCCAACGATGCCCTTTGAGGCACTGAAACCAACTGAACTTTCAGAAGTATGGCTTCCACTCACAAATATTAATTTTTAGAACTCACCTGTATTTTTTTCCCCTTTCAGGGCGAATGTTGATTGCTTTCCGTCCCCAAGGCGCTGCCTTGGGCTGACATATTGTTGGCCTTTCAGGCCGTTAATCGAGTGGCAGAGAACAGCCTCCTCCCTCGGGAATGGGGCTGGGCAAGGGAATTGAGGACAGCTTTCGCCCCGATGGGGCATTGATACGTCAGCCCAGGGCAACGCCCTGGGAACAGGGTATAGCGGGGAGTAACGCCCTGAAGGGGCAAAATCATTGTTCTATTTGTAGGGATGTTCTAAAAAATAACAAACTGATAGTCAAATTTTTCTGACGATATATCGATGTAGTTTTGTACTCCCTCAAAGCGGCTGTCTAAATGGCAGTAGTTTTCTACAGAGCTAACTGTAACATTATTCCAGCTACCCCGCACTAACCTTCAAAACGCGGTTTTGAAATCTGTGGCTGCTAAAGTGCTGACTGTGAGGTGAGTTGTTTTTTTACCTTGCCCCATAACAGTCGTTCCCGGCATCTTTTTCAGGCGGGAGACGGGCATGACTCCTGCGGAGTATAGGAGGAAGGAGTAGGAATTAAGGATTAAGGATTAAGGATGAAGGTCTTATAAGTATTATAAGTATTATGGGAGCAATGGTGCTTTAGGTCTTATAAGTCTTATGTGCCTTATAGCTCTCATAAACTTTCGGCTCCCTCATCCCCTGTGGAGGGGGGTGGGTCTTTTACGGAAAACGGGTTCCCTCTCACAGTTGAGAAGGAACCCGTAATTGGTTTAGTGTGTATGTTAAAATGATTTATTTAACAATTCCAGAGCCGAGGGTGAAGTTGATGTAAGCCTTCTGGCCGGCATTACCCTTAACACGCTCCTGGTCGCCTGCGTTGCCACGGTAAGAAATCTGACCGCCAACGGGGATGAACTCAGCGCGCCACCAGTCGATGCCCTCGCCAAGGTTAACGCAGATACGTATCTCGTTGCTGGCTACGAAAGCGGGTGAAACGAACTGTCCGTTTCGCTCAGTAGGAACTGTGAACAGACCAGATTCCTCGCACGACCAACTAGCAGGAGATGTATCGCCGATGAGGTAGAGGTTAGGAGCCATGAATGTAACCTTGCGGGCACCGTCGACGTTCTTGACCTTCAGCAAGTACCAGCCCGACTTAGTCATCTTGATGTTGTCGGTGCTCGAAGCATCGTAAACATCGCCGCACTCAGATGTTACCTCTGCCGACATGCCGAAGTCGTCGCCCCAGCCTGCCTGAGGAGCAAACTTGAACTCTTCGCCTGCATCAAGATAAACCATGAGCCACGACAGTCCGGTGGCTGCCTCAGAAGCACCCCACTGGTCGCATACAGGTACGAGGGGAACCCAAGTGCCGCCCCAGTCGTAGTTGCTGCCGGTCATGTAGAGGATTGGGTCAGGAACGATGGCACCGGCTTCGTTGAGAGGCTGGATAGAGTATGTTCCCTCGAGAACGTCGATGGTAATCTGATAGCTTGTAGCACCGTCGGTAGCAGGCATCATCATGTTGCAGTCGCCGCCGAAGTCGGCACGGGTCATCAGTGAGCCCTCCAAGTCCTCGCAGCCGTTGCTTACGTTGTTGCCGAGCAGAACGCTCCAGTCGTTTCCTACGAAGGCGTCAATGTCGTTGCCGGGCAGGATGCTGAACCATGTGTCTTCGCGCTCGTTCTGGTCGTTGTACTTGGCAGGCAGCACGATGGTGAATATCGGGTCGTCGTAGACGTTGGCATCGCTGTGCTCGAACTGCAGAGATGTAGCTGCCTCATAGGTGTTGCTCCAACCCTGTACGTTGCCTATGATGTAATAGCTGTCGGAGAGGGCAGGACCGCCACCCAGCGGAGTGAACTCAACGGAGTGAGTGTCGAAGTACTCGGGAGCACCTACCCGAGCGAGAGCCTCGCCGCCGGTGAGGGTGTAGAGAGTTGTGCGAACGTAGACGGTCTTCTGGAACGGATTGTGGGTGATGCCGTCATAGTAGGCTTTCTGCAGAGCTGTGGGATTGACGTTGATGTCGTTGGCATCGTCGATAGTGTTGGCATCGAGCACGATGGACTTTGAGAAGTCCTCGTCGAGCGAAAACTCAACCTTTGCCTTGAGAATGGTGTTTGCAGGCATGGCGCCCTCTTTCACCGCAACAGTTCCTATGGAGATAGGAGTCTCGTTGCCTTCAGCATCAATATAGTCGGCTATGTTCACCGTCTGGCTTGTGGTGGTGACAGAAACGTCGCTCACCTGAAGCTGACTTTCTGGCAGGTTGGTCTGCGGACCGACTTCCGGGGTATAGTCATCGCTGCAAGCGACGAAGCCCATGCTCAGAAGAGTCATCAAAAATATGCTTATCTTTTTCATTTCTGGTTTGTTTTTGATGGGATGGGAGCTGCCTTTCGTGGGGCAGGCTCCCTTCCGTTGTTAATTATTATTTGAGATAGGTGAAGGCTTACTCACTTAAAATTTGGAACTCAACCTTCATCTGGTTCATGTCAACGACCATCTGCAGCGGACCGCCGGGATAGCCGTTGAACGTCCACGAACCCTTACCCTTGACAAACTCGCCTTCGGGGTTGGTGAAGTAGCCATTCTCATTGAAGGTGTACTCCTTAGCCTCGTCGGCAGCCTGCTGTCCGTAAGTGATGTCGCCGGCTGCGATGTCCATTGTGCCGACATAGACGTTGCTGCCAATCTCGGTCTCGAAGAGACGATAGGGGGCATAAGAGTCTGTATGGGCAGCATCAGGAGTCATCCAACCGCCGAAGCAGCTACCTACGCAGTAGATGAAGCCCTTGCCAAGTACGGCGCAGTAGTCGGCCATGTTGTTGTAGACAACGTAGTTCTCCGACATGATGCCCGAGCCGGGTATCTCTTCTTTGGCGGTGTTGTAGACAGCTGAGTAGACGCGCAGGGCAACCTTGCGATAGCCGTTGTCAACGTAAGCTTCAGGATCGGTCACACCGTCAATCTCGTTGATGGCACGGGCCAGTTCCTCACCGGGAATGTTGACGTTGCAGTTGGTGAATGTAGTCTCGAGGAACTTGTTCTCGGTCACGGTGTTGCCGTCAGCATCGGTGGTCTCTTTAACGTTCCAGTCAACGGTTCCGTCTTCCTGTACCAGTCCTACCTGTATGGCGTATGTGGCCAGGGTATTGTAGCCGTAGTTGGGCTGCGACCAGGTGAGGTTCACCTTGTTGGTAGCTGAAAGCTGGATATACTGGTCTGCCAATGCCGGCGTATTCACATTGAATGTTGTCGGCGTCTGGATGTTAGGGTTGGAGTCGCGGTCTTCGGAGCACGAAGTGAGCGTGGCTACCATACCCAAGAGCATCAGAGCAAATGAAAATATCTTTTTCATAATGTTATTATTCTTTTTTAGATTAAGTTGGATTAATAACCGGGATTCTGCTTGAGGTTGGTGTTGGCACCAAGCTCGGTCTCGGGTATCGGGAAGATGTTGCGGTAGGCGGGGAACTTGCCACCTTCCATCACGCCACCCTTGAGCTGCCAGCGATAGTTGCTGTCGCCGTAGTATCCGTAGCGGATAAGGTCGGTGCGGCGCAGTCCCTCGAAGTAGAGCTCGCGAGCGCGCTCGTCGAGAACCTCGTTAAGAGTGTAGGCGGTCTTCAGATTGGCGTTGTTGGCACGTGTGCGGAGAGTGTTGATGTACTGTGTACCCTGAGCCAGTGTGGTGTTTGAACCAGCTTCGCGAGCCTCAGCCTCGGCAAAGATGAGATAAGCCTCTGCCAGACGGAAGAGCATGATGTCGTTGTCGAGGAATTTGGTGTCGGTGGTGGCACCTTCGTCGGAACGGTTGCTGCGGTACTTGGTGGTTGCGATACCCGTGGTAAACTCAGAGAGCACGTCGTTGGTGTACTTGCGGTCTTTGATGCCGCCAGAGCCGTCGGCGTTGTCACCGAAGAAGAGTGCGCGGTCGTCACCGGCAGCCTCGACGATGGTCTCGGTCTTCCAGTCGGCAAGTGCGTCAAACTCGTTGATGTCGATGAACTTCTCGATGAGGTCCTTGCGTGTGCGGTTTCCACCCCACTTCTGGTCGGTTGTACCAGGATAGATGCTCATCATGTTGCCGTCCCATGTGGAAGCAAAGAGGAATGTAGACGATCCCCAGGAAGCGGTGGTGGCACCCTCGGTTGCGAAAGCAAATATCGACTCGTTGTAGGCACCCGACACGTCGTTGTCGGCCATGAACAGCATCTGGTAAGCAGAGTAGCTGCCGTTGGCACTCTTGTGGGTGGTGGCGTTGTCGCCCATCCAGATGGTGCGTCCAGACTCGTTGATAACCTTTGCGGCATATTCCTTGGCCTTAGCCCAGTTTGGAGTGCCGGTGTACTTCTCTGCGTTCAGGTAGAGACGTGCGAGAAGCATCCAGGCAGCACTCTGGTCGGCGCGGGCATAGTTGGCCTCGCCCTTCTTGCGAACCGACGGAGGAAGCATATTGCCCATGTTGGCCTCAAGGTCTGCAACAATCTTGCTGAAAAGCTCAGCACTTGAAATCTGTACGGGGTTGTCGCTGCTTACCTCTTCGGTGTAGGCAGGGTTGCCGTAGTTGTCGAGCAGATAGTAATAGTAGAGGTCGCGCAGGAAGTGTGCCTCGGCAGTCATCTGAGGATTGTAGTCAGAACATTCCTGAATGTACTGGTTGCAAAGGCTCACGCCAAGGCAGAGTCGCCACCACAGACCGTAGAGACAGTCATTGGTAGAAGTGTAAGTGTTGTAGTCGAAGTCGGCAACACCCTTATCGGTCCAACCGCAGATGGCCTCGTCGGTGGTGAGCTCGTTGGCGTTCCACATCAGACGGTAGAGCACTGACAGACCAGAGTCGCCAAGGTCGAGCTCGGAGCTACCGGGTCCGTAGCCTTCGAGGGTGAACTCTGCATAACATTTGTTCAACAGCTTCTCTGCATCCACTGTTGTATTCTTGCTGGGATCGATAGGCTCAACGTCCAGGTCCTTTGTGCAAGAATTGAGTCCCAGAGACAGCGCGAGAGCTGCCACGGGCACCATATTGCTTATAAGATATCTCAAGTTCATAATAGATTACTGTTTGAAAGATTTAGAAATTAAGCGACAGACCAAGCAACAGAGTCAGAGGACGCGGATAGATGTCGCCGTCGATACCACCGTTGACTTCGGGATCCATTCCCTTGTACTTGGTGATGGTGAATACGTTGCTGGCACTTGCATAGATACGACCGTTGATTCCTGCGTAGCTGCCACCCCTGAACAGGTTGGTGAACGAGTAACCCAGTGTGATGTTGTCGCACTTGAGGAATGAACCGTTCTCTACGAAGAAGTCGGTGAGAGCATCGATGTCGCGTCCGGTGTTCTTGAAGTTGATTTCAGAAGAGTAGGGCATGGTGTTGCTCATGTAGCCGGTACCTGCACCGATGAATTCCTTAGAGCGGTAGCCCATCTTGTTCTTGTTGAAGATGTAGTTGCCTACGTTGGCGCGGAGAGAGAAACCGAAGTCCCAGTTCTTGAAGCTCAGACGAGAGCTGAGGCCGAAGAGCCAAGGAGCGGTAGAAGACTTGTAGTAGTAGCGGTCGGCATCGTCGATGACACCGTTGGCATCGCGGTCAACAACAACACCCTGGAGAGGCTTGCCGTTCTGGTCGTAAACCTGCTGGTAAACCCAGAACATACCCATAGGCTGTCCTTCCTGGTGGCACATGGCGGTTGAGCCGGTACCCAGACCAACGTCGCCATACTTGATGGGCTGTCCGTCGCCTGCCAGTTCTACTACCTTATTCTTATTATATGTGGCATTGGCTGTGATTTCCCAGTTCCAGTCGGTAGTCTGGATAGGACGGCCAGTCAGCGAGAACTCAACACCAGTGTTCTGCAACGAACCGATGTTCTTGGTGATGCGGTTGCTGAAGTTCGACATGGCAGCAACAGGAGCGCTCATAAGCAGGTCCTTGGTCTTGCGGTGGTAGAAGTCGAAGCTACCAGTCAGGCGGTTGCGGATGAAGCCGAAGTCGAGACCGGCGTTCCATGTGGTGGTGGTTTCCCACTTCAGGTCTTTGTTGTATCCGTTAGGAATGTACTGGTATCCCTCGCCGAAGGTGGGATAGAGCGATTGTGTGCTTGTGGGCTGCTGGTAGGTAGCGAAGTAAGCATAGTCACCGATACCTTCCTGCTGGCCGGTCATACCCCAACCCAGACGGAGCTTCATCTCGGTGACAGCCTGCACGTCTTTCAGGAAAGCCTCCTCGTTGATCTTCCAACCGAGAGCTACAGATGGGAAGTAACCCCACTTGTGACCCTTGTCGAAGCGTGAAGAACCGTCGGCACGCAGAGTGGCGGTCAGCATATAGCGGTCGAGGGCGATGTAGTTCATACGTCCGTAGAACGATACGAGGTAGTGCTCAGACTTCCACTCGTTGTTCTGCTCGTTGTATTTCTCGCCAGCCTGTGTGGAAGACTCGGGATAGAGACCATAGTAGTTGGAGTTGCCCCAATACTTCTCGTGACGCCACTCGTAACCACCCATGACGTCGAAGTGGTGTGCCTCGCTGAAGTCTTTGTAGTACTGGATGTAGGCAGTGTAGTTCAGGTTGTACTTGTTTTCCTTGGTGAAGCCATAGTTTCCATAGTAGAAGTTAGAAGGTCCCCAAGGCTGGTAGTTGGTAGTCTGTTTACCGTTAGCCCAGTCGCCGCTGAAGTTCATGTGCAGGCGCAGGTCTTCCAGTCCGTGGATCTGGTAGTCAACCTCCACGTTGCCCTGATAGTCATACGAGTTGGCTTTGTCTTCTTTCTCGTTGAGCAGAGATACGGGGTTGGCACCTGCAAGGGCAATCTTCTGATAAGGCCAGGCTGCATCGCCGTAGGCACTTCCTTCAGACCACTGCCAGTAGCCGTTGAACTTAGAGAAGCGCTCGTCGGCAGAAGTAACGGCCTGTGTCGGGTCGAAGCTGACAGCGTTGCCAATGGCTGCTCCGTTGGCGTAGCGGTTCTTGGCAAACATGAACTTACCGTTGATGTTGAACTTCAGGTGGTCGTTGAGCAGTGAAGGAGAAAGGTTCAAGCTGGTGGTTACACGCTTGAAGTTAGAAGTCTTCAAAATACCGTTCTGGTCGGTGTAGCCTACGCTCAGACGATAAGGAACGTTCTTGAAGCCACCTTGTACGGTCACGTTGTGGTCGTGGCTGATGGCAGTGCGGTAGATTTGCTTCTGCCAGTCGGTGTTCTCTTTGCCCAGCAGGTTGTAGCGTGCAGAGCCTTCGCCGTAAACCTCCTTAACCAGCTCGCGATACTGATTGCCGTCGAGCACGTTGGTGTACTTCTTGACGATGGAAGCCGAAACGTTACCGTTGTAGCTTACCTTCGGAGCCATGTCCTTGCGACCCTTCTTCGTGGTGATGATGATGACACCATTAGAACCACGCGAACCGTAGATGGCGGTAGCCGAAGCGTCCTTCAGCACGGTGAAGCTCTCAATATCATTCGGGTTGACCATTGACAGAGGGTTGGAAAGACCTTTCACACCCTGGTTGTCCATAGCCAGACCGTCGATAACTATAAGCGGGTCGTTACCGCTGTCGTTGAACGACGAACCACCACGGATACGGATGGTAGCGCCTGAACCCGGCTGACCTGACGATGTGGTGATGTTCACACCGGCAATCTTACCCTGGATCATGTCCTGGGCGTTGGTCTGCAGACCGTGGTTCTTCTCATCGGGCTTGATAGCCGTAACCGAACCGGTGAGGTCGGATTTCTTGGCACGACCGTAACCGATAACGACAACGTCGTTGAGAACCTTAGAGTCTTCAACCAGCGTTACAACGAGGTTGGAAGATGCGGTGACAGTCTGTGTGGCATAGCCAACATAAGACACTTGCAGTTTGTCACCTTGATTACAGTTAAGCGTGAAGTTACCGTCGAGGTCCGTAGCGGCACCGTTGCTTGTTCCGGGAACAAGAACCGTGGCAGCGATAATAGGCTCGCCGGTAGCATCCTTAACGTGGCCATTGACAGTGATTGACTGTGCAAAGGCACCGACTGATAGGAACAGACCAAACAAGATGGCTGCAATCCTAACAGGGAACTTGAATTTTACCTGCTTCATCATTCTGTTTGTTAAAGTTAATGTATAAATAATTGTTTATGTTAATGCTCATTAGGTTCGTTGTTGCTTCACGCTTGAATGCATATCGCAGGCAAATTTATAATTCTTTAAGATTATTTCAGCATTATTGTGCCTAAAAAAGAATTACCATTTAGTGCAAACGTTTGCATTTAAAATCTTTTTGCTTTTGACAAAGTAGTAAAAACAGTATCAAACATAATAAATAACTTTGCCTTACTAACTAACCGCCATGAACGAAACTACGCCTATAACAATGAAAGACATAGCCGAAGCACTTGGTGTTTCGGTGGCAACGGTGTCGCGTGCGTTGAAAGACAGCCCTCGCATAAGTGCTGAGCGCAGGGAAGTAATAAAGAAGTACGCACGCGAACATAATTTCTTTCCAAACTTCATAGCAGAGTCGCTGCGCAAGAGCCGTGTCCAGCCTATGAAGATTATCGGTGTCATCATTCCTCAGTTCACTCACTACTACTTCTCCACCATCCTTTCGGGAATAGAAGAGGAAGCCTCGGCACGCGGCTACCGCCTTCTGGTTGCCCAGAGCAATGAGCGCTACGAGCGTGAGGTGGCTATTTGCCAGTCGTTCTACGAGAACAAGGTATGCGGCATCATCGTTTCGCAAGCCAAGGACACTGTTCACTATGGACACTTCCAGAAGCTTCTCGACTTAGGCATTCCCCTTGTGTTCTACGACCGTATATGCACGGGGGTGGAAACGTCGCGCGTTGTGGTTGACGACTACCGCGGAGCTTTCAATGCCGTACAGCACCTTATCAACACTGGTTGCCGCAAGGTGGCCTTCTATGGTGCGTCTATGAATCTTGAGATTTCCAAAAACCGATACAACGGCTATCGCGATGCGCTGTTGCAAGCCGGCCTGAGCCCAGACCCGAGGTTCTACCGCGAGTGCGACAACCGCGAGAAAGCTGAGATAATAACTCCCGAGCTGCTTAGTCAGGAGGATATTCCAGATTCCTTCTTCGCCGTTAACGACGATACCGCGATAGGCATACTCTACTCGGCAAAGCGCATGGGCTATCGTGTGCCGCAAGACATATCTATATGTGGCTTCACCAACGGCGAACGGGCTATAGCCTGCGACCCCATGCTCACCACAGTGGAGCAACGTGGAGTGGCTGTGGGAAAGGAAGCGGTGCAGATACTTGTCGGACAGGTGGAAGGCACCATACCACGTGATAAGGTCGAGCGGCGAATAGTGAAGACGAGGCTTGTGGTAAGGGGTACGACAAGATAATGAAGCCCAGCACGCGGAGCAGATTACTAAACAAATAGCAACAAACAAAACTCTAAATTATATAACACAATGAAACAGAAACCTGATCTATCATTTTGGAAACTGTGGAACCTCAGTTTCGGATTCTTCGGCGTACAGATTGCTTACGCCTTGCAGAGCGCTAACATCTCGCGTATCTTTGCCACTCTTGGTGCCGACCCGCACAACCTGAGCTATTTCTGGATACTTCCACCGCTGATGGGTATCCTCGTTCAGCCTATTGTAGGTACCATGAGCGACAAGACGTGGACGCGCTTCGGTCGCCGCATCCCTTACCTGTTTGTTGGTGCTGCCGTAGCCGTGGCAGTTATGTGTCTGCTGCCCAATTCCGGTAGCCTTGGGCTCTCCGTCGGAGCAGCCATGATTTTTGGTTTGATAGCTCTGATGTTCCTTGACACCAGCATCAATATGGCTATGCAACCGTTCAAGATGCTCGTTGGCGATATGGTTAACGAGAAGCAGAAGGCAAAAGCTTACTCTATCCAGTCGTTCCTCTGCAACTCTGGTAGCGTGGTTGGCTATGTATTCCCCTTCCTCTTCACACTTCTGGGAATCAGCAATACTGCTGCCGAAGGAGTTATTCCCGACTCGGTAATATGGTCGTTCTACATCGGCGCTGCCATTCTTATCCTCTGCGTAATCTACACCACCCTGAAGGTGCGTGAGTGGAATCCGAAGGAATACAAGGAGTACAACCCCGTGGCTGAGGGCAATGAGGAAAAAGCCAGCTGGATTACCCTTCTGAAGAACGCTCCGTCGACGTTCTGGAAAGTGGGCTTGGTACAGTTCTTCTGCTGGGCCGCCTTCATGTATATGTGGACCTATACCAATGGTACTATTGCTGACACGGTATGGGGCACTACCGACGTTGCCTCTAAAGGCTATCAGGCAGCAGGCAACTGGGTAGGCATCCTCTTTGCTGTGCAGGCCATTGGCTCTGTAATCTGGGCAGCCGTACTGCCGCAGTTCAAGAACATGAAGGCTGCCTATATGTTCAGCCTCGTTCTCGGTGGCATAGGCTTCGCCACAGTTCCCTTCATCCACAATCAGTACCTGCTCTTCGTGCCCTTCCTGCTCATAGGCTGTGCTTGGGCTGCCATGCTTGCCATGCCGTTCGCCCTTGTCACCAATGCTCTGCAAGGCTACGGTCACATGGGTGCTTACCTTGGACTGTTCAACGGCACTATCTGTATCCCGCAGATTATAGCAGCCGTCCTGGGTGGCTTCATTCTGCAGATGGTGGGTTCTGCGCAGTCAAGCATGATGATTGTCGCTGGCGTATCGCTCTGTATAGGTGCCCTCTGCGTAATAGGAATTAAGGAAAAGAACTAAAAAACATCCATTCCATCGATAACTGAAAGGACTATCAGCACCTTCTGAAGGTTGCAGATAGTCCTTTCTACTTTTATTTACTTACGTTTGTTTAGTGAGAGAGCTGATGTCTTTTCATTCCCACAGGCTCTTGGTTCTCGGAAGCATGTTGTCATAAGCTATGTCGCCAAAGGTAACTTCGCGTGCAAAGGTACCTTCTTCTTCCGTGTTGTCATCAGAATTCTGGTTTACGGTAGTACTGTAAACGCCCAACTCTGTTTCCATCAGGCCCGACCCCTTGAGGTCAACGACCTCAAGGGCGGGTTTCGTATATAGTTGTCTTCTCGTGCTGGTAGTCATTGTTGTTGTTTGTTTAGTAATCTGTATCATCTAATTGTTATCTTCTTACCTTTATATATATATATACCGCGCTCGTTTGGACGACCTTTCAGCTTCATTCCACTCAGGGTGTAGTAGTCGTCAGATGCTGTCTCCGGTGTTTCGACAGGCAGCGGCATCAGGTCGGTAGTGGTGTCGTTCCACATGACGAGTCGGAAAAGAGGAGCCTCATTGGTTCCGTAGAACAGGTCGTCGGCTATCTGCAAGTAGCTGCTGTTCGACTGAGCCGTTCCGGCACCGGGCTTGAAGTATCCCAGAGTCACTCCGGCATCGGTAGACTCAATCTTCTTGTAACCGAAGATGTAGTTGAACTTGCCGTCTTCCTTGGGTTCGAGCTTTCGTCCCACAAGCAGCGGTTTGAGCAGATTGCCTTCCAGCGCGTCGGCTTCTTCCCACGGATCGTCGTTGGTAGTCATGTTCACGCGCAGTCGAGTCACTCCAGCCTGCTGTTCAGCGGCGCTCGCCAGTATCACACCAGTATTGCGTGGTATAACGTCGCCGTCGAATGGTGCGAGCATCACGGTCTTGTCCTCCGTATTGAGGGTCTTTATGTAGTATATGTCAACTCCCTCGGGACGGTTGATAGCATGATACGAGCTGAATGGTTTGAAGAAAGTGTATTGCTCGTTGTTGGCGTTATAAACCGGATTGAGTATGTTCACCGTGCTGCTTATGCCCACAAAGTCGGTAATTGGGTCTATCACATAGAAGCAGTAGTATTCGTCGTTGCTCACGTTGCCGCTCTTGCCCGAGCCCACGTTGTCCACTTTAGACCTGATGTAGAAGCGAATGTTGTAGGTTCCGGCAGGCAGGAGGAAATCCACGTCATCGGCTTTCTGCGAATTAGTGAGGTCCTTGTGCTCGGATACTCCTTCGTTGCGCCACTTCACGATGTTCACGTGCTGAGTTTCCTCGCGTCCGTTCTCTGGTCCTTTCTTGCCGTCGGCAGTGCCTGGAACCTGCGGTCGATAGTCATTCTCAATGAAGCAGCTCGTCATCAGGCGGTCGTTGGCGAAGCGCAGCTTGCCCTGCTTGAGCGGCAGGTTCTCTACAAACCAGTATTTGCCTTCTTGATTGTAGCTCATCACGTGGGCGTTGCTCGGATCCCATTCGTCTTTCGTTGCATCAATCTTCTCGCTTATAGCATCACCGATTATGAACAGTCCCCGGTTGAGCACAAAGCGGTAGGTCGATGTGGTGACGTTCACCGAGAATGTGAACGACTGGTAGTCGTCGGAGAAGCGTGAGGGATTGAACGACTGGTCGCCTGAGTCCTGTCCTTCGCCGTGGGCAAAGAGTCCTCCCTCGGTGGCAATGGCATCCTTCTGGAACTGCACCTGCGGACGCAGCACATAGCCCCAGTCGTCCACAGTCCATGCGTTGTCGGCCAATCGTGATGCCGGGCTCACTGCCAGATAGAGTGCGCCCCATCCGTTTGCCGGTCTTGGTACGGTGACGGTGTAGACTATACTGTCCGTCACAGCCACGTCGTTGGGGTTCTTGTATTCGTTGCGCACCATCAGCATACGGGCATTGCTGTTGGCAGGCGACCACGATGCTCCCTCTATGCTGTTGTCGATGTTTCCGATAAGATAGTAGCCGTTGTTGTCTTCGGCTATCGACTTGTTCATGCAAATCTCTAGCGATGAGGCTTCTGTTGAAGTGCTCTCGATGAAGAAGGTGTAGCTCTTAGCCGTGCCCTGCTCAAGTTTGAAGTTGTAAGCCGTGCCCTGGCCGAAGCGGTAGGGATACTTCTCATAGGTGTAGCCTGTGCCGCCTGTGCCGTTGTACTTTGTGGTGGCACTAGAGCCCGAGCCCAGTTCGTAGTTGTTACGTCCTGAGGTGCGCGGCTGGAAGTTGAAGTTAGTGTTGCCGTCACCACGCACGATGCGGTAGTGTATGGTCGTTCCGGTAGAGTTCAGGCTGCTCAGGCGCTTTACAATCTCGTCGTCCTTGATGTTGAGAGTGTGGATAAGGGTGTTCACCTTGCCGTCCTGTCCACTCATCGAACGGTTGCGCGATGGGGTGAAGCGGAACTGAGGCAACTTGGCATTGGCCGTGAGCTCGGGACTCACGAGATAGTAGGTACCGCCACCCTCGGCCTCAGGATAGTCATCGAGGCGGCCCGGTGCTTCGGCCACGGTGAGAGCCTCGCCCAAGCCGTGGTAGACAAGATACGCTTCATGGCCGTCGTTGCCTGTGGCCTCGGTGATGTTGAAATCCTGGCTCTTGTCGTCGTCGCCGTTCTGGTTGACGATGGCCATAAGTGTGGAGTTGGGCGTTCCGTCGTAGAGCTCAAAGGGAATACCGTTAAGATGTATGCAGTACCAAATTTGTCCGGTTTCATCGATATATCGCTCCTTGAGCTGTGTGCCCGGATACATGGCCGATGGCTCAAACACACCGAGGTTTCCCTCTATGGTGTACCAGCTGTAGAGGTTCAGCAAGTACTCGCCGGCATCTTGCTCGGCAGCAGTGGGATTGTCCTTGCGCACATAGATGGTGTAGTCCTTGGTTTTCTGCGGAGTGAGGATGATGCTCGAGTATGTCTTTTCGGTCACGGTAGTGGCTTCATCGCTGGGCTTGGTCTTTATAACGAGGTAGACGGTCTTGTTGTCGCCTTCGGTACTTTCCGAAACAACATAGAAGTTGTCGGTGTCTGCGGTTTCTCCTTGTGTCACCTCGGGAGCCTGACGGTAGTTGGCGTAGGCAATGATGCTCACCTTGTATTTGCTGTTCACGTCGCGGAACTTGCGGTGATACCATATCTTCTGGCCGTCGCTGTTGTTGGCATCGCTCAGACACACCTCCAGGTTGGTGTTGAACGCGCTCTGCTTGTCGCCCAGAGGTTCATACTCGAATGAGCCGTCGGCAGTCTGGTACTTGGCATATAGGCGCACGATGGCTCCCGACTCGTCGCGCACGTAGACATCTATGTCCTTGGTGCCGGCCTTCAGCTTAAATTTGTTGGCATCGGTAGTAGAGAGAGCACCCGATTGAGTGGTTTCCGTTCCGTCTTTCATTATATAGTACTCTGTCACTGAGGGACCAATATATTCGTCGGCTCCCTGTGTGCCGTTTGAGTATGGGATGGCATGGAAAGCCTGTCCGTCGGGCACCTCTATGGTGTAGCAGTACCAGTCGGCGGTGTTGCCCGACACGTATGTAGAAGTGTAAGTGGTGTAGTTGCTCAGGGTGATAGCTTTGGCCCAGGTTCCCTGTGGCTCCACTTTGACACCATTCTCGTCGGTATAGTAGACATAGAGATGCGGCACTTCGTTGTAGGCATCTTGCACAAACACTCTCACCTTGCGTTTCATCGGTGTCAGTGCTGCTATCTCGCTGTTGCTGAGTGTTCCGGTGGTGGCTGTGGTGTAGTGTCCATCTCCCTTTGTTCCGTCGGCACTGTTGATGGTGACGAAGTTGTTTTTCGTTCCGCCGTTCACGGCGAGGTTGTCGGTCTGCACTCCGCCGGCCACGGCTATCACGTTGACCGAGTTGTTGCCCACGGGAGCTTCGCTTATCACGTATCGCATCCATACGTTACCGGCACCGTCTTGCCAACGCGTATATGAGGGGTTGTCGCGAGCGGTTTCCCAGCTGCCAAAGGGATTCTGGGTTATTCCAGCCTCGTCGTACCAGGCATAGAGTGTCACGGGCTCTATGGGCGACGAAGGATTGACATCGCGGGCGTAGATTATAGTTGGTGCCTTCTCAAGATACTTGTTGGCAGCTGTCTTCAGCACATAGACTGCATAGCCGTGGGCCTGAAGACTGATGGTCTGGTCTTTGGTGAGGTTCACCTCGGTGGCAGTGGTGTTGACAGAACCCACTCCGCCTTTGATAACCTGTGTGTAGGTGCCGTCGCTGAGGTCTGTCACCTTCACGTTCACATCCGAGGCACCGAGGTTGAGCACCGTCAGCACGGCCTCATTGCCTATCGAACGCACGTAGGCAAGCACCGACGACTGGTCGGTCATGAGCGTTGATGTCGAAGTAGCCATTCCGGGTGAGTTGCCCAGTGGCAGCTGTTCGTGCTTCAGCTCGGCCAGCTTGCTCACAAGTGCCTGCATGGTGGCATCAGTGTTGGTCCAGTCGATGTGAGTACCGTCTTGGAAATAGTCGAGCTTGGCAAGGTCGCCGATCTCCTGTCCGTTGTAGATTAGGGGCATTCCGTCGATGGTGAACGAGAACACTGTCATGGCATAGCGGTTGTCGCCATAGAGTGTGGAGAGCGTTCCGCCGTCGTTGTTGCCGTTCACGTCGTGGTTGGTGACGTATGTCATGCGTCCGAAGGTGGTTTCAGCATTGTTGTAGTTGAATGTCTTGAGCGCGCCTTTCAGAGCTGAGGCATCGTTACCGCTGCCCACAGTCCTCATCTGTCCCTGCAGCTCCATGGCGAAATCATAGTCCCAGCCGCAGTCCTTCAGGTGCTTGTTGCCGCTGCCTGTCAGGTCGGCCTCGGCCATCATCTTCAGGCTGGGCTTCAGCTGCTTCAGTTCGCGTATGCACTGTGTCCAGTACGAGGCAGGGATGGTCTTGCTGCTGACGTAGTCGTTGCGGAATCCGTCGACGTCGCAGGTCGTCACCCACTGTTTCATTATTCGTGTCATCTCGGCGCAGAGGTCGGGATTGGAATAGTTGAGTTCAAAGACATCACTGTAGTTGTTGGGATGTATCATGTTGCCACTGCCGTCCTTGGTGTAATATTCCGGATGGCTCGTCACCCACAGATGGTCGGTGGCGGTGTGGTTGGGCACCCAGTCCATCCACACCTCCATACCTAAGCGGTGGGCTTCGGCTACGAACGCTGTCAGGTCGGCCACGCTGCCGTAGCTTTCTTTTACAGCCTCAAAGTCCTTTGCGGCGTATGGGCTGTTTATACCTGTTGTTCCGCGCTCGTAGATAGGCATTAGCCACACCACGTCAACTCCCAGGTCTTTCAGTCCTGTGAGCTTCCCCTGCGCAGCGGCAATGCTTCCCTCGGCGGTCATCATGCCAATGTTCATTTCGTAGATTACGTTGCGCCCTTTGTTTGATTTCATCGCAAACGTGGGGTCGGCAGTCTGGCTTATGTCGCTTACGGCCACGTTGTTTCTCACGTCGGAGCCGTTGCGCACAAGATTGAAGGTGGTAGGCACGTCGCTCACTTTCGTTATCTTATATTTGTAAACGAAAGTCCCCGACGTTGTTTCGCCAACGTAGGTCATGTGGTCGCCGGGATAGGAGCCGTTGTAAGCGAAATAACCGCCTCCGTGGTCGCTGTAATCCCAGAACCACACCTGAAAGTCGCCCATCACAGACGACTCGAGAGACAGCGTGTGGGTGCCGGTAGCATAGGTAGCCGTGTAGGTTTCCTGTGCGCTCATAGCGAGCTGACACATGCTGATGATGAATAGAAATAGTAGCTTTTTCATATTGAACGTTTTGTGTAGAGTTTTGCCGCAAAAAAATTGTTAACGGGCACAAAATTACACTGTCTGTAATCCCACTGAAAGTTTGTCTAAACAAAATCTAAGTTTAGACGGATTGCAAACGGTTGAAAAAAAGCTACTTACTTGTTTTGCTCGGAATTATTATCAAATGCTTTTTGAGCTTATAAAACAGAAGGCCACACCCGTTTCCGGATGTGACCTTGTTGCAAATGAGTGGTGATTGGGGAATGGTGATTGGGGAACTTGCTGGCTAAAACGCCAATCCCCACTCACCAATCACACTTCACACCTCACTTGATGATAATCTTCTTGCCCTGGTGTATGTAGATGCCACGCTGCGTGGGCTTGCTCACGCGCTGGCCTGAGAGGGTATAGAAGCTGTTGTCTGCAGGCTTCACGGGGTCGGCATGTATGCCGTCGATGCCTGTTGAGTATTCAGACGTAACGTCGTTCACCTTGTTCTTTGTACCTTCTTTCTGGCTTGTTACCTCGAAGAAGCAGTCCTTGTTGTAACCATAGGCGTCGCTGCCCATGTCTACGGACTGCGGAGAGCCGTTAGCGGTGCTGAACACAAAGCTTACGAAGTCGTCGGCAGAGCTGATGGTGAAGGTCTTGTAGAACCACGTCTTGCCGCCTACGGTCTTGGTAGCTGTTACCTTGTCGCCTGGCCAGCCGCCAGAAGGATTGTGCTTTCCGTCGCCGCCCCATGTCCAGAAGTTGCAGTAAGTCTTGTCGCTCCATCCCGAGTTGTCGATGTTGACGTAAGCGGTAATCTGATACGGGTCGAACGCAGGCGTTGACGACTCCCAGTACTCACGCGACTGTATTCCGCTCACGCTGCCGTTCTTCAGCAAGCCCACCTTCAGCGTGGAGCCCTTGGGCACGGTTATCGTTGCGCCGCTGGCCACGGCGGTGCTGCTTGCCGTGGGGTTAGAGCCGTTGGTGGTGTACACCACCTTGGCACCGCTGGTGTTGCTGATAGCCGTCACCGTCACCTTGATGTCAGCCGACACTTCCTGCGAAGGCTCGCTCACCCATACGGTTTCGAGGCTCTTGTTCAGATAGTAGCGGTAGTGGTAGCCGTCGATAATCTTTACCCACTCGGTACCGGGCGATGTCGGATTGAGACCGATGTCGGCCACAAGGGTGTAGTTGGATGTCGAAGGACCCACCTTGCGCACGATGCGCTGCGCACCGTTGCTGATGTTCTGGAATACGCTCTGGTTGGTGATGCCGGCCATCTTGCGGGCAAAGATCATGTTCTTTATCTCGTTCTTGTAGGCCTGCCAGTGTTTCATAAACACGCAAGGTGTGCCGGGGTTGGCTATCATCCACGCGTTCAGGGCTATAGTGTCGCGGCGCACGGGGTCTTGCTGATCCGTTGCTGAGCGGTATTCGGTGTCGTGGTTCTCAACGAATGTTACGGCATAGCGCTTATAGGTGGAGTTCGACATGATGCTGGTATTGTTCAGCTTGTTGTAGTTGTAGGTCGGGGTAAGTGCCGAAGAGGGTATGCGGAAGTAGAGCTTCACGCCAGTGCCGGTGTCGTTGGTCGACGTCACCTCTTTCCATGTGCCGTCGTAGCAACGCGACTTGCCGCCGATGCTCATGCCGGCTTGTCCCGAAGCGGGGAACTGCTTCGACGCGCCGTCGCTGAAGATGGCCAGTCCGCTGGCAGTCAGCGTCGAGGGCACGGTGTACTCGAACCATCCCGTCACACCGTTGACGGTGCGGCTGGCGTTCCACGTCATGGTCTTGCCGGGCCACTCAGCATTCTTCGTCGAGCCAGAGTTGGCATATACATAAACGTAAACCAAATTTTCGTCGGCCCAGCTGGTGGGCTGTGCGTCGCGGCAGGTGTAGCGGAAGGGGAAGTCGAAGGCAGCCGACTGAATAGTGCCGCTCACCTTAGTTCCGTTGATCCAGTTCTGCACGGTGGTGGAATTGCCGTCCCAGTACTCGCCCACAGAGTACTGCACTCCGCAGTTGGCGTTGTACATTCCTACATACGTTGCGCCATAGCCCTTCACCATGTCGTAGCGGAAGCCCGTGTAGCCCAGGTCTTCAAGCAGGGCCTTGGTATATGCCTTGCATACGTCTTGCACGTTGGTGCTCTTATGGTCGAGGTCGCGCATACCGCCCCAGTCTTCTCCCGTGTCTGCGTTTGCACTGAGGCTTACACCTTCCTTGGTGGCCTGAGTCTTGGCAGCACCGCCGTCGTCATTGCTGCACACGTCGGTCGATGTCATCTTGTAGGTCACGCCTTTGTATGTCTCCGTGGGGAAGCCAAACCATCCGCTGATGCTCTTGCGGTGGTTGATAACCACATCAGCAATGGTTCCGAGTCCGTAGCCCTTGAAGGTGTTGATCATAGAGCGCAGCTGTTCCTCGTTGCCGAAGGAGCTGGTGTAGTGGGTGCCGCCTGGGAACCAGTAGCAATCGTCGTAGCCCATCGACGTGCCGTTGCAGTTGCCGCTTTGCGGTATCCAGATGAGGTCGTAGACGGAAGCCAGGTCCTTGGCTTGCTTCTCAAGTGTGGTCCATCTCGAGTCGCTGTAGGAGTCCCAGTAGAAACCTTGCAGCATCACGCCGCCGTAATTGGCTGGCCAGCCCTGTGCCATCATCGTGACAGCAAAGCAAAGGGCGCAGAATGAAGTAACAATTCGTTTCATGTTATAGATAGGTTTAATAGTTAGTAATCTCTCTCTATATATAAATAGGTAGTGCCAACAAAGTTAAAACTTTTTATCGTATTAGCACACCCTAACGGGCTTTTTTAACTTTTTTACGTGTGCTTTTTTGCACACTCGTTTGCACAGAATGGGCAGCTGAGGGCATGGTTTGAGAAGCCCCTGAGACCTTTCTGTTAGTCTGCTGCCTTGTTTTCCTCTGCGGAGATAAGGAGTCTTTATGCCTGAGGAGAATAGCAGAAACGCGGGTTTTGGTTCAAAAATAGGCGGTTTCATCGATAGTGTAATGGGGACAAAGGCAAGCTGAACCGCAGTAGAAGCTTGAAAACACCTTGTATTTAATTCTTGCAAATCTCCGTTGAAGCTGGGCGAATAGTTTGTGATTTGTCAAGTTTTTCGGAAAAATTGTTTGTAAGTTCCAAACTTTTTGTATCTTTGAGCGCAGAAGCCATGCTGCACGGCATACGTTTCTCCCTTGCCGATGGCCAGATGTTTGCATTATATCGCAGCCAAAGGCCCGGACAATTGAAATACTAACCACCTTTTTACAGCGACGAAAAACATAAGGCACGGCTCTATGCCAAAGATTTTATTTACATAACTGCCAAGGTTATTTGGAATTTCCTGTTCTGAATCTAATAATTAACAAACAACGAATAGAAAACCTATGAACAAAAAACTAATGTATGTCATCATGGTCATAGCGGCCATGACATCAATGACCAGTTGCGATGAAGAGGACTTCAAGAAAGCCTACGACGAAAAGATCTCTCTCGATTCTCCGTACATCTTCTCCGAAGGCTATCAGGACAACATAGTCCACGAGTACGACCTGGCCACACCTGCCACCGACTGGCTGAGCATGGTGAAGGACGAGACAAAGGTGTGCAAGCTGAGCATCCCCGGTACCCACGACACCATGACAGGCATGGGCTTCTACCAGCCCACGCTGAAGTATGTGTTCAACATGACGGCCATCAGTCAGCTGTCGACGCTTGAAGACCAGATGGCCTGCGGTCTGCGTTTCTTCGACATACGCCCCGTGGTGAGCATCGACACGTTGGCCACCGACCCGGCAGAGAAGCAGATACTGCGCCTGACGCACGGTGTGAGCGAGATTGACTTCACCTTCGAGCAGACCATCGACCAGATGCAGAACTTCCTGAAAGCCCATCCTACGGAGTTCTTCATCGCCAAGCTGCAGGCCGACAACGGCATGGAGAGCCAGAACAACTGGACTCTGCTGCTCAACAAGGTGCTGAGCAAGGATAAATACAAGGACCTGTTCATCAAGCAGTGGCGTCCTGACCTCACCGTGGGCGAGATGCGAGGCAAGATACTGTGGCTGAGCCGCTTCGACCTGCGTCCGCAGAACGCCCTCTACCACTTTCCTATAGCTTACTGCGACTGGCCCGACGAGGATCCCGACGTTGAAGAGAACCTCAATCCCGAGGCACAGCGCAACTGCGCCATTTACAACATGGATAATCCCGAGCTGAAGACTACGCTCTACAAGCAGGACTACTACAAGACCACCACCGAGAAGCGCATGAAGAACAAGCAGCAGACCGTCATCGAAATGATGCACAGCGCACGCGAGGCCACCGCTTCTAACGATAACAACATCTGGATCGTGAACCACTGCTCGGCCTACACCGAGGTGTCGCCACGCGGATATATCACCAATGCAGCCAACCTGCATCCGCTGGTTATCGACGACCTGCTCAAGAACGAGGGCACCGTGGGCATCATGCCGATGGACATGGCCTGCCACGACTACGTGCATTGCGTCATCAACGGCGGTACGCCATACACCAGCGACTACCTCTACGGCTTCTATCCACTGAGCCAGTCGCTCACAAACCTGCTTATCAAGTCAAACAAAAAATTCTTCAAATAATATTCTTAACGACAACAAAGCTATGAAACACGATATGCAAAGACTCATAATTCTCGTCGCGATAATGATTGCGGCAACAGGTGTCAAGGCTCAGGAAACCGACAAGATACATGCCGAGGACGGACTGTTCAACCATCTTTCTGTTGGTTTGACCACCGGACTGACCGGCACCGGAGTAGATGTGGTGATGCCTGTTCACAAGATTGTTACCGTAAGGGCAGGCTTCTCTGGATGGGGCATCGGCGACTTCAAGTTCAAGGCTATCAACAACGCCGCTGAAATAACACCGATGCAGATGGTTGAAGAAGATGCCGTGAGACGTTCAAAGATGGTTGACAAGGTGGAACTGGCCGCCAAGCCCAACTTCTGGAACTTCTTTGTCCTGGGCGAGGTACACCCGTTCAAGAACCAGCCGTTCTATTTCTCGGCAGGTCTGTTCATCGGTAGCCAGAACTTCATCCACTTCCGCAACACCAACGACGGCGCACTGGGCTTCCTCTACGATGCCAACCAGAAGGTGGCAGAGTACAACCGCCTCTTCAATACCAACTATCCGCCAGTGGGAGTGAAGTTCGGCGACTATATCTTCACTGCCGACGAGAACGGCAACATCGACGTGCGCATGAAGACTAACGCGGTGAAACCCTATGTCGGCATCGGCTTCGGACAGCATCTGGCCAAGAAACATCGCGTCAGCCTGGCTGTTGATGCAGGTCTTCTGTTCTGGGGCACGCCGAAGTTCAGGCTGAACGACGAAACAGAAATCAAGGCTTCGGGCAAGAACTCGGGTATTGCCAGCGCGCAAGAACTCGGGTATTGCCAGCGCACTGTCATGGCTGAAGGCATGGCCCAACATACAGGTGCGGGTAGCCTACAAGATATTCTAACCCACCTTTCACAAGCTCAAGCAGCCCCGTTTCGGCCTTGCTGGAAACGGCTGCTAAGCTGGCTTCAAGGAAAACAACTTGTTTTGGTTCGCAATAAGGGCCTAATTGCAATGCAATAAGCACCAAATTGGAGACCAAAACAAGTTGTTTTACTTTAAGGTTTGGGCGC
>ONLG01000045.1 GCA_900318625.1 uncultured Prevotella sp.
GATATGTCAGCCCAGGGCAACGCCCTGGGAACAGGGTATAGCGGGGAGTAACGCCCTGAAGGGGCAAAATCATCGTTCTATTTGTATTCTTTTGCCCTTTCAGGGCGAATGTTGATTGCTTCCCGTCCCCCAAGGCGCAGCCTTGGGCTGACATATTGTTGGCCTTTCAGGCCGTTAATCGAGTGGCAGAGGATAGCCTCCTCCCTCGGGAATGGGGGTGGGGGTGGGTCCTCGGCTCAGGCGGATAGCATATCCGCCTGAACATGGGGGATGTGTCAGGGGCGGGATATTCCCCCCTCCCTTGGGGAGGGAACGGGGGTGGGTCCTCGGCTCAGGCGGATAACATATCCGCCTGAACGTTAGGGGGGAATTGGGGGCAGCTTACGCCCCGATGGGGCATTGATTGCATGGAAGCCAGCCCCCAAAAAACAGCGAAGGTACTCACGTTCGGCAAAAAAAGAAAATTCTTTTCTTTGTTTTGCTCTCACTTAACCGTACCTTTGCAGGCAAATCAGACAACAAAGAAAGTAATTATGCCATACCTATTTACATCAGAGTCAGTATCGGAAGGCCATCCCGACAAGGTGGCCGACCAGATCAGCGACGCACTGCTCGACCAGTTTCTGGCCTACGACGAACACGCCCACACAGCCATCGAGACGATGGTGACAACCGGCCAGGTGGTGATAATGGGCGAGGTGCGCTCCACGGAGTACATCGACCTGCAGACGATAGCCCGCAAGACAATCAACCGCATTGGCTACACCAAGGCCGAATACCAGTTCGACGGCAACTCGTGCGGCGTGCTCACTGCCATACACGAGCAGAGCAGCGACATAAACCAAGGCGTGGAGCGCGAGGAAGAGGACAACCAGGGGGCCGGCGACCAGGGCATGATGTTCGGCTATGCCACCAACGAGACCTCGGAGTTCATGCCTGTGTCGCTCTCGCTGGCCCACCGCATAGTGAAGGTGCTTGCCGACATCAGGCGCGAGGGACGGCAGATGACCTACCTGCGCCCCGACTCTAAGAGCCAGGTGACGGTGGAATACAGCGACGACCACCATCCGCTGCGCATCGACACCATCGTGGTTTCCACTCAGCACGACGAGTTCCTCGACGACGAGCAGATGATGCTGCGCCAGATAGAAGACGACGTGAAGAACATCCTCATGCCGCGCGTGAAGGAAGGGCTCGACGAGAAAGTGCTCAGCCTCTTCAACGGCGAGATAAAATACTTCGTCAACCCCACGGGCAAGTTCGTCATCGGCGGACCGCACGGCGACACCGGTCTGACGGGACGCAAGATAATCGTAGACACCTACGGAGGCAAGGGAGCCCACGGCGGCGGTGCCTTCTCGGGCAAGGACCCGTCGAAGGTGGACCGCTCGGCAGCCTACGCCGCCCGCCACATTGCCAAAAACATGGTTGCGGCAGGCGTGGCCGACGAAATGCTGGTGCAGCTGAGCTATGCCATAGGCGTGGCAGAGCCCGTGAGCATCTATGTCGACACCTACGGCACGGCAAAGGTGCCCATGAGCGACGGCGAGATAGCCCGCAAGGTGGGCCAGCTGTTCGACCTGCGACCCAAAGCCATCGAGCGCAGGCTGAAGCTGCGACAGCCCATGTACCTCGAGACGGCAGCCTACGGACACATGGGCCGCGAGTGCCGCACCGTGAAAAAGACCTTCACCAGCCACTACCACGAGACGCGAGAGATTGACGTGGAGCTCTTCACGTGGGAGAAGCTCGACTGCGTGGAAGCTATCAGGAAGGCGTTTTTCAAATAGAGGACAGGCTATACGGATTCTGACACGACACTGAACCGGAGAGAAAAAGCAAGACAGCGTGAAACCATACGCACCTACCGACTCCACACAGCTCGACTCCGTGGCGCAGGCCGACACACTGGCCACCTTCGGAGTGAACGCAACGCCGACAAAGAAACCATCGGAGCTGAAGCTCACCGACTATGGCTTCTTTGCCGGCAGCAAATATTTCCACCCCGAGCTGGGACTCGACCGCAACGGCGTGGCTGGCGACCCGGCACCCTACAACGTTGCCAACGACAACGTCATCACAGGGCTGCTGCTGGTGTTCTTCATCGTGGCCACAGTGCTGATAAGCAGCACGCGCGACTTCATTGTGCGCCAGACGCGCAGCTTCTTCCACTCGTCGCGGCGCACTGCCAACATAGGCGAGACAACGGCAGAAGTGAACCTGCAGCTGGTGCTGGTGCTCCAGACGGCCCTGATGGGGGGCATATTATATTATATGTACGCGCGCGAGGTGATGAGGTTGAGCTTCAGCATCGACTCGCCACTGGCGGTGATAGGCATCTTCTGCGCCGTCTTCTTCGGCTACTTCCTGCTGAAAGCCGTTCTCTACAGCATCGTGAACTGGGTGTTCTTCGGCAAGCAGAGCCGCCAGCAGTGGTGGAAGGCATGGCTCTACCTCACTGCCCTCGAAGGAGTGGCACTGTTCCCGCTCGTGCTGCTGCTCGTCTATCTCGACATATCACCGCAAGCGTGGCTCGTCACGTTGCTAATCGTTGCAATAACTATCAAAATCCTTACGTTTTACAAGGCTTTTTGCATCTTTTTCCGACAAACAAGACTTTATTTGCAGTTTTTTCTGTACCTTTGCGCCCTCGAATTGATGCCTATGGCTTCGCTCGCCGGCCTTATGTCGATGCTGAGCAGCCGTCTGCAGATTTGAAAGGCTCCGACAGCCACCTGCCGACAGCCGCGCAAGACAACACCAAAATAAAAAAGCACGATGGTAAAGAAGATTCTTATATCGCAACCCAGACCCACAAGCGAGAAGTCGCCATACTACGACATTGAGAAACAGTTCGGCGTGAGCTTTGTGTTCCGTCCGTTCTTCAAGGTAGAGGGCCTCTCGACAAAGGAGTTCCGCCAGCAGAAGATTTCCATTCTCGACCACACCGCGATAGTCTTTACCTCGCGCAATGCCATCGACCACTTCTTCCGGCTGGCCAAGGAGCTGCGACTGACTATCCCCGACACGATGAAATATTTCTGCATCACGGAAACCGTGGCCCTCTATATCCAGAAATACGTGCAGTACCGCAAGCGCAAAGTGTTCTTCGGCGAGACCGGCAAGATAGAAAGCCTGGTTCCGACGATGATTAAACACAAGGGAGAGAAGTATCTCGTGCCGCTGAGCAGCGTACACAACGACAGCATAGCTACCATGCTCGATGCCAAGAAGCTGCAACACACCGAGTGCGTGATGTATCGCACCGTGAGCAACGACTTCACCGAGGAGGAGAAGGCGGCGTTCGACTACGATATGCTTATCTTCTCGAGCCCCACGGGCATGAAAGCACTGAAGAAGAACTTCCCCGACTTCGAGCAGGGCGACATCCGCATAGGAGCCTTCGGACCCGCCACGGCCAAAGAAGTGGTGGCAGAAGGCTTCCGCCTCGACCTCGAAGCTCCGTCGAAGGAATACCCTTCGATGACAAGCGCACTGCAAGCCTATCTGAAGAAAAACAAATAACACGCGCCTCAACCGTCGAGAGAGCATGACCAAAACGGGCATATTCACACTGCGAAAGGAAGAGCGGATATGCAGCAGGACTCACATCAGACAGCTCTTCACTGCCGGCAAGAACCTCTCGCTGGCCGCCTTTCCCTTGCGAATGATAGCCGCCACCACCGACAGAAAGCCCGGTCAGCCGGCTGTGCAGATGATGGTGAGCGTTCCCAAACGGCACCTCAGACACGCCGTGGACCGCAACAGAGCCAAACGACAGGTGCGCGAAGCCTACCGACGCCACAAGGACACCCTGACCGACGCCATGGCAGGCAAGGACGACAAGCAGCTGCTCGTGGCATTTCTTTGGATTGACAGCCGGCCACACGACAGCCGCAACGTGGAAGCCAAAGTTGAAAACCTAATCCGCCGCATGGCAGAAAAGATATGACGCTTATATCGAAAATCATCACACGCGTGCTGCTTCTGCCGATAGAGTTCTATCAGAAAGCCATCTCGCCCTATACCCCACCCGCCTGCCGCTTCACACCCACTTGCTCGGAATATGCCCGCCAGGCGCTGAAGAAATACGGACCGATAAAAGGACTGGCACTCGCCATCTGGCGCATACTCAGATGCAACCCCTGGGGTGGCTCAGGCTACGACCCCGTGCCCTGACAGCGACACGCTCAGCAAGCCACAGGCAACGAAGAAATGAAAACCTCAACAACCATACACAGATGATAAAGAACTTTGTAGAAGAACTGAAATGGCGCGGTATGCTTGCTCAGATCATGCCGGGCACCGAGGAACTGCTCCAGAAAGAAATGGTGACAGCATATCTGGGCACCGACCCAACAGCCGACTCGCTGCACATAGGACACCTGTGCGGAGTGATGATGCTGCGTCATCTGCAACGCTGCGGCCACAAACCCATCATCCTCGTCGGAGGAGCAACGGGAATGATTGGCGACCCGTCGGGAAAGAGCCAGGAACGCAACCTGCTCGACAGCGAAACACTATACCACAACCAGGAGGCCATAAAGAAACAGGTGGCCAAATTCCTCGACTTCGAGGCCAAGGATGCCAATGCCGCCGAGATGGTGAACAACTACGACTGGATGAAAGACTTCACCTTCCTCGACTTCGCACGCGAGGTGGGCAAGCATATCACCGTGAACTACATGATGGCAAAGGACAGCGTGCAGCAACGACTCAACGGAACGGCACGCGACGGACTGTCGTTCACCGAGTTCACATACCAGCTGCTGCAAGGCTACGACTTCCTGCACCTCTACAAGACCAAGGGCGTGAAGCTGCAACTCGGCGGCAACGACCAGTGGGGAAACATGACTACCGGCACCGAACTCATACGCCGCACACTGGGCAACGAGGCCGAAGCATACGCGCTGACCTGTCCGCTGATAACCAAAGCCGACGGCAAGAAGTTCGGAAAGACCGAGAGCGGAAACGTGTGGCTCGACCGCAACCGCACCACTCCATATATGTTCTACCAGTTCTGGCTCAACGTGGCCGACGACGAGGCTGAGAAGTACATCAAGATATTCACCAGCCTCGACAAGCCAACGGTCGACGCACTCATCGAGGAGCACCGCCAGGATCCGGGCCGACGCACACTGCAACGCCGACTGGCTGAGGAAGTGACGGTGATGGTTCACTCGCAGGAAGACCTCGACATGGCAAAGGAAGCATCGAACATTCTCTTCGGCAAGGCCACAAAGGAGAACCTGCTGAAGCTCGACGAGCAGACACTGCTCGATGTGTTCAGCGGCGTAGACAAATACACCATCGACCGCTCGCAGCTCGGACAGCCGGCAGTGGACCTCTTCAACCTCGACGGAATGAAGATATTCCCCAGCAAGAGCGAGATGCGCAAGCTGGTGAAAGGCGGCGGAGTGAGCCTGAACAAGGAGAAGCTGACTGCTTTCGACCAAGTGGTGGGTGCCGACGACCTGATCGACGGCAAATACCTGCTCGTGCAGAAAGGCAAGAAGAACTATTCGCTGCTGATTGTGAAGTAGGACAAGGCCCAGCAGGCGGATAAAAAACAACTATAAAAATTTGGCCGTGGCTTAAAAAACCACTAACTTTGCGCCCGATATTTTCAGAATTGTCCAATGGTGTAATGGTAGCACAACAGGTTTTGGTTCTGTTTGTGGTGGTTCGAATCCGCCTTGGACAACATTCTGCAAATCAACGGCAGCAGAAACCGACAAGAAAAAGGGAAGCAGCGCACGAAGCCTGCTTCCCTTTTGTTTTTTTATACGAGCTCGATGACAGTATTAGTTGATTGCATCAGCAAGCTCTGCACCAGCCTTGAACTTGGCAACTTTCTTGGCTGCAATCTGGATTTTCTGCATGGTTGCGGGGTTGATACCCTCACGTGCCGGACGCTCGCTAACGCTGAACGTGCCGAAGCCTACCAACTGAATCTTGTCACCTGCAACGAGAGCATCTTTGATGGCTGCTACTGCGGCATCGAGTGCCTTCTTCGAATCTACCTTGCTAAGGCCAGAGCCTTCTGCAATCTTCTCGATTAATTCTGTCTTGTTCATAACTTTAGTAATATTGATTGATGAATAATGGCTTTTAATTACCAAATTTACTCGCAAATATAGATGTTTACTTTAACAAATCAAACAAAATAAGCAAAAAAGTGAACAAAACCAACGAAAAAGGGAGCTGTAACCCCTATTTCAGCACTAAATAAGCAGAGTTTAAAGCCTTTATGCTGCATTTGTCCAAAGTCTAAGCCAGTTCGCCACAATGCCTCAAATGGGCGAGGAAAAATGTTTTAAATTATGTAAAAGCTTTTGTTATGCACTCGCTTAATAGTAACTTTGCCGCACATAAACACAAAAAAACAAGTATGTTCCGCAACATTCCAACTGTCACCAAGAACCTGCTCATCATAAACATCGTGGCTTTTCTGGCCGCGCAAGTGCTGTCGATGTCGGGCATTGACCTCAACGACATATTCGGACTCCACTTCTTCATGGCTTCCGACTTCCGCATATACCAGCTCGTGACCTATATGTTCATGCACGGCAACTTCACACACATCTTCTTCAATATGTTTGCGCTGTGGATGTTCGGGTGCGTGGTGGAGAACGTCTGGGGGCCTAAGAAGTACCTGTTCTACTACATGGTGTGCGGCATAGGTGCCGGACTGATGCAGGAGTTGGCCCAGTTCGTTTCGTATTCGGTTGAGGGACTGGCTGCCTACAGCTCGGTCAACATGGGCAACGGCATGAATATCCCCATGGAAACCTACCTCAATATGCTCACTACGGTGGGTGCCTCGGGTGCAATATACGCCATACTGCTGGCCTTCGGCATGACATTCCCCAACGAAAGGATGTTCGTTTTCCCGCTGCCCATACCCATCAAGGCCAAGTGGTTCGTCATTGGCTATGCCGCAGTGGAGCTGTTCTCGGCCTTCAGCACGTCGAACGACGGAGTGGCACACCTTGCCCACTTAGGAGGAATGTTGTTCGGCTTCATTCTGATACGCTACTGGAAGCGACATCCCTACTCCGACTATGGCGATTTCGGCACCAACAAGGGGGCTCAGTTCTTCAACAACATGCGAGCCAACTGGGAACGCCGCAGACATCAAAAGACAACAACACAAGAACAACGCTCCGAGCAGACACGGCGCGAGAGCGACTGGGACTATAACCGCCGCCAACAGGAAGAGCAGGCGGAGATAGACCGCATATTAGACAAAATCAGAAAGAGCGGTTACGAAAGCCTGTCGAAAGCCGAAAAACAACGCCTCTTCGACAGCAGCAACCGCAAATAATCATTCACTTATGCTGAAAAAAACAAAAATTATAGCATCGGCTATACTTGCCACGGTGAACGCTATCGTCATCGTGGCAATGCTTATAATGGGATATTCCTCACATATCCAGCCAACGGAGCACCCTATGCTGGCTTCCATAGGATTGCCGTTTCCGGCAGCTTTGGCTGCCAACACCGCGTTACTCGTCGTTTGGCTGTTGTTCAGTTGGAAAAAAGCATGGCTTCCACTGCTGGGTTTCATCGTATGCTATCAGCCAATACGCACGTATCTGCCCCTCAACTACCCGCAAGCACCGCCCGAGGGAGCCATCAAGGTGCTGTCATACAACGTGCAGATGTTCAACGGCAAGACCCTCACATCCGACCTGCGCAGCCCGATAGCCGACTATATTGCCGAGAGCGGAGCCGACATCGTGTGCCTGCAAGAAGCCAAAGTGCCCGACGGTCAGATGCGGAAAGCCCTCAAGACAGTCGACAGCATCTATCAATATCGCGACACAACGGTGCTGGAACGAGGCAGCGCATACTGCATGACGCTCTACAGCAAGTACCCCATACTGCGCAAACGCATCATCAGCTATCCCTCCGGCGGCAACTTCTCGGTGGCTTCGGTTGTGAGCATCGACGGCAAAGAGGTGACTGTAATAAACAATCATCTTGAGAGCAACCGCCTGAACGAGGAAATAAAAGACAAGTTCACCCAGATGGTGAAAGGCGACGCGAGCAAGAACGAAGCAAAGAAAGATTCAAAGCAACTCATCAAAATGCTTGCCCAAGCAGTTGAGATAAGAGCGCCACAGGCCGACAGCGTGGCCAACTATATAGCGAAACTGAAAAGCCGCGGTGCCAGCATTATCGTCTGCGGCGACTTCAACGACCACCCTCTTTCCTACGTTCACCACACCATTGCCAAAGACCTCACCGACTGCTACGTGGCAAGCGGCAACGGCCCCGGTGCATCCTACAACCACAACCTGATGCTGGTGCGCATCGACAACATACTATGCAGCGACGACTGGGAGCCTTACGGGGCCACCGTCGACCGCAAAACGGCAGCTTCAGACCACTATCCCATCTACTGCTGGTTGAAAAAGCGTTAGAAACATTACCTTTTTTTAGAATAAAACTACATAAATTTTTCATAATGTAAGAAATTAGCTATCTTTGCACGCTGTATGGCAAAACCGCTTTTGCAACCTTTGACAGTTATCCCAAACGCCTGACACAGGCTTGTGCGGCCAGCCACTAAGCATCGATAATGCTGAAACGAAATAATCAAAACAAATAATTAAAAATGCAAAACAAAGGATTAGTAATTTGTATTGCCGTCTTGCTGACGCTTGCAAGCCTCTTCTACCTGTCTTTCTCGGTAGCCACACACTACTACGACGGAAAGATAGCAGAACTGGAGAAGGTAGATCCCATCAAGGCAGAGAACTACAAGGACTCTGTCAAATACCTTGGCATCTACTCTTATCAGAAGTGCATGGAGACACAGATTGGTCTGGGTCTCGACCTCAAAGGCGGTATGAACGTCATCCTTGAGATTTCTGTGCCTGATGTCATCGACGTGCTGGCCGACCACAAGACCGATCCGGTCTACGTGAAGTCGCTGCAAGAGGCCAAGAAAGCCGAGGAGACGAGTCAGAGCGACTTCATCTCGCTCTTCATTGATGCTTACAAAAAGAATTCAAACGGTGGCCGTCTGGCTACGCTGTTCGCCACGCAGCAGCTCAAGGGCAAAGTGAGCACACAGAGCTCGGACAGCGAAGTAGAGAAGGCACTGCGCGACGAGGTTGCTGCCGCCATCGAAAACTCGTACAACGTTGTGCGCAACCGTATCGACAAGTTCGGCGTTGTGCAGCCAAATATCCAGAAGCTTGAGGGCCAGGACGGCAGACTGATGGTCGAGATGCCTGGTATCCGCGAGCCGGAGCGTATGCGCAAGCTGCTGCAGGGTAGTGCAAACCTCGAGTTCTGGGAGACATACAACAATCAGGAGGTGCAGCCCTATCTCGTACAGCTCGACCAGCGTCTGGCCAACGGCGAGACCAAGGTAGACACCACTGCCACCGCAGCCAAGGCCGAGGCCGAAGCTAAGGGCGACAGCACGCAGGCCAAGAAAGAGATTGCCAAGGCCGACTCGAGTGCCTCGAAGCCTGCAACAAGCAAGTTCCAGGCTAAGGCTACCTCAACAAGCGATGCTGCCGAGAAAGCAGGTGCCACCGATGCCGCTCAGATGGCCAAGCTGAAGAAGGAGCATCCGCTGCTCGCCATGCTTCAGACCATCCCCGGCGATGCTCTCAGCCTCGTGGGATATGCCCATGTACGCGACACAGCCGAAATCAGCAAGCTCATCCATTCGCCGCTGGCTAAGCAAGTGCTCCCCTCAGACCTCCGTCTGCTCTGGAGTGCCAAGCCTGCCGACCACATCAACAGCAAGAACATCTACGAACTCCATGCTCTTCGCGTCACGTCAGCCGACGGTCGCGCTCCGCTTGAGGGCGACGTAGTTACTGATGCCGAAGACAAGTTCGACAACTTCGGCAAGCCCGAGGTCAGCATGTCTATGAACTCAGAGGGAGCCCGCGAGTGGGCACAGCTCACCAAGGCCAACATCGGTAAGGCCATAGCTATCGTTCTCGACGGCGTTGTCTACTCAGCACCGCGCGTCAACGGCGAAATTACCGGCGGACAGTCGTCAATCAGCGGTAACTTCACCATCGAAGACACCAAAGACCTTGCCAACACCCTGAAGTCGGGACGTATGCCCGCTCCTGCCCGCATCGTTCAGGAAGAGGTGGTTGGTCCTACTCTCGGCGCACAGTCTATCCAGCAGGGTATCACCTCGTTCATCATCGCCTTCGTGCTGCTTATGATCTACATGGTTCTGATGTACGACTTCATCCCCGGTATGATGGCTAACTGCGCACTGCTGCTCAACCTCTTCTTCACTCTCGGCATCCTGGCTTCGTTCCAGTCGGCACTCACCATGCCTGGTATAGCCGGTATCGTGCTTACGCTGGGTACCGCAGTTGATGCCAACGTGCTTATCTACGAGCGCATCAAGGAAGAGATGCGCGCCGGAAAGGGCATCAAGCAAGCCCTCCAGGAAGGATACAGCAATGCATTCTCGGCTATCTTCGACTCCAACCTCACATCACTTATAACCGGTATCATCCTGCTCGTAACAGGTACTGGTCCTATCCGCGGCTTCGCAACCACATGGATCATCGGTATCATCTGCTCGTTCTTCACCGCAGTGTTCCTCACCCGTCTGGTTTACGAGAACCGTCTGGGCAAGGACAAGTGGCTGGGACAGAAGTTCTACACTCCGCTGTCTAAGAACTTGCTGCAGAACGTACACGTGAAGTTCATGTCGTTCTACAAGAAAACATTTGTTTTCGTAGCAGTAGCAGCCGTAGTGTTCATCGGCAGCTTCTTCGTTCGCGGCTTGAGCCAGAGCATCGACTTCACCGGTGGCCGCAACTACGTTGTCACCCTCGACAAGCAGGTTCCCGTAGAGGATGTGCGCAAGGTGCTCGACGGTGCCTTCGTCAACACCATCGGCGACAAGGCCGGTCAGCCTGCCAACACTTCAGTCATCGCACTGGGTGCCGCCGAGAAGAAGACCGTCCGCATAAGCACCAACTGGAACATTGAGTCTAACGACGTGAAGACCGACGATGAGGCTGAGACCATCCTCTACAAGGCTCTTAAGAAGGCTCAGCTGGTATCGCAGGCCAACGTTCAGTCGTTCAAGAACCCTGACATTCGTGAGGGCGGAAGCATCATCAGTTCGCAGAAGGTAGGTCCTTCGGTGGCCAAGGACATCACCTACGGAGCCATCGTGAGCGTTATCCTCGCACTGGTATTCATCTTCATCTACATCCTCATCCGCTTCCGCAACGTCGGCTTCTCGGTTGGTTCGGTTGTAGCTCTGGCCATCGATACCCTTGCCGTGATTGGTCTCTACTCGCTCTGCTGGGGTTGGATGCCGTTCTCTCTGGAAATCGACCAGACCTTCATTGGTGCTATCCTGACCGTTATCGGTTACTCTATCAACGATAAGGTGGTGGTATTCGACCGTATCCGTGAGAACATCAAGCTCCACCCGAAGCAGGAACTCGCCTCGCTGTTCAACGACAGTATCAACCAGACACTGGCCCGTACCATCAACACCTCGCTGTCTACGCTGATCGTGCTGCTGTCGATATTCATCCTCGGTGGTGATTCTATCCGCAGCTTCGCCTTCGCAATGATCCTGGGTGTATTCTTCGGAACCCTGTCGTCTATCTTCATCGCTTCGCCCGTAGCCTATCTGATTCTGGGCAAGAAGAGCGAAAAGAAGTAAGAAAGAACAAACCTATATAGAAATAGGAGGAAAGCAAATCCGCTTTCCTCCTATTTTTGTAATTATACCGCGTTGTTGAGAGAACCGTCTATATGCCGTCCGAGCTACATCTGCTCGTTTAGGCGGTCGTAGAAGCGGTCGAGCACTGTCAGCATTTCGTCGGGCAAGTACTCTATAGCCTGGTCCACAATGCTGTCGGGCACACCATAATATGCTTCGGCTATGCTTCCAGCGATGGCAGCCTTGGTATCTGTGTCACCGTCGCACAGTACTGCGAGGCGTATTGTTTCCTCAAAGCTGTTGGCATCGAGGAAGCAACGCAGCGCCCATGGCACCGTTTCCTGGCAGATACTGTCGAAATGTCCCTCGCTGCCAATCTTCATTATGTCTTTCAGCGGCGGTATCTCGTAGCCGAAATACTTGGCCACACGCTTTTCCACATCGGTCTTGATGACCCTCATGTGCCGCATCCAGTAGATCACCATAGCCACACACTGCGCTCCCTTGACTCCCTCGGCATGGCAGTGCGACACTTCCGCCGAACGTTTGGCCTCGCGCATCACGTCCTGATAGTCGTCGAAGAGCCATCCCACGGGGCTCACGCGCATTGCCGAGCCGTTGCCGTAGCTGTTGTTTGGCAGCGGATTGTCGCTCTGCACCCAGCTCAGGAAGCGCGACCCATAGCCACCCATCGGCTCCGGGTAGCGACGGCACCACGAGTGCAGAGCCGTTGCATAATCCGTACCCGAGAGAATGGCATCGGCAACGGCAATGGTGCATATCGTGTCGTCGGTGTAGTCACAGTCGGAAGTGAACAGACTGAAATCGCGCATTGGCGGGTGGGAAAACTCAAACTGCGAGCCCACGATGTCGCCTATTATTGCTCCTATCATGCTTTGTTGTTTTATATGATTACTTAAACCACTGTCAAATCTACTCTTCGGTGCCTATGGCATCATATCCAGACGTGCCGAACTCCTCTTCCTGCATATCCTGACGTT
This sequence comes from uncultured Prevotella sp., assembly GCA_900318625.1. GTDB lineage: Bacteria > Bacteroidota > Bacteroidia > Bacteroidales > Bacteroidaceae > Prevotella. The sequence continues at coordinate 12,685 of ONLG01000045.1, forward strand.
GCTGCGGACGGCGTTTCGAACCGTTGTTGCCGAAGTTCCATGTCAGCGTGAAGCGCACGCTGCGCCCGTTGCGCCAGTTTTCCTGATGGCGGGTGAACGTTTCGCTTTCGGTGTAGTTCTTCCAGCGGCGCGAGTTCAGCAGGTCGCGGCAGTTCACAGCCAGCGTGAGCTTCTTGTTCAGGAAGGTCTTTCTCAGTCCAAGGTCGACGTTGTAGCTCGGCTTGCGGTAGCCTTGAGCCGTCACCTGCTTGGAGCGGTAGCGACCTGTCACCTGGAACGAGATGTCGTAGGGCAGCATGAGCGAAGCCTGCAGGCGCGCGTTCCACGTGAAGCTGTGACTTCCCTCGCCGTGAATGGTCTGGTTGTCTATGCTGAAGTCGTAGCCGTTGATCTTGTAGTAGTAGAAGTTGGCACTCGTTGTGATGTCGAGTATGCGGAAGAGCTTGTTCTTCGCCGTCAGCTCCAGACCCGTGCTGGTGCTCTTGGCCACGTTGAAGTGGGTCTGATACATCAATCCGTCGGTGCTGCTCTGGTATGTGATGCGCTGCATCACGTTCGTCGTGGGGCGGTAATATGCCGACACGAGCAACGAATGGGCAGCCCAGGTCTTCAGATAGTTGAGCGAGAACGAGTTGCTGTATTCCGGTGTGAGCTCGGGATTACCGAACGAGATGACCGTGGCATCACGGGTGTTCTTGAACGAGTTGAGCTGACCTCCCCACGGGCGGCGCAGGCGGCGCGTATAGTTGACCTGCAGCTGCTGCGACGGAGTGAGCTGATACGACAAGAACACGCTGGGGAACAGCTGGAAGTAGTCTTTCTTGAACGCAACGGGCTGGTTCTCAGCCGTCGGCTGATGGTCGGCGAGCCAGTCGTAGCTGCGGGTGTCCACCTTCCAGTACTCTCCTCGCAGACCAGCCATCACCCCGAAGCGGCCCAGCTGCACGTTGGCTGTGGCATAGAGCGCATGAACGTCCATCTTGTAGACGAAGCGGTTGTAGTAGGTCTGGTCTTCCTTGGCATTGCCCCCGTACCACGACGTGGGGTCTTCATACGACTCCTGCGGCGTGTCTTCCTTCGAGAAGCGCCCGTTGTAGCCTGCCTGCAGCTTGAAGTTCTTGGTTATCTGGTTCTCGTAGTCGAGTTTCAGCTCCCACGCCTTGCTGTTCACGTCGAGCGGACGGCTCTGGTAGCTGTACTCCACGGGCCGCACCACGTCGTACCACTCCGTAGAGTCCTGATATTCGTTCTCTGCATCCGACGTCCAGCTGTTGTAGTTGGCCACGAAATCGAGGAAATGCTTGTCCGAGAAGTTGTGGCGGTAGTTCAGCTCGCCGTGATACATCTGGGCTTTGTCGCTTGTATGCGTTCTCCGCGCCATCATTCGCGACGGTTGTGCTGCCCCGATAGTACCATAATAATAAGGTGTGCTGCTGTAGCCGTTGCGTCCGCCGAGCATCATCATGCCGCTCAGCGACAGGTCGTCCTTGCTCGTGGCGTGCCACGTGAGGCCGAGTCGGCTGAAGAGGTTGTTGCCCAGGTTGTTGCTCTCGGTGCTGTAGTTCTGATAGGTATTATCCAGCGGATAGGTCTGCTCGCTCATTGCGCCGCCCTTGCTGCGGTGGTGGCGATAGCCCACGTTGGCATATCCGTCGAGCTTAGAACTGTTGAAGTTGAAGTTGAAGCTTGCGTTGGCACCTCCGCGCGTGTCGGCACCGGCCTGCACCGAGCCGTAGTAGCCTGCCTTGCGGTCTTTCTTCAGCACGATGTTGATTATTCCAGCCGAGCCTTCAGCCGAAAACTTCGCCGAAGGATTGTCTATCACCTCTATGCGGTCGATGCTCTCGGCAGGCAGCTGCTGCAATATCTGCGCCCGGTTGTCGGTGGTCAGTCCGCTGGCCTTGCCGTTGATCCACACCTCCACGCTCTCGTTGCCGCGCAGCGATATATTTCCGTCGTTGTCTACCTCCACCGAGGGTATGTTCTCCAGCACGTCGCTGGCCGACCCTCCGGCATTGGCTATCTGCTGGTCCACGCTGAACGACTTGCGGTCAACCTCCAGCTTCATCTCCGCGCGCTGCCCCGTCACCGTCACTTCCTTCATGGCCTGCGTGTCGTCGGCCATATATAATATGGTGAAAGTCTTGTTGCGGTCGGTGGCGGTGAGGCTGAACTGCCGCGTCAGCTCGCGATAGCCGGTAAACGAAGCCTTGAGCACGTAGCTGCCCGTGGGCACACCGCTTATCACGAAGTTGCCGTCCACGTCGGTGATGGCACCTTTCATTATTTTTGTCTCGCCCGCACGGCTGAGCATGACATTGATAAATTCCAATGGTTCGTTGGTGGTTTTCGAGAGTATCTTTCCCTTAACCACGCCTTGCGCCATAGCTCCGGCCACGGCAAACACTAAAAGGCAAGTTGCTATAAATCGATTCATAATGCATACTTTGACGCGCGCGCCCATACAAGGTTTAATTTTTAGCCGTTTAATATGCGGCCATGCCCCGGCACGAGCCTCGCTCTACAAGTGGATAAATCCGCGCTTATTCCGCTAAAAACCTCCCCGAAGCAGGGGTTTTAGCGGAATAAACCGCTTTTTATCCAGAATTTAACATTTGTTTGCTTATTCCGGCGAAATGATTTACTATCTTTGCAGCATCATTTTCAATACTTCTGAGTTATGAATAGGATAATTGGCAGAAAGCAAGAGATAGCAGAGCTAACCCGTGCCTATGAAAGCGGCAGGGCAGAATTTGTAGCTGTATATGGCCGCCGCCGTGTTGGAAAAACTTTCCTCATAAACGAGGTTTTCCATGAATACATGACATTCCATCACACCGGCCTTTCGCCGTATGACCGCAAGCGGAAGACCACTCTTCGCGACCAACTTCAGAACTTCCATTTCTCTCTTATCCGCCATGGCATGGAAGGAGGCGAGCCGCCACAGTCATGGATGGAAGCTTTCTTCAGGCTGGAACAATTTCTGGAACAACAGGACAATGGGGCGCGCCAGGTCATTTTCATCGATGAATTGCCGTGGATGGACACTCCGCGCTCTGGCTTTCTTACTGCTCTTGAAGCTTTCTGGAACGGATGGGCTTGCAGCCGCCACAATATATGCTTGGTTGTTTGCGGCTCGGCAACCTCGTGGATGCTTGACAATCTCATAAACAACAAGGGGGGACTGTATGGCAGGCTGACTCTTGAAATGCAACTCTACCCCTTCAACCTGCATGAATGTGAAGAGTTTTTCATCAGCCGTGGCATCAAGATGTCGCGATACAACATTGCACAAGCCTACATGATACTTGGCGGAACACCTTATTATCTTGACTACTTTAACCCCTCCATGAGCCTGGCACAGAACATCGACGCCCTGTTCTTTTCACGCAGGGCAAAGCTTGGCGACGAGTTCGACCGCCTGTTCCACTCCATATTTGACCAGCCGGACACTTGCATGAACATCGTCCGCCTGCTGGGGAAGCGCCATAGCGGATTCACACGCGACGAGATTGTCCGACAAACGGGTCTGAACGGCAATGGAGATTTCTCCAAAACACTCAAGGCACTCATTGGCAGTGGATTTATTTCAGCCTATACTCCTTTTGGAAGCAAGCGGCGAGAGCTGTTACACTATAAGCTATCTGACTGTTTCTGCTGGTTCTGGCTCCATTTCAAGGAACAACGACATATAGAAGAAACTGACTTCTGGATGCATCACCTCAAAGAGTCGGAAATAACATCATGGCGCGGCATCGCTTTTGAGGAGGTTTGCCTGCAACATATCAATCAGATAAAGCGTTCGCTGCAGATTGCAGGGGTCTCTTCACGCGAGTCTTCCTTTATCATTCATGGAGACGACGGGCAAGACGGAATGCAGATTGACCTGATTATCGACCGTGCCGAC